>CAZAQY010000298.1:0-10314 GCA_964486845.1 uncultured Pirellulaceae bacterium
TGACTTGCTGGTCCGTGTTGGCCACCCCGTCGCTCACCCGCACCGTGAACGTGTAGACGCCCGGCCCCTGAGCTTCCGTCGGCGTCCAGGTGAAAACTCCCGTGGCCGGATCGATCGCGGCCCCCGCCGGGGCGTTCAGCAACGAGAAGGTCAACGTCTGCACCGGCACGTCCGGGTCCGTCGCGTCGGCGTCAAAGCTGTACGCCACCAACTCCGGAATCGTTGCCTCCGTCGGAACGCCCGTCAGCGTCGGGGCGACGTTCACCTCCGTCACGTGCAGCGTCACTTGCTGGTCCGTGTTCGCCACCCCGTCGCTGACCCGCACCGTGAACGAGTACACGTCCGGACCCTGCGCCTCGGTCGGCGTCCAGCTAAACACGCCCGTGTCTGGATCGATCGCGGCGCCCGCGGGGGCGTTCAGCAGCGAGAACGTCAGCGTCTGCGCCGGAACGTCCGGATCCGTGGCATCCGCGTCGAACGTGTAGGGCACCATCTCCGGGATCGCCGCCGTGGCCGGTACGCCCGTCAACACCGGCGCCTTGTTCACCTCCGTCACCCGCAGCGTCACCCAGCCTTCGTCGCTCGCCGTCCCGTCGCTGACGCGGACCAGGAACGTATAGTCACCGGGACCCTGCGCCTCGCTCGGCGTCCAGGTGAACACGCCGCTCGCCTCGTTGATCGCCGCGCCCTCCGGCGCACCGTCCAGCGAGAACGTCAGCGTCTGCGGCGGAAGGTCCGGATCCGTCGCCGTGGCCGTAAACGTGAAGGCCATCTCTTCCGGCGTCGTTCGCCCTGCCGGCACGTCCGCCGATACCGTGTACACATTTGCGGCCATATGCGTTCCAAAGAAACCGAACTGGCCGTCGTTCGTGACTTCAAACGCTCGGTTGTAGCTCTGACTGGTTAGGGGAGACAGGCCCAGGATACCGGTCATCAACGCGTCGCCGGAAAAGGAAGCCACGGGAGTCGCGGAGGTGAGCGATTTTCCGTCAGCCGCCAGGGCATAGACCAAGATGGTTGGAGGCTGGGCAACGCTGTTTCGGCCACCTCCCACGTACAGGTACATCTGCTCGGTCCCGACACCGCTGACCTTCACGTAGTTGATCTCTTGCAGGCTCAGTCCGCTTACCAGCAGCGTTTCGGTTTCTAGCGACGGATCGTAGACCATGACCGTGGCCCCAGCCGCGCCATCGCCGTAATAGACCAGGTCCTGCCCCTCAATGTAGTAGCTGGAAACACTGCGAATTCGCGTGGTATGGCTGCTGATAAACGTGTTGGCGAGCGTCAGTCCGACCCCCTCCTGCGTCAAGTCGCCAACGGTCCACGTGTACACGTAATGCCGCTTCGCCGCATTCCCGTAATCATTCGTGAACAGCAGGGTGCTGTCGTGACTGAAGGCCATGCCGTCATGTTTCACATTCTGATCGTTGCTGATCTTCGCGACGGTGCTCGAGTTCCAGGCGGTCCCGTCCGTCGGCAGGCTGGCATAGAGGGCGTCTGTCGCTGTGGCCGTCCCGCTTAGCACCCGCCCCAGGTCGTCCGATATCGCGCCCCCGCGCAAATGCGATACGTCCACGCCCAAATCCGCCGCCGAGGCCGAAGCCAACGGCGCCACGACGTTATCGGCGTGCGCCGCGCGCAACGCGGGAATACTGTACAGGGAGCCCACGGTCGCAACCCCATCGGAATTCGATGTCACGAACAGGAATTGGTCGCTTTCATCCTTGGTCCAGTAGTGCGGACCCACCCCGGCAGGCGCTGCGTAAGACTGCCGACTCTGCAATTCCGGGTCCGTCCACCACTGGATCGCCGCCGGTGCCGTCAGCAACGGCGGCGTGTTGGGTGTATCGTTGTCGATGTTGACCAGCGTGACGTCGGCCACATCGGCGGACGTCAGGGCATCGAAGTCCGGGTCCGGGCTGGCCGGATCGCCGGTGATGATCGTGTAGGTCTGGTCCCCGTCGACGACTAGGTCGTCGACACCGGTGACCGTGACCGGCACGCCCGTGTACCACTGGTCGGGAGTGATCGTCACGCTGGCCGGTACGGTGCCTTCGGCCGGGTTGCTCGAACTCAGCGGGATCGTCACATTGGCGCTGGGCTTGTCGGTGAGTTTCACCGTAAAGGTCGCCGTTCCTCCGGCTTCCGTTGTCTGCAAACCGTTGATCGGATCGACGATGATCCCCGCCGGGTACGGGCGATTGGACAAGCCGATATGGTCCAGGGGGTACTGGCCCATCTCGGCCGGATAGACATACGAACTGGCGGGCAGGAACCAGTTCGGAGCGGTGCCGCCCCAATCATCGGCCGTACCAGAAACGGCTCCGTCCGTGGCCGCAACCCAGTCCGCGGCGGTCGCACCGGTCGAACTCGCGTAACGGGCGACGTAGCCGGCGTTGAACCCCACTGTTTGCACGACGGCGCCGGGCACCTTTACTTCGCCCCCACTGGACGAGTGCTTGAAGTTCATCGCACCGTACGCGTAGTCGCCAGCAGCAGTAGTATTATCCAAGATCCCAATCGAATCGAGGATCGTCCAGCTTTCATAGACGGGGCCTTCGGGGACTCCATCCTTTTCGTAGATCACGTTCTCGTCCTCATCCTCCACGTGCGCATCGATATCGTCGCCCAGCGTGGGCGCCAGCGGTGCCTGGATCAGCATGAACGTGACCGCGGCGTTTTCGATGTCGGTTGCTTGCTGGTCCGCGCTGTGCCCGATGGAACTTGTCTCGCCGCTCCCCCACCCAGCGCCCGTCCCGGTGTTGATGTAGACAGACGAACCCGCGTCCGGAGTGTACGGGCTTCCCTTCTGCAACAGGACCAACAGGCCGTTGGCCCCGAATTGCTTGCCGCCCAAGTCGAAGATGTCCTGCACATCGCCCGGGCCGCCTCCGGAGTCCCCTTCGATTCCGACCAGGTAGGTCCCAGACGGGATGATCGCGCCGGGCGCGCCGCAAAGTTCGATGTACTCGTTGGGCGAATCCGTGCCCTGCGGGTTGAATAGGATCTCGTTGATGAACATGGGCTGGGTTTCGCCGATCAGGAAGCTACCATCCTCGGCGGTCCAGGTATAGCCGCCGGCGGCCGGTTCCTTCGGTTCGATGTCCAGCGGCGTAACGCCAAGGGCCGCGGCGGCATCGACCTGGAAGAACAGCTTCGCGATTTCGTGCGTCTCCCCGTCCGCCAGTGGAACCCCTGCGGCGTAGATTTCGACGAGGAGCCGGTTCGGCTGCACCATGGCCACGGGCGGAAGTGTCCAGCCCTGGGAGTCGGCTCCGAGTTGCACCCCGGTGCTTGGGTCGAAGGACAGCTTGCTGGAGTCGAATTCGACGTAGAAACTGGCGAAGCCCACGTTGGTGGCGCCGGTTTCCACGGCCAACTTGACCGGCGCCAGCGCCAGTTGTCCTCGGCTGGCCGGGATGTTGTCGTCGATGATGAATTGCGGGTCGATCTCCTGCCCGGGGGCGCTGAGCAGGCGGCGGTCTTCCAAATGTTCCAGGAACAGACGGCGTTGCCGCGGCAGTCGGCGCCGGTTTGGCTTGGCCCGGCGGGACTTGTTGTTGCTCTCGGAACCGGATGTGGCGATGGAGGTCAGAGAATCACGGAACATGGGGACGTCCTCCGCAACGGGCAAATGAGGATGGATGGAAAGCGAAATAGAAGGCGGCCCCGCGGTGGCGGGACAAACGCAGCCGGCGCATGAGGCGGTCCGACTGCGGGGATTTCCGCGCAGCGAGGCGTTGAGAAATTGGGGACACGCGCCGGGCGGGCGCAGAATCTGGCTGGGGCTGCGTGACGGAGAGCGTCCCGCGTCGAGTGAGCGTGACTCTGTCCCAACGATCAATCATGCGCCGCGCGCTCCGCTGATGGACTCTCCGAGCACCGGCCCGGAGAGCAGGCCGACCGTCCCTGGCAAAGGAGCTGGCAAGTCCTCTGCGCCAGGACTCGCGGCGCGTCCGCCGCACGGACGTGACCTGTCCCTGCAATCGCGAACTACGTAGCGTCTGCCCACCCGTCCAGACACAGAGGAATCTGCCGCCGCTGCTGCTTAAGCGATCAGCAGATAACTGTTAAATTAGGGTACTCAGGAGCAAGTTTCAACCTTGTGACCGGTAAATCCGGAAAAATCCGAACTCTTTTCTGGTGGTATCTGATTACCCCAAAAGTAGCGATTCTCCGGCGAACATCCGACAATCGAGTCTCCGTACGTTTCATCCGCGCGCGGCGCGCGCATGTTGGAACCACGGATAACACGGATAACACCAATGAAGGCAAAGGTTGATGCGATGTCTTGATCCGCATCATCCGTGGTTTTCTGGGGCGGTTTCTGCCGCCCTTATTGGGATGCGGGCGCCAGCTCGCGTTACGCAGAATGATGGGGGCAGAATGATCATGGCCGTCGCGTTTCACGATTTGCTCCCATGGTTCTACCTCGTCCCCAAGCGGACGCGATGTCGGCAGCGATGTCGTCCAGCGACGTTTCCAGCCCGGCCGGATCGGGCTGCCAGTCGCCGGTTGTGCTGCGGTCTCCCGACCGCAGCACGGCCCCGACCGCAGGTCTCCCAAACCCGGCCTCCCGCTCGGGCAAGTTCCGGGCGTTCAGACGATTGACCGCCAGCACCAGGTCCCGCGTCGTACAGGCTCCGTCCTTGTTGACACCGTCATAACGGACCGGAACCGCCGCCGATGCCAAGGGCAGCCGGACGGCGTCCCGTTGCCGATTCAGGTCATTCACGCCAGCCGCAGCAACCGCGACGCTCCCGTCCACCGCCGTCCACGTATACCCGCCCGCCCGCGCATCCACCGGCTCGATGTCCAGCAAAGCAGGATGGGTCTCTGACCCGTCCCACACATCGGTGATCGGTCGAAGCAGAGCAGGACGGGTCTTTGATTCGTCCAGGACGGGTTGGAAATCCATCCCACTCGACTCGCCGTCCTTCACGCGGAACTGCAGCCGGCCGATCTCCCGTAGTCCGACCGCCAGCGGCCGGCCACGCGAACTCACCATCCCGACGCGCAGCTGCCCCGGCGCGACCAGCTTCGCCGTCACGGCCCAGCCGGCCGTGTCGGCGCCGGCCGAGACGCCGCCGGGCAGCTGGATCGTCAGAATCGCCGGGTCGAAGAACAGATCAAAATCGAATGCGCCCACGTTCGTCGCCGCCGGATCGATGTCCAACTTCACCGGCACGGTCACCACCCCACCATCGCTGACCGGCAGATTGACATCGATCCGGAACTGCGGATCGACTCCGCCGCCCACGGGCGTGATCCCGATGTGCGGATTGTCCGGCACGAACGGTTCGGGGAGCCCCAGCCCTTCCTGCACGATCAGGAACGCATCCGCCGCCGAGAGCATTCCCGACCCATCCGCGTCGCCCACGATCCGGGGATCGGTCCAGGCGTGCGCAGAGAATCCGGTTGCCAGTCCCAGCGCCGCTTGCACCGTCAGAAACGCATCGGCCGAACTATGAACCCCGCTGCCGTCCGCATCACCCAGGTAGACGGCCTTGTGAATGGCCACGTCCCCCACCGCGGCGATGTCGCCGCCGTTGAGCGACACGTTTTCCAGCCGGATCGCCTGCGAATCGCCGTAAGGCGCTTCGTCCGGCACCGCGGCGGTTAACCGCACGACGTCCAAATTGCTGCCGGACAGCGGCGTCGTCCCGTGCGCGCTCACCGTCGTCACCTTCGTCGCGCCTTCGATCCGGGTACTCAGCGGCTCGACGGTCCAGTCGTCCGGCAGGCCCACCGCCAAAACAGCGTCGGTAATCTCCAGCAGGCTCGCCCGGTACACCACCTCGACGCCGATCGCCGTCACGCCTGCCGCGTTGTCGATGCGGATCGGCAGGCCCGCGACCGCGTTAGGGACGTTCACTGCCTGCCCCGCCCCGCGGGCCATATCGGGGATGCTGACCACGCGGTCGCTGGACACGGCGACGCTGAACGTCGCCGTGTAGTCGTCGCCCGGCGCCCCATCCGCGTTTCCGTCCAGCAGCGCGCCCGTGGTATCTTGAAAACCGTTCGTCCCGCTGCGGACGGTCACGGTATAGGTATCAGCGGCCAGCAAACCACCCGTCTGCACGAACGTGATCCGCCGGTCGGCTTCGCTGATCACGAACGACCCGCGAACGGGTCCCGAACTCGCGCCCACCAGCGTCACGTCGGCCGGCCCCAGCGCGGGGGCAAGCGAGCTGTACAGATTGAGTGTTCCGGTCGCCAACGGCAGGCTGAAATGCACCGTGAAACCGGTCGCGGTCGGCATGAACTCGTCGACGATCAGGCCATCGCTCATCGGGTTGATGATGATGAACAACGTGTCGTTGGCGCTTCGGGGACCGCCTTCGCCAGTCCAACCGAGGTCTTCCGTCTGCAGTTGAATCAGTGCGGAGCTGTAGAAGTCCGGCAGGGGGGCAAAAGTCAGGCCATCGAGCGCGGCGTTGATGTCGGCCACCGCGCCGGTGAAGACCAGCAGGGCGTCGTCCGTGCCGTCGCCGGCCAGGAACGTCAGGCCGTCCGTGCGCCCGAGCGTGAGCGTGCCGTTAACCGCCTGAAGCGTTTGCCGGATGGGGGCGGTTCCCGAATCGGGGTCGGTCACGGAAATCGGATTGCCCGCCGCGGCCGAGAAAACCAGCACGGTGTCCTCATCGATGGGCGTCAGGGTGGGCAACGTGTGGACAGGCGGTTGGTTGATGGCCTTGACGGACAGGGCCACGATATCGGTGTCGCTCTGCGCGCCGCCGCTGCCGGAGTAGCCCTGGTCGCCGGTGGTGATGGTCAGGCTGTCCGGCCCGTTGTAGCCCGCCGCCGGGCAGTACCGCATGCCGGCCAGGGCGGCGTTGATATTGGCCGCCGTGCCGCGGAACTGCATCACGGCGTCGTCCGTCCCGTCGCCGGTGACGAAGGTCAGACCGGTGAGGCGGCTGAGCGTCAGCGTGCCGTGGGCGACGGACAGTGTTTGTTGCAGCAGGTTGCTGCCCGCGTCCACGTCGCTGACGGAGATCAGGTTGTTTCGCGTCGTCGAGAAGAGGATATCGACGCCTTCCGTGGTGACTTGAGTGTTCGGGACGGAATGGACCGGGGGATCGTTCACGGCGTTGACCGTGATCGTGATCGTATCCGTGTCGCTCTTTGACCCGCCGCTGCCGAAGGAGCCGTTGTCGTTGGTCACGATCACCAGCCGTCCGCCGGCCCCGTTGTAGTTGGCCGCAGGTATGAAGACCAAACCATCCAGGGCGGCGTTGATGTTGGCCAGCGTGCCGGTGAAAGTCATGGCGGCGTCGCCGGTGCCGTCGCCGGCGGTAAAGGTCAGGCCGGTGGTGCGACTGAGCGTGACCGTGCCTTGGGTGGCGGTCAACGCCTGCTGGAGCAGGCCCCCGCCGGCATCTACGTCGGCCACCGCGATCGGATTGCCCGCCGCCGCGGAGAAGACCAGCGGTGAGTCCTCGTCGATGGTTTGGGCCGCAGGTACGGTGTGGACCGGCGCATCGTTCACCGGGTGAACGGTGATCTGGACGTGGCCGGTGGCCGAGCCGCCGCGGCCGTCGCTGAGGAAATACTCGAACCGATCTTGCCCGTAGTAGTCTCCGGCGGGCAGATAGGTGAGCGATCCGTCGGCACTCCAAATGACCGTGCCCTGGGTTCCGGTCGTGTCCACACCGGTGATGGTCAACGCGTCGCCCTCGGGGCCGCGGTCGTTCAGCAGCAGGCCCGGAGCCGCGATGTTCAGCGTGACATCTTCGTTCGTGTCGAATTCGTCGTCGCCGGCCAGCGGCGCGGTGTTCGAGAAACGCTCGCCCGAAATAATCAATTCGCCGATGGTCGGGTCGAGGGCCCGGTTGCCCGCCGGGTCGACGACCGTGGCCACGACGTTGTAGATGCCCGCCGACAGGGGAGGCGTGATGGTATTCACCCATGCTGTTCGGGTACGGGCCGCTCAGGTTGTACCCGACGACATTTGCGCCCGTGTAGCCGGATGTCGGATCACCGCTGGTCCCCGTTGGGACTCCGTACTGCCAGCGGTAGTTGCCACTGCCGGGGTCCAGTGTCCAGCCGGGGTCGGTATCCATGTTGGCGGAGTAGATGGTGACGTAGGCGGTCGGAATGGAAAACGCCGCGTCACTGCTGTCGGTTGCGTTGGGGTCCGTGATGGCGTTCGCCGTGACGCGGATCCGGTAGCGAGGGCTGGCGACGCGGGTTGCGGTGGCGGTGTCCCAGGTGTAGCTGCCAGCAGCGTAGGGGAGCGACTCGGCGCCGGCGATGGCCAACCACGTGCCGCCATCGTCGGGGCTGTACTCCAGCCGGACCGTATCGCCCGCCTGCCAACCGGTGCCGGCCGGAGACCACTGGATGGCGTTCGCGCCGCTCCAGTTCTCGCCGCCGTTGGGGCTGGTCACCAGCAGCGAGTAGTCCGGGGACTTCGAGGCTTGAGGCGTGTTGCCATACGCGCCCAGATTCACCTTGCCGGCGTTAGGGAGCGGTTCGCCGGAGACGGTGCCCGTGCCGCGGTCGACAGCCGGGCTGGTAACCGTATCGCTGACCCAACCGCCCGTCGCCGGGTCGTAGCGGCCGGCTTGCGAACGGAGGTGGTAATCGCCGTCGGCCGCGTTCGCGAACAGCGGATCGACGCTCAAGCTGTGAATGTCCTTGCCTGTGGCCGACTGCCATGCCAGCAAATCCCTGCGCGGTCGGCCGTAGTAACCCACCGAGGCGCCGTTGATGGCCAGCAGGTCGTTATAGTCGGACGCACTCAAGGTACTGCCGGAATCGATGTACACGCCGTAATCGCCGGAACCGTCGGCCACGACAAGATTGTTTTCCAGAACGATGTTGGTCGAGTAGTAGAAGTACAACCCGCGGAGGCCGTTGCCGGCGACGGTCGTGTTGCGAACGGTGACGTAGTCGGCGTCGTTGACGTGGATCCCCGCGCCGGAGCCGGAAGACAGGCTGCCGACCGCGAGACAGTTCTCAATCGCAACGTGGTCCGTTGCGGATCCCGTGACGTAGATACCGGCCAGGAAGTTCCCGCCGGCTTCGATGCGGCCGACCGCGCCATAGTCCCCGCCCAGCACTAACCCGTAGTAACCGCCGGTGAACTTCATCCAGCGCTCGGCAACGTTTGGATGAGCGGTGCCATTGGCGGTGCGAATCGTAACGTAGGCAGCGCCGGCCACGGACCATGCGGCTGTTCCCGAAGTGGCGTCGCCCCGATCAATCGTCACGCCGTAGGGTGAGCCCTCGATCACCAGGGGCGCGCCATCGGCACCTTGGTCGGCCGCCGTGACCGTGATGCCGGTGGTCGGATAGTAGCCGGTGTCGATCCGGACGGTGTCGCCCGGTTCGAGGTCGTAGGTGTCCAGCACGGACTGCACCGTGGCTTTCGGCGTGGCGGGCGTCAAGCCATCGTGACGGTCGTCGCCGGGCGCCGTGCACCACTCGTCATTGGCGGTGGACCCGTCGTTTACATAGTAGACCAGCGGCTGGTTGTGCAAGGTGAACCAGCCGTCGCCGGCGCCGGCGGGCCGCGGCTCGGCGCCCTGGTTGGCGATCACTCGGACGCGATACAGCGGCTTGGCGTTGGGCGTGGCCGCTGCGGTGTCCCAGGCAAAGCTGCCGGCGTCGTGGGCCAAGGTCGCGGCTCCGGAAATCGGCGTCCAGGTCGCTCCGTTGTCGGCGCTGGCTTCCAGCCGCACCGTGTCACCCGCCTGCCACGCGGTCCCGACGGCGCTCCAGGTAATCGACTTGACGCCCGACCACATTTCGCCGCCGACGGGGCTGGTCAAGACCAGCGAGTACGCGGGCGATTTGGAGGCTTGGGGCGTATTGCCGTACGCGCCCAAGTTCACGAGCCCGCCGTGCGGCACCGGTTCGCCGGCAACCGTCCCCGTGCCGCGATCGACGGCCGGGCTGGTGACGGTGTCCATCACCCAGGTGTCCGTCGCCGGATGGTAGCGGCCGGCCTGCGAGCGCAGGTGGAAATCGCCGCCCGCAGGATCGGCGAACAAGGGATCGCCGCTGATGCTGTGGGAATCCTGGCCGGTGGCGGTACGCCAGTCGGACAGCAGCGCCGCGGCACTGCCGTAGAAGCCCAGCGCCGCACCTCCGGTTGCGTACAGATCGTTGTAGTCCGATGCCGGAAGATAGGTACTGGAAGCCGGTGTCACATAAACTGCAAAATCGCCGCTGCCATCGGCCCAGATGACGTTGTTCTCGATGACGTTGCCGGCCGAATAGGACGCGTACAGGCCGTATTTGGCATTTCCGTAGATCGTGTTGTTCCGAATCGTCAGGTAGTCCGCATCCGAGATGAAGATCCCG
>CAZAQY010000299.1:0-10193 GCA_964486845.1 uncultured Pirellulaceae bacterium
AACGAACTATCAAATACCCCGCCCGAACGCCAATCGATTATCTTGCTCACGCTCATGTGGCACGGCCTACTTGTTGGCCGTGCTGCCTTGCGGAGGTCCGCCTTCTTTGGTACACCCATTCCAAGAACCTCAAATCACCAACGGAAGGACAGAATCTATGGAGACGGCATCCGTTCGCTTCGTGCTGGGTATGGCCACGCTGCTCACAACGACAGCCGCCGCTTGGGCGGCGGGCAGTCTTCAGGTGGACCGCCTGCGCTGCGAGTACAAGACGAATCCGATCGGCATCGACGTCGCCCAACCGCGATTGAGTTGGGTGTTGCTGCCCACCCGCGAGTCGCAACGCGGGCTCAAGCAGACGGCGTACCAGATCCTGGCGGCCGGTTCGCAAGCCCGGCTCGCCGCCGGCGAAGGCGATCTGTGGGACAGCGGCAAGGTGGCATCCGACCAGTCGGTCAACATCGAATATGCCGGGCAGAAACTGGTTTCGGCCCAGGACTGTTTCTGGAAAGTCCGCGTGTGGGACCAGGAGGGCCATGAGTCCGCCTGGAGCCCCGTCGGCCGCTGGGCCATGGGGTTGCTCAAACCGGAGGACTGGCAGGCTCAGTGGATCGGGTTTGACGGCGACGAGGAGTCCGAGGACCCGCAGGCCAAGGCGTTGCGGAGTCTGTTGACCTTCCAGGACAGCGCGTGGATCTGGACCGGCGGCGCCCAGGCTGGCAATCAACCGGCCGGTCCCGCCTATTTTCGCAAGGAGATCGACATCGCGGCCGGCCGCAAGCTGGTGCAGGCCACCTTCCTGATCGCCGCTGATGATGCTTTCACGCTGTACATCAACGGGCACGACTCCGGGAACGGGCACAACTGGAAGAATCCCGCCGGCTTGGACGTCACCGGACGGCTGCTGGCGGGCCGCAACGCGTTGGGCATTCAAGTCACCAACGGCGGCGACAAGCCTTCGCCGGCGGGCCTGATGGGCAAGCTCGTCGTGTTGTTCGATTCCGGCGATCCGCTGATCGTCCCCATCGATGCCACCTGGCGCAGCAGCCGCTCCTCCGGAGAACGCTGGAAATGGGCCGACTTTGACGACGCCCAGTGGACGGCGTCCAGTGTCATCGCCAAGCACGGCGACCAGCCGTGGGGCGAATTGAAATTGAACGTGCCCAGGATGCTGCCCGCGACGTATCTGCGCAAGACGTTTTCGCTCGACAAGCCCGTCCGGCGGGCGGTGCTGTTTGCCTCGGCGCTGGGAGTGCATGAACTGCACCTGAACGGCAAGCCGCTGAATACCGACGTGCTCTCGCCGGGCTGGACCGACTACCGCAAGCGGGTGCATTATTTCGGTTACGATGTCACCGCCCAGTTGAAGTCCGGCGACAACGTGTTGGGGGCCATTCTGGGCGACGGTTGGTATGCGGGTTACCTGGCCTTCTCGGGACGGCGGCAGTACTACGGAGACAAAACGCGATTCATCGCCCACCTGCGTTTGGACTTCGAGGACGGCACCAGCCGCGCCGTCGGGACCGATGCCAGCTGGCAAGCGGCCTATGGCCCGGTCCGCGAGAACGACTTGCTGATGGGCAGCGTCTACGACGCGCGTCTGGAAAGGCCCGGTTGGTGTACGCCGAGCGGGGACGCGGCTGGATGGCACACGGTGACGGTGGACGCGGAGGTGCGGGCGAATCTGGAATCGCACCCCGGGATGCCCATCAGGCGGATTCAGGAACTGGCTGCCAAGGAAGTGACGGAACCCAAACCGGGGGTCTACGTGTTCGACCTGGGCCAGAACATGGTCGGCTGGGTCCGCGTGCGGGCCCAAGGCGGCAAGGGCCAGAAGTTGGTCGTGCGTCACGCCGAAATGCTGAACCCCGACGGAACGATCTACACGGTCAACCTCCGCGCGGCCAAAGCGACGGACACATTCTACTTGGACGGCGGGCCGAAACGCGACTACGAACCCTATTTCACGTTTCACGGGTTCCAGTATGTGGAAGTGACGGGATTGGATTACAGACCTGAACCAGCGGACGTGGTCGGCATTGTGGTCCACTCGGATCTGCCGCGCACCGGTCTGTTCGACTGTTCGGAGCCGCTGGTCAACAAGCTGGTCGAGAACACGCTCTGGGGCCAGAAGGGCAACTTCCTGGACGTTCCGACCGACTGCCCGCAGCGCGACGAGCGTGCCGGCTGGACGGGCGACGCTCAGGTGTTCATGAAGACCGCGTGTTTCAACATGGATTCGCCGGGCTTCTTCACCAAGTGGCTGACGGACCTGTGCGACGATTCGCAGCGCGAGGACGGCGGCCTGGGGGATGTGGCGCCGCACGTGAACATCGTCGGTTTTGGCAACACCGGCTGGGCGGAT
The DNA here is from genome assembly GCA_964486845.1 of uncultured Pirellulaceae bacterium. Taxonomy (GTDB): domain Bacteria; phylum Planctomycetota; class Planctomycetia; order Pirellulales; family Pirellulaceae; genus Anammoximicrobium. The sequence continues at coordinate 2,366 of CAZAQY010000299.1, forward strand.
GCCGGGGTCGTGTGCAACTGGCAGATGTACCAGTTGTACGGCGACACGCGCGTGGTCCGGCGGCATTATCCGGCCCTGCTGCGGTATATGGACTACCTGGAACGGACCAGCAAACAGTTCGTGCGCGGCACCGGCGCTTACGGCGATTGGCTGCGGCTGGCCGGTCCTCAGCACTCCGAAGCCATCGGCACGGCTTACTATTTCTACTCGACCCGTCTGATGGCCGAATTGGCCGAGGTGATCGGCAAATCCGACGACGCTCAGAAATATCAGCGCCAGGCCGAGAGCATCCGGGCGGCGTTCGTCAAGAACTTCCTGAAAGAAGACGGGCGGATTGTGGACGCCAAGGGCGAGACCGGCCAGACGTTTTACGCGCTGGCATTCGGCTTGGACCTGGTGCCGGAAGGCCGCCGCGATCAGGTGGCGGAGCGCTTCGTCAAGGAAATCGAGAAGCAGGGCGGACACCTGGCCACGGGCTTTCTGGGCACGCCTTTCGTGCTGTTTGCACTGGAGAAGGCCGGGCAGACCGACTTGGCTTACCAGTTGCTACTGAACGACACGTATCCCTCGTGGCTGCTGCAAGTCAAGCTCGGATCGACGACGATGTGGGAGCGTTGGGACGGCTGGCTGCCGGACAAGGGTTTTCAAGATCCGGGCATGAATTCTTTCAACCACTATTGGCTGGGCTGCGTCGGCCAGTGGCTGCAGTGCTCGGTCGCGGGCATCGACACCGACGGTCCCGGCTTTGCGCGGATCACGATCCGTCCGGTGCTGGCCTCGTCGGGCAAGGGGCTGAACTCGGCCCGCGGCTCGTACGATTCGATCCGGGGAAGGATTGCCAGTCAGTGGAGCCGCAGCGAGGACGGATTCCGCTTGAACGCGGTCATTCCCGCCAATACGGCAGCCACGGTGTACGTGCCGGCGAAGGACCCGGCGAGCGTCCGGGAAGGCGGCCAGGCAGTGGACCGCGTCGCCGGCGTCAAGTTCCTGCGGCACGAGAAGGACTACGCCGTATTCGAAGTCGGCTCGGGCCAATACACGTTCACCAGCCGGTGACCAGTGCCCCTGCAAGCATCGTTCGAGAAATGACTGTCCAGTGTTTATTGCTGATCATCCCACGGAGTGTGATGGCTACTTTGACGAGGCGACAGTTATTTCTCGAACGATGCTAACCACTGACGCGCGAAGGTTTCCGCCAACAACCGGTTGGGAAAGGGATGGACGGCCGATTGGACCGCCGGCCGCTGGGCCTCCGGCGTCCGTTCGACCACCTCGCGCCGCCAGCGTTCCGCCTGTTCGGGCACATGGAACACGTTGGCCTCGCGGCGCGGCCGGGACGCGGTCGGGACGGACACCACCGCCACGAAGTGCGGCCAATCGGCGAAGGGATCGGTGTAGGGCAGTTGCTGCAAATGCAGGATCAACCGCCGTTCGGTCTCGGCCAGGTCCTCCCCGAAACACGCCTTGAAGCGTCGCACGTTGTCCGGAAGGACGCCCGGCGGCACCAATCGGCCCGCGCCTTCCCACGGTTGCAGGCGGCTCGTTTGACGGACGAATTCATGGAATGCTTCGCGGTGATTTTTGGCCAGGTAGTGGGTCAGCGCCCAAGCGGCGGCGTAGCCGGTGGAAGTCAGCCGCGCGGCCCCGACCGTCTGGGCGACCAGCTGCCCGTCTGCCTCGCCGGTCGTCCGGCTCTTCAGCCATTGCTCCAGTTCGAACATCCGCAAGTCGTTCACTTGGCCGGCGCCTTTCCATTTCAGCTGGCGATCGGTCGTGGTAGGCGAGAAGAATTCCGCCAGGCCTTCGTTCAGCCACATGGGCCAGATTGACATTCGCTGCTGGACGCCGATGTTGTGCAGGATTTGGTGTGCGCCTTCGTGAGCGATTGTGGCGATGGCTTGCTGCACGGCCAGTTCGGGCTTGATCCGCCACAACTGGGACTCTTCATAAAGGACCACGCGATTGGTCAGCACGTCGTAGTAGGCGACCGTGTCCTCCGGCATGCGGCGGAGCTTCTGGAATTCCGGCGAAGTGCGGCAGATGATCACGACCAGAGGCCATTCCGGCGGGACGACCTCGATCTTCTGGGCCTGGGCGTAGGCGACCACACCTCGAAACATCGTTTCCAGGATGCGGCTGGCCGCCTCGGCGAACCCCTCGCTGCAATTGTACAGGTACAGGTAATGCCGCGTTTCCTTGCTCTGAAAGCCGGGCAAGAGCGACGAGCGCAGTTGGCCGGCGATCGCCGGTTTGGTAGCCGGCTCAAACGGCTTCTCGGTGATCTGCGTCTGGGCGGCAGGCCGCGGGACCAGGTGCCCGTCCGGCAGCATCACGAAGCGTTGGTCGCCCGCCATTCCCCACAGCCGGCCCACGACGGACAGGCCCTGGTCGCTGGCGGTCAAAACGCATTGGCCGCGCCCCGGTGCGACCGGACCGGGAGGAACCGGCAGACCCAACGCTTGCCAAGCCGCACCGTTTTCGGCCGGGGCCTCGGCCCCCAGCGAAAGCCCGGCAGCCAGCAGCGCCATCAAGCCGCAGGCGGTCCCGAGCCGGCGGACGGCAAACAGGCGGGGTGCGCGCCGCCCAGGCGGCAAGTCGAGGAAGCGGGACATCCTGGTCATCCTTCCTCCCACGGTGCCGGATGATTCGGCTTCAAGTCATAACGCCTGATTTTGCGGTCCAGCGTCGAGCGTTCGATTCCCAGCAGGGCCGCCGTCCGGCTCTTGTTCCAGCCCTCCGCGTTGAGCGTCGCCAGGATGTGTCGCCGTTCGACTTCCGCCAGCGCCGCCGGCTGGTACGGCTCGACCGGCAACGGGATTTCGCCGGATTCGCTGGACGGCGCCAAGCTGGTCAGCGTCAAGTCCTCGACCCCGATGCGGTCGCCGCGCGACAAGACCACCGCCCGCTCGATCACGTTTCGCAATTCGCGGACGTTGCCGGGCCAACGGTACTTTTGCAGCAGTTCCAAGGCTTGCGGCGTAAAACCGCGCAGCTTTTTGCCGGTCTCGTTGTTGAAGCGGTCCAGGAAGTAGACCGCCAGCTCGATCACGTCCTGGACGCGTTTCCGCAGCGGCGGCACCACGATCTCCACCACGTGCAGCCGGAAATAGAGGTCCCGCCGGAACTTGCCGCCGGCGACGTCCTTCTCCAGTTCGCGGTTGGTGGCAGCGATCACGCGGACATCGACCTTGATCGCCTGGTTGCCGCCGACGCGCTCGAAGGGATGGCCCTCCAGGACGCGGAGGAACTTGGCCTGGATCGACGGGCTCATTTCTCCGATCTCGTCCAGCATCAACGTGCCGTGGTGCGCCGCCTCGAACTTGCCGATCTTCCGTTCCGTGGCTCCTGTGAACGCGCCCTTCTCGTGGCCGAACAGTTCGCTCTCCAGCAGGGTTTCGGAAAGCGCCGCGCAATTCAGGCAGACAAACGGCCCCTTCTTCCGCGGACTGGAGAAGTGGATCGCCCGCGCCACCAACTCCTTGCCCACGCCGCTCTCGCCGCGGATCAGCACCGTCGCCCGGTTCGGCGCCGCTTGGCCGATGGCCTCGTGCAGCTTCTCCATCGGCGGGCTGCTGCCAACGATTTCGCTTTCGGCCCACAGCCGTTTGCGGAGTTGGGCAACCTCGCTTTGCGTTTGCGACAAGTTCTCGGCCAATTCCTGCTGGCGGGCGAGGTTTTTCAGGGCCAGGGCGACGTTGTCGGCCACCGCCAGCGTAAATTCCAAATCGTCGGGGTCGAGCGTCCGATTGGCATGGGTCGAGTAGACGTGAATCAGGCCGGCGACTTTGCCGTCCTGCCGGATCGGAGCCGCGATCACGCTGGTCGATTCGATCTCTCCCTTGCTGTCGCGCGTGCCCAGCGTGCTGTCGCCCTGGACGTTCCGCGCCAACACGGCTTCCCGCTCGCGGAGCACCGTTTCGGCGAGGAAAGTCGAAATGCGGTGGTATTTCACTTCGGCCGCCGCCCGCGAGGCCACCACGTGCAGGTCGGAAACCTCCAGGGCGCCGTCCAGCTGGCGAGGCCCTAGCAGCACGGCGCCCGCGTCGCTGTGCGTGCCCTCAAACAACCCGTCCAAGGCCAGTTGGGCCACCGCCTCGATGTCGGTTTGGTTCGCCAAATTGAAAGCCAGCCGGCACAACTGGGCCGCCGCCTGGCCCAGCCGCTGCGTGCTGGACGGCACGCGGCCGGGGGACAGCAGCGTCGTCTGGCCGCGACGGTGCGTGATGTGGGTCGGTTCCAACGTCTCCAGCAATTGCGAATCGCTGGTTTCCGATGGCACCACGCTCGAAACGGTCTCTTCGCCCGTTTCGCCGGCCAGGACGGGCTTGGCCCCCCCCTCGGCAAGAGCTTTGCTCAGATCGTAGCAGAAAGCCATCTGGCAATTCGCGATTCGGATCACGTCGCCTTCGGCCAGGCTGATATCTCCGGTCACCTTCTGGCCGTTCACCAACGTGCCGTTGCGGCTGTCCAGATCCCGCAACGTCCATTGACCTTGGGTTAAGAAGACCTCGGCGTGATAGCGGCTGCAGCGCTCGTCCTTGATGACGATCAGATTGGTCGGCGCGCGGCCGATGGTGACTGTCCTCCCCGGTGTCAGCCGGGAGACATCGGACCACTTGGACCCTTCGCGAATCACTAAATAGGCGAGCATCGGCTATCCCACCGGTGTGCCAAGACAGCTTTTATTGCAATTATTTCCTGCTACGGCTATATTTAGGGTACACGAAATAACCGGCCGTGACGATCGTTGCCAACAGCCAAAAATGAGCTATTTGGCCTGCCCGACGGAGTCGTCGCGATGGCCTCGGGGGCGGCCGGGTCGGCGATTTTCGTTCTTTCAGGGGTATCCTAGGAGATCACCAAACATGTCGCAGAGCTTATTTCGGCCATTTTACTCCGTCAAATGGATTTTGGCGCTGCTCCTCTCGCTGCTGCCTGCCGCTGCGTTGGCCCAGGCGAATTGGGGCTATCAACGTGCCGTGGGCGGGATCATCGTCGACCCCAGCGGCGCAGTGCGGTTGCCAACGGTCAGCGAACGCCAAGAAATGCTGACTGAACTGCGAGCACAAGCCGCGAAGATTGCCTCCGAACTGAATCAACGCACGGAATTGCGCAAGGTCTCATTGCGGACCCTGGAAGCGGCCCTCACGGACGTGCTGGCCGGCAATCAGGACCGACTGCCGGACGAATTGTTGTACTTGGCCGGCCTGCAACGCGTCCAGTTCATCCTGGTGTACCCGGAGCAGGATGATATCGTGCTGGCCGGCCCCGGCGAAGGCTGGAAGTTCGACCAGAATGGAAACGCCGTCGGCGTTACGACGGGAATGCCCGCAGTGCGACTGGATGATTTGCTCGTGGCCTTCCGGACCGTGGAGGCGGCGCGGACAGAGGGCATTTCCGTGTCGATCGATCCGACGAACGAGGGCCGTCAACGCTTTGAAGCGTTCATGAACCGACAACGCACGTTTGATCGCGCCGTACTGCCCGCCGCGGTCGAGGCCATGGGAGTTCAGCAAGTGACGCTGACGGGCGTGCCAGCCGACAGCCATTTCGCCCGAGTTCTGTTCGCTGCGGACTTTCGCATGAAGCAGTTCGGAATGAAGCTCGATGAAACGCCGGTTAGGGGACTCCCGAGTTACCTGGACATGCTGAAATCCAAGGGGCAAGTGCCCGGCAGCGCCACGCCGCGCTGGTGGATGGCCTGCAACTACGAGCCCGTGGCGCACAGCGGCGATCGCCTGGCCTGGGAGATTCGCGGGCAAGGTGTCAAGGCGCTGACCGAGGACGAGGTCGCCGCCGGCGACGGCACGCTGCAAGGCACTGGGCGTGCCGATCCTGTGGCGAAGCAGTGGGCTGATCTGTTCACCAAGCACTACCCGGAATTGGCCGCGAAAGACTCGACCATGGCTCAACTGCGGAACCTGATGGATCTGTGCGTTGCCTCCGCCTTGATCCAACGGGAGAACCTCGTGGGGCTGGCCGGCGGCAAAGGCTTCCCCTTGTTGATGAAGCCGGACAGCGAGTTCACGGTCGGTCAGTTGCCGGCGCCAAAGACGGTGGAAACCAAGTGCAGCTTCCTGAAGATCGGCCGCAATTATGTGATCACCGCCTCCGGCGGCGTGCAGATCGAATCCTGGGAAGTGGCGAGCAATAATGTGGTCGCCCCGCAGTTGAAGTCGGTCCACGCGCAAGGTACGCCGCAGGCCGGCAAGTCGTGGTGGTGGAATTAGGCATCCGTCCGCGAACAATTCCGCGAAAGGCGACCAAACAGCGGTGTTATTCTTAGAAAGCTACTACGCGCGGGGAAAACGCCGTAAATTGACGAACTGCACGTGATTCAGACCCTGGGCCGCCACAGCGAAATGGTCGTCCACGCAAGGCGGCCGGTCCGCTGCCTGATCGGGCGGATCGGTGGATTTCAACAACACGAGTTCTTCGGCCGACAGGACTTGCGCGATCCGCGCCGCGATCGAGTCGCTGGTCACGCTCCAACTGTGTGGTAGAGGCCGAGGCGGCAAGCTTGCTTCGATCTCCCGTAGAAACCGGACCGGACAGAAGACGATCGGCTGGCGCCCGTCGCTCGCGGGAAGCAACTCCAACAAATCATCCCACGCCGCTTCCCAGCGCGATTCGGCCAGCAGCGCCGCCAACAGGCGGGCCGATACCCCCATGACATGGACGCACAGCCAATGCGCCGCCTCGTCGCCCAGGCCCCACGCGGCGTCCGCCTCGCGAATGACATCGGCCAGCTTGCCGCCCCCCGCGATCAGCACGTTGACGGCAGGCGGTTGCTCCGCCAGCCACTCGTTCAGCGCGGCGACAAACCCGGCGAAGCCAAACAGGCTGCCGCCCACCTTGACCACTCGGATCGGAAGCCCGCTCATCGACCGCGCTCCTCGCGCAGGAGTACTGCCAGCGCGTACGCCGGAGCAGCGCGGGAAACCGCCGCTCCCAGCCGATCGGCCAGCGAAATGACGGGCCCGGTGTGGCCCAGCTTGCTCAGAACGCGCCTTGCTACAAAGTCCCCGTGGCCCGACAAGACGATCGGAAAATCCAACGTTGCTTCCGGTCCCCAACTCCGCCGCACGACGCGAGACAACGCGGCAAGCACGAGATTCGCCTGGGCTTCCGCCACCGACGATGCCATCTGGACGGCGTCCGGCTCGCCGAACTCCGTCTCGTCCGCACAGATCATCCTGGCCAAACGAGCCACGGCGGCCGTCCGAGTCGCCGGCCGGCCATCCGCTGTCTGCAGATCGCCGGGCTGCTCCGGCAACTCGCCCAACACCAGATAAACGTCCCGCATCGTCGCAAACAGCTCTTGGGCCACGCCACACGTCCGACCTCGGTACGGCGCCTGCCCCGCCACGCCGCAGACCGGGCTGCGTTCGACGCCCGTGTAGACGAGTTCCCCCGCCAGCATCCGTTGCGTGTCGGTTCTGCCCACCGCCGCCGGCTGTCCAGCGATCAAAGGAATCAAATCGCAGGTCGTGGAGCCGATGTCCAACATCAGCGCCGCCCCCGCCGGAACGTACCGCGCCGCCAACCGCGCCAACGCGTGCCAGTTCGACGCGGCGGCCAGGACCGGCTCGGCCGCGGCCTGTTCCAGGCTCGCCAGACGTCCGTCAACCAAGTAGACGTACACAGGTCGTCCCGCGGCGGCCTCGCAGACGGAAATCAGGATCTGCCGCACCCCGGCGGCCTTGGAGGGAAAGCAATCCGCCAATTCGCCCGTCATCGTGACGCCGACCGCCGTGCATTCCGCCGCCGAGGCGATGACGGTCCTCAGCAATCCGGCGAGTTGCTGCGGAGATTTCCACAGCGCCAA
>CAZAQY010000300.1:0-10150 GCA_964486845.1 uncultured Pirellulaceae bacterium
AAACACCTCAACTTCCGACTCGCACACGATTTCTTTCCGCGCATACGCTGGCATAACGTCCCTCCTCGGCTCGCTTCAGCGTGCTACCGACAAATCGATGTCCAGTGTCCGGAATCCACCAATTCGCCGCTCTCGCTGTCAATGTCTCTGGGTGTCTCATTATGATATCTCTGGGTGTCTGAGTATTCGATCCAAAAAACGGATGCGAGCATCCTAAACTCGGTGGGCCCACCGGCCGATAACTGGCATTTGCGGAAACCCGTCCGGCGACTATACTAGCAAAGCGGTTTTCCATATTTACCAGACGTTCCATTTTACCCAAACTGAGACATTTCCTTCCGATTGGCATTGAATCCAATCACGCCTGCCCCTATTTTTCCCGCCCCGGACGAGACTATTTCAAGAACTGTTCCCGGTCCACGAATTTCTAGTCATGACTTACGACGCTGACACCCTGAAGCCGATCAGCCTGCGGATCCTCGTCGCCGAGGACAGCCGTACGAATCAGAAGCTGGCTGCGCGCTTGTTGGAGCGTCAAGGCCATAACGTGACCCTCGTCAGCAACGGGAGAGAAGCCCTCGAGGCGATTCGCAGGAACCTTTTTGATCTCGTGTTGATGGACGTGGACATGCCGGTCATGGACGGCTTGACCGCCGCGAGGGCGATCCGCAACTACGAATCGCGGCGCGGAACGCGCTTGCCGATCTTCGCCGTGACGACGAAGAACAACCGCCAGGATTGCTTGGCAGCAGGCATGGACGCGCATCTGAACAAGCCACTGCGACTGGACGTGCTGAATCGGGCCCTCGAGTCCGTACTTCCCAAGTCAGCGGCGTGACGCCGCTGGTTGGCCGTCGTTCTCGGCAGGTGCGGGCGAGGTTCGAGTGACGATGAAACCCAAGTCTTCGATCATGGCGTAGTCGGCCTGCGGCGCTTGGCCCTTGGTCGTCAGGTAGTCGCCAACGAAGATCGAGTTGGCTGCGAACAGGCCCAACGCCTGCAAACTTCCCAAGTGCAGTTCCCGTCCCCCGGCGATGCGGAGTTCGCAGCTGGGGTTGGCGAAGCGGAACAGGCACAGGACCTTGAGGCAGTAGCGAGGGTCCAGGCGGTCGACGCCCTCCAGCGGCGTGCCCTCAATGGCGTTGAAGAAGTTGATCGGGACGGCTTCCGCTCCCACATCGTGCAGTTCCAGCGCCATGCGGACGACATCTGTCTCCGCTTCCCCCATGCCGATGATGCCGCCGGAACAGATCTCCAGGCCGGCTTGACGCACGGCTCGCAGCGTCGCAATCCGGTCCTGATAGGTGTGTGTCGAGCAGATCTGGCCGTAGTATTCGGGGCTGGTGTTCACGTTGTGGTTGACGCGGTCGACGCCGCAGGCTTTCAGCCGATCGGCTTGCTCTCGTGCGAGCAGTCCCAGCGAGGTGCAGATCTTCAGGTCATACTGCCGCTTGATTTCGGGCACCAATTCCTCGACTGCCTGTAACTCGCGTTCGTTGGGACCGCGGGCGGAGATCACGATGCAGTAGGTTTTCGCCCCGCGCTCGTGGGCGATCCGAGCGCCGTCCAGCAGGCGCTCGCGGTCCAGGATGTCGTATTTCGGAATGGCCGCCTTGGAGACTCGCGACTGCGAGCAATAGGAGCAATCTTCGGGGCACAGGCCGCTCTTGGCGTTGATCAGGAAGTTCAGTTGCACCGTCTTGCCGAAGAATCGGCGGCGAATCCGGAACGTCGCGGACAGCAGGTCCAGCAAATCGTCGTCGGGGCAGCGGAGGATCGCCAGACCTTCCGCGGCGGTGATCGAGCCGCCGTCCAGCACTCGCTCCGCCAGTTCATGCCAATCGGTCATGTCCGACGATCGCGCGATGTTGTCTTCCTGCAGTCCGTGAATCATCATTCGCTCCGTTTGACACCTCGGCCCGCTTGGCGTGGCCCCACCTCATGCCTTGACGACGCCTTTCCTGAGGATCAGGTTGGCGTACAGGGCCGTCTCGCTAGTCGCCACGACCGCGTAGGCTTGTTTCGCCTGTTCGTAGAAGGCAAACCGCTCGACCGGCTTCAGATCCACACTTTTTCCTTCCCCGGCGTCGAGCAGTTGCTTGAACTTCTTCCAAATCGGCGGCTTGGGCGGATCGCCCGGCACGGGTTGCATCACGAACGCCGCCGCGTCGACATAGGTGTCCAAGGGAAAGAACTGGAGAATGGCTTCCAGCACGTCGGGGACGCTCAGGCCGTCGGCCCGCACGATCCGCCGCGCGATGGAATCCGCCGGGAAATTGCCGTCGGCCAAGACCAGTTCATCTCCATGCCCCATCTTCATTAAGGTGTACATCAACTCCGGGGAAATTCTGACCGGGACGCCCTTTAGCATGACCTGATCACCTCCTGAGCAAACAAGACCGGGTAACGCGAACGCGGCCTATTCGGAAAAGCCGAGCATCCGCCTTTTGTTTCACGTGTATATCGTAGCATCTCGCATCCCGCCGGTGTAAGACCCGATCGAAACTCGAAACCCGGAACCCGAAACAAATTCAAATCACCGAGGTTATCGACTCGCCAGTTCCCGCCAGAACTCGAAGGCCGTCGTGGGCCGGGTGTGGACGTGACGGCGAAGCGCCCGGCCGATCGCGGGTCCGAACGGTGACGACAGCTGCTCGGCGGTCTGCCGCGGGACGCCACGAACAATTTCATTCGCGGTGAACGTTGGTTCGATGCCCATGGCGACCGCCAGGAGAACCAGGCCCGCGTGGTAGATGTCCGTCGGTTTGCCGACTTGGCCGAACTCGTCCGGGTCCAGGACTTCGGGGGCGACCATCCAGGGCACGGTGGGGTTTTCGCTCTGCACCTCGTGTTCGAACCGGCTGACGCCCAAGTCGCCGATCTTGAAAGTCACCGATTGGGTAGGGCCCGTCATCAACTCGTCACGAACATAGGCCCAAAAAACGTTCCGCAGGTGGATGTCCTTGTGAACGTACCCGTGTTCGTGCATAAAGGCGATGGCCTGCAGCATGCAGCGGGCAATGGGGGGAATCCATGCGTAACCGTCGTATTCGGCGATGGAGAACAGCGTCGAAATGCTGCCGCCGCAACGTTCCACCACGATGTGAAACGTCCGGTCCCGTTCAAACGCGTCGTACACGTAGGTGATATTCGGGTGCCGGAGAGTGAACAGCGAAGCGATTTCCCGCTGCCAGTTCACCCGCACTTGCTCGTAGGTCTGCCGATGCGGCACGAGCACTTTGACGACCAGACTGTTGTCCCACTGGTCGGTACAGGCGAACGTCGCTCCGTAGCTGCCGCGTCCCAGGGCCTCGGCGACCACATACACGTTCTTGCCGTGGGTGATGATCTCGCCGGGAACCGGCCAGCGAATGAACGGCGGCGGCAACGGTTGCGTACTCATGGTCGCGTGCCTGTCTGGAAGATGCGAGGGGGACCGGTGTCGGCAAGAAATGGTGACCACAACTTGACAGCTGTCAAGGTGGTACGCTTCGCGCCGCGCCGAAACAGAAAAAACGTTGGCGTGTCGAATTAGGTCGGTTGCAGGCCGGCTCCATTCTCGGCATACTTCAGGGTTTTCCGTTATCTTTGAATCCGAGACAAGGACGATGAACGATATTTTTGCTGACTTGGCTTGGCGCGGGCTGATTCAACAGACGACCGACGATCGACACTTGCCCCAGTGGCTGAACTCCGGTTCGCGCACCCTGTACGTGGGCTTCGATCCGACGGCGACCAGCTTGCACGTGGGTAGTCTGTTGCCGCTGCTGACGCTCCGCCGGTTCCAGCGGGCGGGCCACCGCCCGATTCCCCTCGTGGGCGGAGCCACGGGCATGATCGGCGACCCCAGCGGCAAGAGCGAAGAACGCAACTTGATGTCGGTCGAGACGCTGCAGGCGAATGTCGAGGGCCTGCAGCAGCAGATGCGGCAGTTTCTGGATTTCGATTGCGGGGACCAGTCGGCTCTGCTGGTGAACAACTTCGACTGGATGCGCAACTTCAGCTTCCTGGATTTCCTGCGCGACGTGGGCAAGAACTTTCCCGTGAATGTCATGCTGACCAAGGATTCGGTCAAGAGCCGCCTGGAACGAACGGACGGTGGATTGAGCTACACCGAATTCAGCTACATGCTGCTGCAAGCCTACGATTTCGTCTACCTGTACGATCAATACGGCTGCCAGCTGCAGGCCGGCGGCAGCGACCAATGGGGCAATATCACGGCGGGCATCGACTTGGCGCGGCGGATGCGGGGCGTCCAACTGTACGGTCTCACCTGCCCGCTGCTAACCAAGTCTGACGGCACGAAGATGGGCAAGACGGAGAAAGGAACGGTCTGGCTGGCGGCCGACCGCACCAGCCCGTACGCCTTCTACCAGTACTGGGTCAACGTTGCCGACGTAGACGCGGGAACGTGCTTGCGGATGCTGACGGAGCTGAGTCGCGAGGAGATCGAATCCCTGGATCGTTCCCGCGAGACCGAACCGCATTTGCGGCAAAGTCAGAAACGTCTGGCCGAAGAGCTGACAAAACTGGTCCACGGCGGCGCGGGGTTGGCCACCGCGCGCCGAGCCACGGAGGTGTTCTTCGGCGCGGAGATCGCGGACTTGAACGACGCCCAATTGGTCGAGATTTTTGCCGACGTGCCCAGCAAGCAACTGCCCAAAGACCGGCTCTCCGGAGCCGGACTGCCGCTGATCGACGCGCTGACCGAAGCGGGACTGGCCAAGAGCAAAGGCGAAGCTCGCCGGACGATCCAGCAGGGCGGGGCTTACGTCAACAACCGCCGCATCGCCGACCTGGAAACGCGACTGACCGCAACGCACCTGGCCAGCGAAACCGTGATGGTGCTCCGCAGCGGCAAGAAGAACTACGCCCTGCTGCGGTTCGCGGAATGACAAAGAACTGAGTTGTGTACGTTTGAGCCCTTTGGCTTTGGCGGCAGGCTGCGTTAGAGGTGACCGGTGTTCATGGCGCCAGGCGCACCAATCGTCCGCCACCGGGCGGCAGTTTCACTTCTGCTCGCGCGCCCCCTGCGGGCTGCCAAGCGGAACCGATCGCGTCGAACAACTCCAGCTTTCCTGGGCCAACAATCGCCGTGGCGGTCTCGGTCTTGTAGTCCAAGTTGACTGCCAGCACGTGGGTCGGCTCATTCGCCGGTCCGAAGTGGCCCAGTACGAATCCTCGAACGCGTTCGGGTGCACGGTATTCCATGTCGGGCACGGCAGGTTCCAGGCGGAACGGCGCTTCCTGCGGCAACGGCACGGCGCCGTCCGGCTTCATGCCCAGGTGGTAGACCCCCAGCGATCGCAACGGCTGCAACTGGCCGGCGATGGCCGTGAACTCGCGGTTCAGCGACTTCAGTGCGTGGTAGATCGGTGTGGGCGTGCCATCGGGCAGCGCGATGGCGCCGGTGTGGCCGGGATGACAGTAGATATAGTAGGAGATCCCCTGCGCTCCGTAAGCCAGCGTGGTGTAGACCAGGTACCGCATCTCCTCGCTCGTGGGCACGCGCATCGACGGCGTCCACGTGCAGGCTTGGACGATGTTCAAAAACGGCAGCCCCGCGTCCTGCGAAGCTTGCCGAATCATGGCCAGATTCAGAAAGTACTGGCCGTTGTCCCCGTTCTTGGCGAATTGGTAGTGGTCGTAACTGACCAGCGCCGGCCGAACGATTTCCAAGTACTGCCGCAGGTGCTCGCGGTACGCGGTGACCGTGTCGCCCTGCGTGCCAAGTTGTTGATTGTTGGCGTACGTGGGAAAGAGGTTGATGTACGCCATGTGGGCGGGGTCGCGCTCGCGGAGATATGCGACCAGCTTTCCCAACGCCGGAAACGCGCCCGCGCTGGGCTCGTCGGTGATGAAATAGCTGTACAGTGCGGGATGATTCCGGACGCGAGTGATCAGAGCGTCGAGTTTCTCGCGGGCAGCGGGGTTGTCCAACGTCGCCGGCGACAGCAGTCCGTCGCTCAACTGGGCTCGCAGACCGTGCCGCTGAGCCGTGTCCAGTTGCTGTTCCGAGCACCACACGACATTGAAACCGCCCTCGGCCATCTGCCGGGCGACCGCATCGGTCAATGGCGGCCCGGCCCAGTAAGTCACGATCGGCGTGCCGGCGCTCCAGGCTTTGGCGTCGCGCGGCGCCGGATCAGCGCCCCAGGCCGACGGGACGATGGCTTGGACGAGAATCAACAAACAGAGGATGGACGCGGTTTTCATGGTTCTGCCCTCTAAATAAGTGATCAACCGGTTTGCTGTTGTCTTGCATCCGTTCTTTCCCAAACCGCAGCTCGCATCGGCTTCGGCACGTCAGGAGGGTGAATGGCGATTACTGAATCGCGAATAGCGAATGCGGAATGGCCAAAGCGGCCGTCCTCCGCTCCCAAGTCATTCTGACTTTTGCATTCGCGATTCTGTATTCGCTCTTCATTCCTTCCGGCGACTTGACTGCGGCAGGGCCGCGCTACAGTGTTTCGGCCATTTCCAACACGAGCCGCTCCGTGGTTGCCCAATCGATACAGGCGTCGGTGATCGACTGGCCGTAGACCAGCGAATCCAGGGACTGCGGAAACGGCTGGCTGCCGGCCAGCAGATTGCTTTCCAGCATGGCCCCGAAAATCGACGTCACGCCCTGCGCCCGCAGATTGGCGACGTACCGCAAGACTTCGGGTTGCCGGCTCGCATCCTTGCCGCTGTTTCCATGGCTGCAGTCGATCAAGATCGCCTTTTCCAATCTTGCTTGCTCCAGCTGCCGCTCCGCGCCCGCGACGTGCTCCGCCGAATAGTTCGGCCCACTGTCACCGCCGCGCAGGACGATGTGGCAGTTGGGATTGCCGGTCGTCGACACGGCCGAGGCCACGCCATCGCCGCTGATTCCGAGAAACGTCTGCGGGCCGCGCGCGGCCTTGATGGCGTTGACCGCCGGCCCGATCGTTCCGGGCGTAGCGTTCTTGAAGCCCAGCGGCATCGACAGGCCGGATGCCAACTGCCGGTGCGTCTGCGACTCGGTGGTTCGCGCACCGATGGCCGACCAGCAGATCAGATCGGCGATGTATTGCGGTGTCATGGGGTCCAGCAACTCGGTAGCCGTCGGCACGCCCAGATCGATGACGTCGCGCAGGAAGCGGCGGGCGATCCGCAGGCCGTTGGGAATATCGTGCGAGCCGTCCAGGTGCGGGTCCATGATCAGACCCTTCCAGCCCACGGAGGTGCGCGGTTTTTCGAAGTAGCAGCGCATGACCGGAAAGATCTTGGCTTGCACGCGGTCGATCAAGCCGCGCAGCCGGGTCGCGTAATCCCGGCCCGCTTGGGTGTCGTGGATCGAGCAGGGACCGACAATGAGCAGGAAGCGCGGGTCCTGGCGATGAATGATGTTGCGGATCGTCTGGCGGGCGTCGGCCACGAATTCTTCCTGAGCCTCCGAACGCGGAATCTCGTACAGCATCAACGCCGGCGCCGGCAAGGGGATGTTGGAGGCGACGTTCAGGTCAGAGACTCTTCGCATGGCAGGCTTTCCATAGCAGGTGCGGCCGGGCAGGGACACTTCTCATCCAGATTGTTCGCGATGGCCGGGCGATCCGCAAGACCACACAGCCGGCGCGGCAGCGGGACAAACGTAGGTCGGGACGGAGTCCCAACCTGCGAAGACGCACGCATCATCCGAACTGAGAGCTAATACCCCAGCGCGCACCCCTTGCGCCGCAGATCGGCAACGCCGTGCCGCTGGCCGGTTTTCGGGGCGACCCAAATCGTATGGGCGTCGCCTTGGGACCCGGACGGCTTGGCAATCGCGTGCCCCATCGCTTTGAGTTCTCGCATCAAATCCGGGTGGTCCGTTTCCACGCGACGTTCGAAAACAACCCGGTCGGGCAGCCACTGATGGTGAAATCGCGGGGCATCGACGGCGGCGGCCGGATCCATCTCGAATTCCGTGACGTTCAGCACCACTTGCAAGACCGTGTTGATGATCGTGCGGCCGCCGGGGCTGCCGGTGACCAGCACCACCTGACCATCTTTGGTGACGATGGTCGGCGTCTGCGAACTGAGCATCCGTTTGCCGGGCTCGATCAAATTAGGCTCCGTGCCGATCGTCCCCGTCCGGTCCGTGCGGCCGGGCTTCCAGTTGAAGTCCCCCATCTCGTTGTTCAGCAGAAAGCCGCCGCCCTGCACGACGACGCGCGAGCCGTAGCTGTGCTCCAGCGTATAGGTGTTCGCGACGGCCATTCCCGACTCGTCGATCACAGAAAAATGCGTCGTGTCTGGGCCCTCGTCCGCCAGCGTGATCTGGCGCGACCCAGCCAACGCGGCGCTGCTGCCGGCGCGGTTGCGGTCGATGCTCTCGGCCAGACGCCTGGCATACGCCTTGTCGACCAGGAACTCGGGCACGCGGACGAACCCCGGATCGGCCAGGTAGCAGGCTCGGTCGAAATAGGCCAGGCGCATGGCCTCGATCATCAGGTGGATGGTTTCGGGGGACCAGCGGCCTTGCGACCGCAAGTCGAAGTTTTCCAGGATGTTCAGCATCTCGACCAGCACCGTGCCGCCTGTGGCTGGCGGCGGACAGAGGATCTCGTAGCCGCGATACGAGCCTCGCAGCGGGGGTTTGACCTGGGCCGCATGGGCCGTGAGGTCCTGTTTGGCGATAAGTCCGCCGCCGCGTTGCATTTCGGCGACGATCAGATCGGCGATCGCCCCGCGGTAAAACGCGTCGTGCCCCTCCTCGGCGATCTGGCGCAACGTGCGGGCGAGTTCCTTCTGGACGAGGCAATCGCCGGCCGCCCAAGCCGCTTTCCCGCCGTCTTTGCCGTAAACGCGGCAGAATTCCGGGAACGCCGAAGACTGTCCAACCAGGCGATTGAGTGCCCCCGCCAGATCGGCGTCCAGGGTCAAGCCGCGTTCCGCGATCTCGATGGCCGGCTGAACAACTTCCTTCCATGACAAGCGGCCGAAACGCTGGTGGGCAGCCGCCAAACCGCGGACCGTGCCCGGCACACCGGCGGCCTTATGTCCCAGTTTACTCTCCAAGGTTGCGAACAGTTCGCGGGTGGCTGCCCGCGGCGCGACCTCCCGGTAGTCGATCACGGCGGGATCGCTTCCGTCTCCCGGACGCACGACCATGAACCCGCCGCCGCCGATATTGCCGGCTTCGGGAAACGTCACGGCCAGGGTAAAGGCGACCGCGACCGCTGCGTCGACCGCGGTGCCGCCCCGTTGCAGCGCCGCCAACCCAACCTCCGTCGCGGGGGGCGAGACCGAGGCGACCATGCCTCCGCACGCCTTGACCGGCTCACGAGCCAAGACGGTGCCTGCCAGCAAAACCGAGATCAGAATCACCGCCGCGCCGGCCGCGGGGGCCAATTTTTGCCCGCATAGTCCATACATCCGTCATTTCTCCCTCAACTCGCGCCGCTCAGTCACCCGTGCCCCGGAAACTGTAACGGCAAATCGGAAAACTGCGCATTTGACGCATCTGGCTGCCGAAACCAATTCTACACGCATAAACGTTCCGGACGCTATACGTGGCGTCCTTGTGTTTCCCGCGAAAACGCTGCAGGCACACACATGACCCGTAAAACTGGCTCCGCAAACTGGGCTGTTCGGATGGCGGCAGGCTCAATGACACTGACGCTCGTTCTATGTGGGATGTGCTTCGAGACGGCTGCCCAGAACGATTGGTATCCACGATCCGATTTCACGCTGTGCCCAACGACGGACGCTCCGTGCTTGTTTCCTGCGTCGGCCGGCAGCAGCGGTGAACTCGTCCGTCTGCCGGTCACCGACGACCTGATCCTGGAGCAGTCGGCGCCTTTCGATTTGTCCGTGCGGCCGACCGAATACGTGCCGGAAGCGGATCTCGCGGCCGACGAAACGCAGTCGTACACCCTCGATGAACTCCGCGAGGAGATGAAGAAACTCGCCTGGGTCAAGGGCGACTACAAGATCGTGCCGTATGGCGCGATTTGGGGCAGCGCGATTTACGCGACCCGGCGAACCTTCCCCGGCTTCTTCATTCTCTACGTCCAATCGCCGGCGGTCGAGGGCGAGAACGACCTCGAAATCGACACGCGGCGGACGCGACTGGGGCTGGATGTGACCGGTCCCAGGATACCGTGGTTTGGTGGCGCCGATACCGCGGGCAAGGTGGAAATCGACT
>CAZAQY010000301.1:0-10015 GCA_964486845.1 uncultured Pirellulaceae bacterium
AGTGCCGCACCGATGGCCTCGACTTCCTGGCGTAGTCCAGGAGGTCGCCTAGAATGTAGGCATGTACCGCACGCTACTCAAATCCAAGATCCACCGTGCTCGCGTCACCGGCGCCGACCTCCATTACCAAGGCAGCGTGACCATCGACCAACGGCTGCTGGAAGCGGCCGGCATCCTGGAACACGAACAGGTGGCGATCTACGACGTCACCAACGGCGCCCGCTTGACGACCTATGCCCTTTCCGGCCCATCCGGCTCCGGCACGATCTGCATCAACGGGGCCGCCGCCCACCTGGTCCGGCCGGGCGATCTGGTCATCATCGCCTCGTACGCCCAGTACGAGGACCAGGAAGCCCGCGCCCACCAACCGCACATCGTCTTGGTCGACGAACAGAACCGGATCGTTTCTGAATCGGTGACCGATCACCGATCACCGATCACCGATAACCGGTACTCCCTGGCCAGTTCGACGTAATACTCCGCGGCGTGGCGGATGCGTTTGCCGTCGCGGGGTTCGGCTTGGCGTTTCACCTTGCCGGGCACGCCGATCACGACGCTGCCGGGCGGGATTTGCGTGCCTGATGCCACAAGAGACATGGACGGACAAGTAGGTCCCGCCTTTCCTCATCCCTTTCGTCATTTTCCGCTGCCTGTCGAATCGCCGATCGTCGCGGAATAACTGGCGGGCTGGACGGGTGAGGCGGTTTCGGGCGCCGATGGGCGCAGCGAGTTGGTTGCTCCCTGCGGCGCGGAAGCGGCACCTGGCCGCAGTTGATTCAAGCCCAGCGTCCCGAACTCGAACGACCGGCTGCGGAGCGGGTTGTCCGCGGCGACGCTGGCCGGTCCAGCGATGGGGGAGCTGACGATGGGCGCGTTGAGCATCGGACCCGACGGCCCGCCGGTCATGGGACCGAGTTCGGGAGCGAGCACGGACGGCGGTGCCGGGGCAGCCCCAGGCGCCGGCGCTGCCTCCGGCGCCGGCATGGACTCGGTAGCCGGTTGCCCTTCGGCGGGCGCCGGCTCGGCCAGCGTCGGCTCCGGTGCCGGAATCACCTCGGCCGGCGTCGGCTGGCCCATCACCGGCATGCCCACGCCCTGATCGACCGGCCCGGCGCTGACGACGTCGGGGCGCGTCCAGCCGTAGTTCAGGTAGTAGCTGGCGTCCCGCTGGCGAGCCAATCCCAGGGCATCCCAGTACGCCTTCTGCGGCCAGTTGCCCTCCGTCAGTTCGATGTTGTTGTACTCCAGCAGCGAACCCTTGCGGAAATGGACGTCGGCGATGGCCTTGTTGTACTCCACCAGGCTTTCGTAAAACGCGAGTTGTGCCTGGGCCCGCCGCTGCTGGGCGTCCAACACCTTGTCCACCGTATCGGCACCACCCTTCCATTTGGCCGTCGCCGACTCGACTTCTTTCTCTGCGGCCGACCAGCGGTTGAAGTGCGTTTGCGCCTGCACGTAGAAGCTTTCCACGTTGCGGACCGCGGTGCTCAACAGGTGGATCGTATTCAGTTCCATGTCCTCCAGTTGAGCTTTCTCGCGGGCGAGCCTCAACTGCACGTTGCGCACGCCGGCCATCTCTCGGCGGAAGCCTACGGGCAGGGCGAAGGTGAAGAAGATGTCCGCTTCCTGATAATTCCCGCTCGCCAACTCGCCAAACGCCGAGGAACCGACGAACTTGGACGCTTCTGTATCCCATCCCGCCTGCGTTGTCGGCGTTTGAACGGGGGCGGAAAAGTCCTTTCCCGCATTGTTATTACGAATCAACTCATCACCGCGTCCAATCCAGCGGTACAAGAGACCCACATCCAGTTGCGGCAGGAGTTGGTTCTTGGCCGAGACCAGTTCAAGTTCTCTGCCCTTCAGGACCCACTTCTTCTGACGCAATTCCGGGCTTCGGACCAGAGCTTCCGTGCGGATGGCGGCCCATTCAAAATCGACCCGCGCCATGGTCGGCTCGTCAATCGGCCGAATCAGCCGGCCATCGGTGGCAGCCAAACCCATCAGCCAGCGCAATTTGGTTTCCGTGTTATACAAGTCCTGCAGACTTCTCTCGACCCCGGCCCGGAACTGGAAGTATTGTTCGCGTGCGTAAGCCTCCTCCTGCGCCGGCGCCACGCCTTCGTTGAACTTCTCATAGACGATCCTCCAAGCACCCTGCGCACTGTCGCGGGCGGTCTTGGCGGTTTCCAGATTGCGGTACCAGCGGTGCAAATCCCAGTACGTGTCCTCGATGTCCTTGACCATGTTCCGCACCGAAGCCTCGAATTGGGACAAACTGATGTCTTCGTTGATGCGGGCCAACATGATCGGAACACGATTGACCATGGTGCCACGGCCACGAAGCAACGGCTGGTCCCATCGAACCTCGAAGGCCGTCGTCCAATCGCTCAGGACCTTCTGGCCGGGTCCATGGCGAGGCACATTGAAGAGGTTCTGCTGATCTCTTGTTGAGAAGGCACCGGTCCAACGGTTATAGTCCGTGAAGTTGCTCATCGTGAACCTGGCGCCCGTGGCCGTTCTCTTCGTCAAGTCCGTTCTCAAGCCGCCCCGATAGTACTCGCTCAAGGCTGGAAAGAAGTCGGAGATGGACGGACTTCGGTTTTCGGGGCGTTCCGTCTTGCTTAACAAGCCGCCGCTAGGATTCGAGCCTCTGACCTGAAGTTGTGCGTCAAAATCCGCCAGTGCCGCCTCGACACCACCCGCCTGATCCAGAGACGGTCGCCCCGACCCCGCGGACGACGCCTGAATCGCCGGATCAAAGACGGTGGACATCCCGCCGGTTCGTTCGATCAACGCGTCGGAGAACCCGAAAGGTGTCACGCCGCCGAGATTCCGGATGGTCTTGCTGTTCTGCAGGGCGATCGTGACGCACTCCTCCAGCGTCAAATCCCAGATTTCCTTGAAATCGGGGTTAGTCACGCTCAGCGGCTTCTCGCTCAAGGCGGTGTCGGGCAGCGGTTCGGCGCATACGTCGGGGTATTCCAACTCCGTCGCTTTGTCCAGGTAGTGCGACAGGTCGCCGTCACTGTGAAAGTAGAAGGGCTGCGTGGGACTGCAGCCGGGGAAGATGGCCAGGGCGAGCATCAGCAGGGCGACGCGCGAAGTGGTTTGCCGACTCATCGATGGACATTCCTAGCGTGGTGGCGTTTCGCGTGACCGTTGACGCCAACGGCCAAGGACGGACTCTCCCTCCACGGCCGGCCCCGTCGCCGGCACGTGATAGCAGTCAAGGCCCCCCTTGACCGCTTGCGTCCGCCCCCGGTCGCCGCGCAATGCGCGAACACCCTAGGCATGGCAATCGGCAAACTTGATATCGGCCGCCTAATCCTCAAACTTTCGGAAAACAACTTAACCGGCAGAGTTTTCCAAAAGGTGACAGAGCCGCTAGCAGCGGAAGAGACGCCGGCATTGCCCAATTCACCGCGGCAACGGCGGCTGGAGACGGTCCGGGAACTGCCAACAGCGACAGTCCAAGGCATAGCAACGAGCGGACGCACCTGCCGGTCATGATATCCTCCGAACTTCTGTGAATGCTCTCGATCCGGCTCACTCGGCATCTGGCGCGCCTGCTCGCCCTCTCCGTGAACTCGGTGCCTCTGTGTTTCGACTCCCTGGATCTGCACGAGTCGGAGTTGGTTTCGATCCGTCGCGCCAGAGGACGGAAACGCAGAGGCACGGAGGACACGCAGGTAATCACGGTCGCCGGAACCCGCGCACGCCAAAACCCTTGCCCCACGGATCTGCGCCCGCAATCCCCGCGCGGTCGATCAACTCGCCCAGCCGATTCCGATACTTGTACAGCAGCGCCGGGTCCCGCGAGTATTCCCCGATGCCCTTGACCAGCGACTCGGGGACTTGCAGCGCAGCCTGGGCTTCGGTCAGCCAGGCCTGCTGCTCGGCCGAAAGTTCCGCCCGTTTCGCCTCGAATTGCCGCACGAGGTGCTCCAACAGGCAGAAGTAGGCGTAATCTTCCAGCCCGTCGCGGAAATTCTCCAAGCGGATCGTGGGCAGCGGCGTGCCGTCGGGTCCGGCGCAGGTCCACGAACCGTCGCCGTGGTAGCTGGTCCAGCTTCTGGGATCCCAATCGGTGAAGGGCCCCGACATGATCGCGCGTCGGGAATTCCAGATGCTGATCTGATAATACAAGAACCCGTCCGGCCGGTACTTGGCGGTCATCGCGCCCATCAGCAGCCGGCCTTCGATGGCGGGGTACTCGATGAACATGTTGGCCGGCGGATGGTGCGGGCCGCAGCAGATGTACCACCACACGAACTTGCCGGCGGCCCGCGCGGTGGCGGCCTTGGCCGGATCGAACCGCGGCGTCAGCGGGCACCAGGCATCGACGGCCTTGATCTCCGTGTCCTGGCCGTAGCTGTGGTCGTAGGTCGTGGTCATCACGAGCACGCCGGGGAACTCGGCCTTGAGCATCGCCGCCGCGCGTTGGACTCCCGGAAAAGCGTCCTTCGGGTTCTCGTCGCAGCCGTAGATGTAGGCGTGGTCCAGGACGCCCAGGGCCTTGGCCTGGTCAAATTGCCGTCGCAGCCGGTCGAGCGTTCCTGTTTTCCAAGCCTCGATTTCCGCCGGACCGGCGCCGCAGGGTCCGTAGTATCCGAGGTTGAACGCTCCCAGTCGGCCCTGCTTGTGCAAGTGCTCGATCGCCTCGAAGTCCGGACCCTCGCGCGTATACAGGCTGTCAAAGGTTAGGTAGTAGTCGGCCAGGAAATCGGCCCACCGCAGCTTGTGCTTTTTCCAGGCGTTGATCGGATAGTCCGGCTCGCTGCGCCACTTGGCTTGCTCCGCCTTGGTCGCTTCCGTGGGGTGATCGTGCGGGGCGAACGTGACGGCCAGCGGCAGCGGCGAAGCGGCCGGCACGGCGAAGCTGAACACGCGGACGGTCAAGTCGAACGTAGACAGAACTGCGTCCTGGCTGCGCACCTCCAGCTTGCCCTGGTACAGGCCCGCGGCTTGGTTCCGCGGCGCTTGGACGCGGACCCAGAACGCTTGAGCGTCGCCCCGAGCGATATCGGCCGCCGGCAGGAATTCCAGGATCGGATCGGGCCACCAGCCGACGTGCGGCGATTTGTAGGGCGGGACCGACTTGGTCCGGACGTAGCCTACGGGCGACACTTTGACTTGGCTGCCGCTGAACGTCGCGCCGTCCGGACCGCGCAGGTCCGTCACGCGGACGGCGACTTGCTTCAAATCCGCGCGGCCGGGGACCACGACGACTTGGAGGGACTCCTTCTCGCCTCGCGCCAGCGACAGCTCCACGCGAGATACGGTCTGCAACACGGGTTTGTCCGCCCGCGGCAGGATCTTCTCCATGCTGGTGGCGAAGCCTACCACGACGTCGTCGTGCCCGGCCGTTCCGGCTTGGCTCGTGGCGCTGTCGGCAGCGGCCAGGCGGCTGTCAGTCATGAAGGCCGCGACGGCTGCCCAGGCAATCAGGATACCCAGTTGCCAACGGAGGTTGCTTTGGCGAATCGCCGTGCGCCGGGGCACAGAGTTCACAGCTGTCATTCCGGCCAGGGCGGCGGCGCGCAGAAGGATGGCATTGGGCGACATACGAATTCTCCTTGGTGAGGTGGGACAACGGTTGAGTTCTCGGAGCCGTATTCTACACCGCGGGACGGCTGGCGTGTGAATCGGCCTTTCGCCTGCTGGTGTCTTTTCGAGAAAAAGCTCGCGGGGTATCATCCCAACTACATCGCAGGAGGCGGAGCGCAGCCGCTGGCTGGCTCCCCATGCTCCGTTCCGCATTCGTCTTCGAGAGGACGCGTCATGGGTGACAACTCCGTGCCCTTCACCGGCCTGGATTGGTCCGTCTTGGCGGTCTATTTCGTCGGCATCACCGCCTTCGGGCTGTGGGTCTCGCGCAAGATCCGCTCCAGTGGCGGGTATTTTCTCGGCGACCGCAAGCTGCCGTGGTGGATCATGGTGGGCCAGTCGTTCGGCACGGGCACGCATGCGGAGAACCCCGTGGCCCAGGCCGGCGCGGTGTTCAAGTTCGGCTTCGCCACCATCTGGTACCAGTGGAAGAACATGCTGATCACGCCGTTCTACTGGCTGATGGCCCCCTGGTACCGCCGCTGTGAGCGGACCACGATCGGCGAGATGATGGAGGATCGCTACGGCCGCGGCATGGCCATGCTGTACACGGTGTTCGCCATGTGCTACTTCGTTTTCAACCAGGGCACGATGATGAAAGGCGCGGGCAAGGCCGTCTCGTACGCCGTGGGCACGGAGGCCGTGTCGCCCAACCAGGTCGTGCTGCTGATGGTGGCCGCCTTTCTGCTGTACAGCTTCTTCGGCGGCCTGGTGGCCTCGGCGTACACGGACTTCGTGCAGGGATTTCTGATCATCGTCATGTCGTTCATGCTGATTCCGGCGGGCCTGTGGGCCGTGGGCGGGTTCAGCGGCTTGCGAGCCAGCTTGCCGGCGGACTTCTTCGACCTGTACAACAAATCCAGCGGCGTGGACGGATTTACCATTTTGATGCTCACCTTGAACGGCTTCATCGGCATCACGGCGCAGCCGCACATCCTGACCATGAACGCCACAGGCCGCACCGAGCGCGCCGGGCGCGTGGGCCAGACCTACGGGTCGATGGTCAAGCGGTTCTGCACCATCGGCTGGGCCTTTACCGGCTTGATTGTGGCGGCGATGATCGTCCAGCAAGGCACGCATCTGAGCGACAAAGAAAGTGCGTTCGGCTACGCTTGCCTGCACCTGTTGAGCCCCGGTTTCACGGGTCTGATGGTGGCCTGCATCCTGGCGGCCAACATGTCCACCTGCTCGAACTTCATGGTCAACACGGGGGCCCTGTTCACCAAGAATTTCTACAGCGTCTACCTGCGGCCCGAGGCGCAGGACAAGGAACTGCTGTTGGTCGGCCGCCTGTCCGGCTTCGCTCTGACGATCTTCGGCGTCGTATTCGCGCTGAGCGTGGACCAGGTGCTGGATGCCTTCATGTTCAACGAGACGCTGCCGGCTTTCCTGGGCATCGCGGTGATGGGCGGTTTCCTCTGGAAGCGGGCGAACCGCTACGGGGCCTTCTTCGCGGCAGCCGCCTCGCTGGCGACGTACTATTTCATCAACTACCAGCAGACCGGCGACCTGCAATTGGTCTACAAATGGCTGCCGGCCCCCTACGGCTGGGCAACGTTGGTGGGCGTGGTGGTGTTCGTGGCCGTGAGCCTGGTCACGCCGCGCGAGGACAGCCAGCGGATCGAGCAGTTTTTCGACAACATGCGGCGTTCGACCGACGGCGAGGGTCTGCCGGGGGGGCAACCGAAGCCGCTGGCGGAAGAGCGGGGACAGGAACTGATCCTGCTGGACCTGCCGGGCTGGTTCACGGCCGAGCGGTGGCGCAACTTCTGGCGCCGCTACCGCGAGGACTTAGCCGGTTTTGCCCTCGCCTGGCTCACCGTCGGGCTGCTGGTACTGGCCGCCTGGGGGCTGATGCAAATCGGACGATAGAGACGGGGACGTGGCTGGAAGAGGATGACAACGGGGCTTGGGAACTTCGGAGAAGTGCCCTTGACCAACCCCGAAGAGTTTGCGTACATTACGAATTCGCCCGTGGTGCAAGTGGCAGCACAATCGAGTTTGGCTCCGTTCTTCCAGGTCCAGATCCCAGGCGACGGAGTGGCGCCGAGTGCATCCGGGTGTTAACTGCCCCGTAGGCTAATGGAAAACCACCTGACTCTGGATCAGGTTTTCTTGGTTCGAGTCCAAGCGGGGCAGCCTTCTCCTTTCACTTTTCCCATGTTTTACCGTGTTTTCTTGCGTTTCGTGCATCGCCCTACCCCTACCTGATTCAGCCTGTTTGCTCCCTATTTGCAGCGATTTAAGCTGCGCCTTTCCCGTACCAGAGGACACGGCTTTCTCGAAGCATCGTCAAGGGCTGTACCGACACGACGATGATGCCTAAACCGCCTTGGCGCAAGCGCAAGGAGGACTACCTCGAACACCTGCAATCGGCGGACCCTTCCACGCTCCTGGTGTCGTGTTGCGACAAACTGCACAATGCCCGGTCGATCGTGACCGACTTGCGGGATCTGGGCGAAGAATTCTGGAGCCGATTCAAAGGCGGCAAGGACGGCGCGCTCTGGTGCTACACGGAACTGTCGGAGCGATTCAGCCGGCTTGTGGTTCCCACGCCGCTGGCGGATGAACTGAATTGCGCTGTCACGATTATGCGGCAGTTGGCCGACTCACCGCCGGCCCGCGGCCCCGTCGAAGCCAACTCTGAAGGGCAGTCAAACAGCAGGTCCCTCCCGATCGGCTGACACGTCGCTTGGGCACGATGACATCGCCCTGAACGGGCTGCGATGGACTCGGCGGATTTGCCGAAATGGGCTACCCTTCATCCATGCTTGGCCTTTGTCGAAATTGCGCATCTGGAAAGTGGTCCCATCCGTTTTCTCGATAACGCATCCCTGCGATATCCGGAAGACTTTGGTGATGTTCTCCTCGCGGCATAACGCGGCGAAGGCGTCCGCCCACCGTTGACGGAACTCCCTCAACTTTCCGTCAGAACCAAGCGGACGTCCACCAAGTGGGCATGTAGCTTCCGTTGTCACAGCCTGCCGCCGCTGGTTGACAAACCGGCTAAGTTCGTCAGTCTGACTGACTGCGAAAACCACAGGATGATTGCGGTCAAGCTCCCCATTCACTTCGCGGTAGCCCACCCGAATTTCCTTGATGACTGCCTCGGACTGGTAGAACTGGGCGTGGTCATTCTCCCCCACGCGCCTTGCGACGTTCACCTTGAGGCGTGCGCCCGTATCCCGATTCAAGCAGCGCACGCCGATTGTCCACGGAATCTTGGAGCCGCTTGGATCGCTGAGGACATCAGGGATTGGCATGGCCACGAACTCTGCCAAGAGCCGACGCCGTTCCTGGTCCGCCGGATGGGACGACATGGCCGTCCCACCTTTGAAACCGGCTTGAATGGACTTCTGCAGCCACGCGACGAAAACCGTTGCGGCGTTGGCCATATCGCGCTGAAGCTCGTTACGCAACGCCCGGTGGGCAATGGTGTCGATCTGTGACTTCCGTTCTTTGTCGCCCTTCAGGAGCGCCGCGAGCACGCTCGCAGCCGAGACTCGCTTTACCGGTACTCCCAACGCTGTCTTGCCGAACGGGTCAAGTTTGTGGGCTGCTTTCCGCTTACGGTTCCAATTGAAAGCGCTCAGGTCAATCACGTAGTAGTTGCCGCCGACATTCTGTTCAAAATACGGAACGGTTCGGGTCGCTTCGACCAAAGGCATCCCGTCAACCAAGGCAGGGGCCGCATTCCGCACGGATGTCGTCCAACGCACGACATCATCGCGGCTGGTGGTCCATTTTCGGTTTTCCAATGCCGCGGCAGAGGGAAGTTCGCAGGCCAGGACGATTGCATCCACGGCATGATTGCGCAAGTCTTCTTCCTCGCGAGCCTGACCCTTGTCGTAATCAGGGAGCAGTACGCCGCGGTAAAGTGCCGTGTGCCGGGCTGCCCTGTATTCGATGCGGGGTCTGTTGCCGGTGCGTTCCGCGAGTTTCGTAGCCAAGTACCGGGCGAGCGGTCGAGGTGCGCGCTGGGTGGCCGTAATGTTCACGAGGTTGTCGGCGATCATGCCGATCATCTGCTGCGCCCGCTGCATTGTCGCCGGACGGCATAGCAAGTTGAGCATGCCTTTCTTAATGTTATGGAACGGATGCAGCACCTTCCGAGTCTTCAGGAAATCGCAATACGCCGCATAGGCCCCCTCGTTGATTGGCATGCCGGCGTCAAATGCGGTGCGCCCTCCTTTGCGCGCATTGCAGTTGTCGCACGCCGGGACTACGTTGAAGTAGGAGTCGAACGGGAAGTCGCTCTCGTGAAAAATGTGTTCGATTTGAGTAAAACTGTTTTCGCCGCAGTACGCACACCGCCCGTCAAATTCAGCCTTCAACATGTCCCGTCGGCTGGCAAACGGAATGTGTCAATGGGTTTGAGACAGTGACCTCGGGAATTTAGTGTAGTTCT
>CAZAQY010000302.1:0-6013 GCA_964486845.1 uncultured Pirellulaceae bacterium
CGCTTCTGGGGCACGGGACGGTTCGCGGAGAGCCGTACGGCAACTGACTAATGACCAATGACAAGTGACTAATGACTAATGACAACTGACTAATGACCAATGACAAGTGACTAATGACTAATGACAACTGACTAATGACCAATGACAACTGACCAATGACAACTGACTAATGACAACCAGCAACTTCACATCTCCCACAGCGGCGGCAGTTCGCTGGGGGTCACGTTGAACCACTGGTACAGGATGTTGAAGCGGACGAACATCAGCAGCACGAACACGCCGACGCACAGCACCAGGTAGGCCATCAGCCCCTTTTCGCGGTACAACTTCTCCGGCGCCTGCGCGGGGCTGTCCGCTTTGAGCGATACGTGCAGGTAGTAGCTGAAGAAGCCGGCGATCAGCGGGATGCTCAGGATCAACTCCAGGTGATAGCGGATGATGAACACGCCCAAAAACAGCGCCGCCGTCGTGGCGTAGAAGAACATGCTGATCAACAGCCGGTCTTCGGTATAGTGGTGGAACGAATTGCGGTAGGCGCCGGCCCGTGCCGGGTCGGCGATGCTGCGGTACTCGGCAAACCGCTTGCTGGCCATGAAAAACGCCCCGGCCATCCAGTAGGCGACGATCAGCGACACCGGCGGAATCATGGTGGCGGTGACCACGAACCAGCCCAGCGCCAGCCGCAACGGATTGTTGACCGACTCGGACAGCACGTCCAAGTAAGGCAGCTCCTTGGAACGTACCGGGCGGACATTGTACACCAGTCCCATGACCCACAGCGCCGCGGCCGACGCGAAGAACGGCAAGTTCACGGCATAAGCCATACCCAGGCCCGCGGCGCCCAGCGCCAGCCACTCGGCGTATGCCAGCGGCAGCTTCACACGCCCGGACGGGATCGGCCGGTTGTGCTTCACTGGATGATGCCGGTCCGACGGCGCGTCCAGGATCTCGTTGATCACATAGTTGCTGGACGCCACCAGGCAGGTGGCAGCGAACGCCCACAGCAGCACAAGCGGATCGAGACCGGTGACCGAAGCCGGCTGATAGAAATAAGCCAGCACGATGCCGAACAGCATGAACACGTTCTTGAACCAATGATCCGGCCGGGCGATCGAAGCATAATCGGCCAAGCGGAATGAGGGCACGGCGCGCCCCGCCTCGCCCTCCGGCGCCCCCGCCTGGACTTCGACCGCCGAATCGGCTTCCGAAATCCTGTCATCAACAATCGGTTCCAGCACCCTCATCGAGTAACTCCCGGGAGGTCAAAAGGTGGAAGAGGCAAAAGGTGAAAGAGCCAAAAGGTGTAAAAGTCGAAAAGTGGAAGAGTCGAAGAGCCGAACCAACTTGCAGAAAACCAACGACGACTGACAACCAGCAACTGACCACTGACAACTGACCCCTGACCACTGACAACTGACCACTGACCCCTGACCACTGACCACCGACCCCTGACCACTGACCACTGACCACTACCCCTTAAACCATCCCTTGCCAACCAATCGGACCCCGATCGCGCCGGCCAGCACGCCGGCCGCGGCCAACACCACCCGTGTCGCATCGCAGGCGCCCTCGCGGACCACGAACCGCGCGGCTTCGATGGCGATGGCCAGCGTCAGGCCGATCAGGCAGGCCTCGAGGGATGCGCGGATCGGCCGCTCCTTGCTCGTCCACACGGTCGCCGCCCAAGCGCCGACTGGAACGAACGCGAGAGCCGCCAGCACATCCCACGCCGGCCGAAAATCGCGTGCCGCGAACGGAATCAACCGCACCAACCCGCTCGTCCACTTGAAATACAACTCCTTGGGCTCGACCGTCACGTCCAAGGGCAGCAGCCAGTAGACCGCCAACCCTAACGTGTACAGGCCCAGCACCGCGTCCAGCCAGCCTTCGGTTCGGGCACTCGCCGTGTATCGGCGCAGCCGATCGACCGCTGGCTGACCCCACTTGATCCAAATCCCAAATCCCAGCAGACCGCCTCCCAGGCCAACCAGAACCTGGACCACGGCCAAGGCCGGCGGTCCATCGCCCAATCCTAACATCCGCACGCCGGCAAGCCACACCACGCACCCGGCGGCCAGCGCCGCCGCGGTCTGGATCAGGTTCTGCCTGCCAGGACGGTCGAGCATACCGGCGGCCGCGGCACAAAGCCCCACGGGCAGGAATGCAACCAGTTGATTGACGGTGGCCCAGCCGTACAGGACGTCGGTCACGATCACGGCGGAGGCCGACAGATCGTCGCCCCCCTGGACGGCGATCCCGAACCCGCCGGCATTCACGATCTGGGCATACGTCAGGGCTGCCGCCCATGCGACCAGGGTCGCCGCAAAATGCGCTCTTCGCGGCGGAGCGGGCGGCGCGTACTTGAACGCAATGCTGTACACGCCGCTGCGAGCCGGCGCCAGGAGCCGCCGGCTGAACAAGACGGCGCCCGCAATCGCCAACGCCAACGACACCACAGCGACGCAACTCCACTCGTACCGCCGCCTCTGCGCCTCGCCCTCCGCATACGCCGCCCGCATCTGTTCGCGGCTGCGACCCAGCTGCAGGTCCCCCGTCTCGGGCGATACAAACTTCGGGTCCTCGCCATATACGCCGCCGATTTCCCGAGTCGGCAAGCCCACCGGACGACTGCGGCTGGGGCGATCCAGGCAGTACCAGTAGTTCTGTTCGAACACAAACGTCCAAGGCGCGGTGTCCTTCCGCACATCGACGAACCGCGTCAGCGCCGCGTTTTCCCACGCCACCACGTTGCCCACAAATCGGCCGTGCTGGCACGGCTCCATGTGTACCATCCGATTCTCCTGAAGGATGCGCACTACCCAACCCGTAGGGCAATAGATGGCGTTGTTCCGCACCACCGCCGCGCTGCTGCCCACAAAGGCCACCGAAGCTTCGCTGCCCAAGATCGAGCAATCCTCGACCACAATATCCCGGGCCTCAAACCGTGAAATGTGGGGACGAAAAAACTTCAGCCCGGTCGAACCTCCGATTTGGACACTCCGGCCAACGACGCCGCGGAACACACAGCGGGCAACCCGAATGTCGCTGCTGCCGCCTTTCATCTGCAGGCCGACCCCGGCATAGTCCCGCCCGTCGACCAGGCAATCCAACACCCGGCCGTCGTGGCAGCCGATGAACGTCAAGCTGGCCGCCTCTTTTCCGCACCGCTCCACCACGCACTGCTGGAGCAGAAAGTTGTCCACGCCCGTCAGCTTGATGCCGCAATCACCGGGGCGGCCACCGCCGTTGCGAACCAACACGTTCCGCAGCGTGACGTGATGCGAAGGTTCGTCCCTTTCGCCATCATCGATGTTAATCCCGTTCGACCCCGCCCCCTCGATCACCAAGTGCGATAGTTCGATGTGGGCCACCGACGACAGCTTGATGCCCTCCCCGCCGCCGCGGATCACCGGCGGCGCCTCGGCGATCGCTCCCGTAATCACGATCGGCGCGCCGGCCGTGCCCGCTTTGCCGGCATAGTGCAACTCGCCCCGGTACTCGCCCGGCAGCAAACGGATCACCGACCCCGCCTTGGCCGCCCCCATCGCCTGCCGCAGCTGGGCCGAGTCGCCGACCACCGTCACCTCCGCAGCCCAACCGAACCACGCACCGGCGCAAAGCACCAGCCAGCCCAGCAGCAGAGCAGGGGACAGGAGACAGGGGGCAGGGGTCAGGGGACAGGGGGCAGGCATCAGGGGACAGGTGCGGAAGAGATTTGTGTGTACGAGTAAGTGTACGAGTACGGGAGGAAGTCAAGCGAGAACGAGCCCCCCACGTACTCGTACACGTACTCGTACACTCGTATCTCTTCCCGAGCCCAATCCGATGTCTGCGGCTGTCCCCGGAGTAGGTTCCGGCGCAGCCGGCTAAGCTTACACCGATATAGCCGTGCAATCATTGCTTCCGTCGACATAGGCCCGGCGGGGAGCAAAACTCGGCGCTCCACCGTCCTGTCTAGCCCACCAATCGTCGCCCCGCCGACACAGGGGCGACGGAGGCGGAAACGAAATACTGAAAGCCGCACTGACATGCTCTCCGCTCTCTCACCTAACCTCTCTCACCTAAGCCCTAATCCCTGACCCCTAATCCCTGACATCGCCGTTCGATCTCTTCCAGTACCTCTCGGTACCTCGCTCCTCCCACGCCGCCGTACTCGCGCTGCAACTGGTCGTCCGACAGGCCTTCCGGCAAGTCGGCAGCGGGCGGAAACACGTCGTCCAGCGTCACTCCGCCGCTCAGCCACTCCTGCACTCGCCGCGCGGACGCTTCGTCCCGGGTGGCTGCCAGGCCGAACAGCGTGCCCGCCCGGTCGGCCAGCAGATCGGCGAAAGAAAACCCGCTGCCGCCGTCCGCGTCCAATTCCTCCTTCAGCAGGCCCGCCGCGTCGCTGGCCGCTTCGGACGACACGACGGCCAGCGCGGCGCTGACCCAGTAGTGCCGCGTCCAGTCGTGCCGGCCCCGCACGGTGACCGGTCCCACGTTGCGCCGCGCCCAGTACCGCAGATCGCGGTCGGTGACCGGCCCCACCAACTGCTCGACCCGCCAGTGGCCCAGCAGGATCGCCAGCGCGTACACGGCCGCAGCGTTCTCCCGCACCGCCTCGCCCTGCTGGGACCTCTGCTGCGCCAGCCGAAAGGCCGATTGGAGCAGCGCCAGGAAGCGCGCATCGCCCTCCGGCAGCGACGGAGCCACCGACACCAGGCGCCACAGGTACTCCCGCGTCTCGTTCCGCACGTCCGCTTGGTTGTTCAGCCGTCCCAGCAGCGACGGCACCACGCGGGACGTGAAATCGCCCTGGGCGGCCGTAACCTCGACCCCGCCCGCCACGAGCCGCGCCTGCCGCAGCGAAGCGACCAGCGGCCCCACGTCCGGATCCTCGTTCAGCATCCCCCGCAACTGCGATTCGACCACCCGCACCACCAGCCGCGGCACCGGAATGCGGCCCACGCACAGTTCCTCGACCGTGACCCGTGGCCGGCCCTCCGTCACCTCGCACCAGCCCACCAGGCGCAGGTTCAAATACCGCCGCCTCGGCCCAGCGGGGACGCCCAGCGACGCCTGCAGCACGATCCGCTGCTCGTCCAAGGTGGCGCGGGCCTTGCGGTCCGGCGAGCCCAGCGACAGGCCCCAGGCCAGCAGGAAATTCACCTCGTCCTCCGTCAACCGCCAGCGCCGTGCCGTGCCATCGCGGGCCTCCCCGGCGCGGATCGCCGCCACCACCTGCCGCTTGCCCGCCGGCGTGACGGGCATCGCGGTGAACGGCAGCGGCTGGTCGTCCAGCGCCCAGCGGTCGAGCGCCAAGCCGGCCGCGACGGTTGCTGCCCCCAGCATCGCCAGTTGCCACGCCAGCCGCCTTCGCGCCCCGTTGCCACGGCCCCACATCCAACCGATCCACAGCCCGAGGCCGCCGCCCAACGTGGGCAACACCAGCGCGGTCCAGGGCGGCAGCCCGCCGGCGCGCACCGCGTGGACCAGAACCGCCAAGCCGAAGGTTGCAACCATGCCGACGGCGAGCGACAGCGGACCAGCCCGTCTCGCACAGCGTGACCCACTCTCTCCGAACCCGGAATCCGCGTCTGGGACAGACGCGGCCACGTAGCCGCGTCTCTCCGAGACGCGCCGCGCCCCCACCACATATCCCACCAAGAACCCCACCGGCACAAAACACAGACCCTCAACCACTCCCCGCCATACCAGTTCCCCCAGCCACCCCCACAGCCGCCCCGACTCCTGCAACTCCCACACCGACGGCCCCCGCGAACCGCCCGCCAAAAGCCCCCGCACGCACAACCCGGCAACATACAGAGCCAGCAGCAGAGGAGTCAGGTGAGAGGGGTTAGGTGAGAGGTGAGAGGGATTAGGTGAGAGGTGAGAGGGGGCAGTTGCGGGCGCAGCGTCCTCCTGGGCGGCTTGGTCTGACGCGATTTGAACGTTACGAGTCACAACCCAATCTTTCACCTAATCTTTCACCTAATCTTTCACCTAATCTTTCACCTAATCTTTCACCTAATCT
>CAZAQY010000302.1:6113-9906 GCA_964486845.1 uncultured Pirellulaceae bacterium
CTAATCTTTCACCTAATCTTTCACCTAATCTTTCACCTAATCTTTCACCTAATCTCCCATTTAATCTCCCTCGGCTCCAAGGCAGTGGGAAGAGATTAAGTGAAAGATTAGGTGAAAGATTAGGGTTTCAGGCTCCGGCGCAGCCGGTCAGGGGACAGTTGTCATTGGTCACTGGTCACTGGTCATTGGTCACTGCCCCCTAACAACTAACAACTAACAACTAACAACTAGCAACTAGCAACTAGCAACTAGCAACTAGCAACTAACTCCCCCGCCACCTCTCCGCCCAGCGGCCCAGCACCAGCAGGGCCCACAGCACATTCCCGTGCCGCCCCACGCCGCTCAGGTGCCGGCGGTACAGATCCCCGACCTGCTGCTGGTCCAGCAACTCCGCCACGCGCGCCTGCGGCGACAACACCGCGGCCTCGAACGCGTCGCGCAGCGGCCCGCGCAGCCACTGGTCCACCGGGAACTCGAATCCCTGCTTGCGCCGCTGCGTGACCGAGCGGGGCAGCCGGTCGCGATAGGCCTGCTTGAAAATCCACTTCGTCACCCCGCCGCGGACTTTCAGTGCCGGCGGGATGCCGGCGGCCAGTTCCAGCAACTCGTGATCCAGCAGCGGCGGGCGCACTTCCAGGCCGCACGCCATGGCGGCCCGATCGACCTTGACCAGGTAGTCGTCCGGGACCAGCACATTCACGTCGGCCGCGATCATCCCGCCCAGCGGATCGCCGGGGTCGGCCGTGGCGTAGTACTGCTGCACCGCCGCATCCGGCTGGTAGCCGTCCAATTGCCCCGTGACATCGGCGGCAAGCAGCTGCCGGCGCAGCGGCAGCCGGCACCAGGTGAGCGTATTGGCATAGGCTTCCGCAGGACTGAGCGACAGGTTCGTCAACCGCGTCTTGGCCCGCAGCGGCCGGGGCAGCCAGTCGGCTTTGGGCCAAGCGCCGGCCAGGCTGCGGAGCAGCGATCGACGCACGCCGGCCGGAATCCACTGCCGCAGCCGGGCTTCGCGCAGGTCGTGCGCGTACCGCGCATAGCCGCCGAACGCCTCGTCGCCCCCGTCCCCGCACAGCGCCACCTTGACATGCTCGCGAGCCAGCCGGGCCAGCTGCAGCATGGGCAGCGCCGAGCTGTCGGCAAACGGCTCGTCGTAGTAATATACCAGCTCGTCCAGCCCCTGCACCGCTTCGCACGTCACGGTGCGACTGGCCAGCGCGCAATTGAACTGCGCCGCGACCTCCGCCGCGTACGGCAACTCGTTGAACGCCGCCTCGCGAAACCCGATGGCAAACGTCACCAGCGGCTGCTCGCCCCACGCGCTGGCCGACGCCACCACGACGCTGGAGTCCACCCCGCCGCTCAGAAAAGCGCCCACCGGCACGTCGGAGATCAAGTGCAGCTGCAGCGTCTCGTCGATCTTGGCCCGGATCGCCGCCTGCCAATCCTCCACCGACCGCCCCGGAACCGCCCGCGGCTGGAACTGCCAATACCGCCGCAAACGGCCCGCCAAGTCCTCGGCGGTCACCGCCATCACGTGCGCCGCCGGCAGTTTCCGCACTCGGCGAAAGATGCTCCGCTGGCCGGCAATCATGCCGAACGTCAAGTAGTCGTCCAGCGCCTGGCAGTCCAGCGAACGATCCACATCGGGATGAGCAAGGATGGCCTTGAGTTCCGATCCGAACAGCAGCTTTTCGGCGTCGCGGTACACGTACAGCGGCTTGATGCCTACGCGGTCGCGAGCCAGCACCAATCGCCGCCGGCGCGCGTCCCACAGGGCAAACGCGAACATCCCCCGCAGCCGTTCGACCAGCTGCTCGCCCTGCTCCTCGTACAAGTGGACCAGCACTTCCGTATTCGACCACGTGCGGAACGTGTGGCCCGCAGCCAGCAGCTGTTCGCGCAGTTCCAGGAAATTGTAGATCTCGCCGTTGGAGACCACCTGGATCGACCCGTCCTCGTTCCCGATCGGCTGATCGCCGCAAGCCACGTCGATAATCGACAGCCGCCGGTGAGCCAACCCGACACCCGGCGCTTGCCAGTGCCCCGCCGCATCCGGCCCCCGATGCGCGATCGCCGCCCCCATCGCGCGCAGCGTCTCCCCGTCCACCGGACGAAGCGAATCAGCGTACAGAATTCCAGCGATGCCGCACATGAAGAAGTTGTTAGTTGCTAGTTGCTAGTTGCTAGTTGCTAGTTGCTAGTTGCTAGTTGAACCACGAATCATACGAATCACACGAACAGGGAAACGATGTTCGTCACATGTCTGTCTTCATTCACGTGATTCGTGGTTGCGTCCTTGACAAGCGACTGTACAAGATGCGCGCACGGCGCGAGTATCCAGCGGACGAAGGGCCGCAACGAACAACGAACAACTAACAACTAGCAACTAGCAACTAGCAACTAGCAACTAGCAACTAACAACTAGCAACTAGCCCCTCTCTCCCCCGCCACTCGCGCCGGGTTGCCCACGGCGATCGCGTAATCCGGCACGGGCTTGGTCACCACGGCTCCGGCCCCGATCACGCAATGTTTACCCACGTCGGCCAGCACCACCGCACGGTCGCCGATCCAGGTATCCTGTCCGATCGTGATATGCGGCCAATCGCCCGGTTGTTCGCGCACCGGCACATCCAGCCGGTCGATCCCATGTTGGTGTGTCCCGTTAGCGATCGACACGTGCGAAGCGATCAAGACATCGTCTTCGAGCGTGACATCGCCCAAGCAGCAGAAGGCCCCCACGTAAACGGACCGCCCGAACCGAGCCGTGGGGTGTGAAATCACCGTCCCGAACGTGATCCACACATCCGTCTGGCACTGCGGCAGCACCCACCAATAAAAGGCCCGCCGCAGGTACGCCCCCGTCAACCCCGGCAGCAGGCTGAATGCCTGCGACCAACCCGGGAAAGCACGATTCGCCCCCAGCAGCTTGGCCCCGACCCAATAGCACAGCGCAGCGGGCGACACGACGGCCAACGCCGAAACATTCACAATCCCTTTCGCCAGCTTCTTCATTCCCACCGCGGTATTCAAAACATTCGACGCAAACGGTCGATTGAAAACAGGTCCATCTGCGGTCTTTGTGTGCAGAACCGTCTCATGAGGCATGGTTTCAAGGCAAGGCGACGCGAGTCACCTGCCCCGAAGGGCAACGCTGTGAAGCATTTTTGTAGCCGAATTCGTGAGAATTCGAGGGCTCTGGGTAGCAATCCGGTTGTGCCGAGAAGTTCCGGGGGGACTTCGCCGTACTCGATCTCGCGCCGGTACGGCCCCGCGTCGTAGGTGCGGTTGAAAAAAATCCGAATCTCGAAATCCGAAATCCGAAACAAATTCAAAACTCGAAATCCGAATGTCCAAAACACCGATCACCGGCTACCGACTACCGATCCCCGACAACTAGCAACTAACAACTAGCAACCAGCAGCTGTCCTCCGCCCCCACCGGTCACCGATCACCGATCACTAACAACTAGCAACTAGCAACTAGCAACTAACAACTAACAACTGGCCCCTGTCTCCTGCCCTCCGCCCCACTCATTGCGTTGACGCGTATCGTTCTGACCGCTAAGCTGAAATAGCGGTCCAAGCCGGGACTAGTCTATGATGTTGAATAGCGCCGGGACTTGGTTGTCGATCTGGGGAGACTGAAATGATGACCGAATCCGTCACGGTTCAGTTGCCGCGCGAAACGCTGCAGTGTTTTCGCCGGGGAGCTGGAGCGGCCGGGAAATCTCTGGAACAATTCCTGGCCGACCGGTTGATGGATGCCGTTCCGCCGTTGCCGGAGAACATTC
>CAZAQY010000303.1:0-9870 GCA_964486845.1 uncultured Pirellulaceae bacterium
CGCGACCGTCAAGTCGAGCGACGAAGCGGCGCAAGCCCGCATCCCGCGCCGCCATTGCCTGGAGCGTTTCGAACACGAGCTGGACGCCTGTTTCGCCCAGTTGGCCCTGGTCGGGGAAGAGCCGAGCACGGGCCAATGACCAGCAGCAAGTGATCGTCGACCATGGACAGGCTGTGAAAGAATCGCGGCAGCCGCCTGTACTCGGCGACCCCGATTTCGTCCCGGTAGATCTCGAGCTTGTCCTGCAAGTCCTCCTCCCGCGTCGACTCGCTGGTGACCTCGATCACCACGTTCGGTGCCTTGCCCTCTTCCCACAGCAACGTACACCGACTGTGCGGCGTAGTACCGACGAATGACCACGGACACTCTTTCGGTTCATCCGCCGATCGGCGTGGCACGACAAGTGCTTGCACAAATCGTCTTTGGTGAACTATTCGGATTTTCGTCAAAATCGCTTGAACCCGCAAATGCGGATGTTACATTGAGTTAACGATTCGTGTAGGAACGGAGACAACTCGTCGTCCGCCGCTGGCGCTCCGCGCCCGAAAAGAGTCCTGCCCCCTTTTCTTCACTACTAGGAGCACGTGATGGACCGAGACACCTTAATGGAGGCCATCCGACAGGGACCGGTCGAGGTCTCCATGAATGACGGGCAGAAGCTCGCCATACGTGGCGTTGAGTTCTGCGTTGTCGACGATATTGCCGCGCACATCCTCTATCGCGCCGAGGATGGGTCGTGGAAGACCAAGATCGCCTCGCTGGTCTGCATGGCGACGATCGCGCCGCTTGAATCCGCCCAGGTTTCTTGATGGCGGGAGGGAGGAACGGGAACATGCACGTGACAGTTTTCGGCAGTCTGCTGCAACGGATGGTCGACGACGCCGGCAGCCTGTGCGGCTCTCCCGATGCGCGAAAACGGTTCCTGACACCTTTTTCAGTTCGGGAAAGGTCGTGTGAGATGTCGTCGCCGGCGTTGCGGGTGTGCCTGGACGACGACGTGGATGTGCTGTTGGGCCGCTTGCTGGACGCTCGCGGCTTCGATTCGCTCAGCGCGTCCCGTGCCGGAAATCTGGCGTGGCCCGACCAGCGGCGTCTGGAGTTCGCGGCTGCGGAGGAGCGAGTTCTGATCACGCATAACCGGGTGGACTTCGAGGAACTGGCGAAACAATGGTGGAAGCAATCTCGAGATCACGCGGGCATCGTCCTGGCCGTCCGGCGTGCCAACAGCTACGACCTGATGTGCCGCGTGCCTCCCGTCCTATCGTTGTATGGCCAGATCCAATGGCACAACACCGTAACGTACGCCTAACTGACCACGGACCACGGACGAATGACCACTGACAACTGACCACTGATTCATCCCCCTTTTACAGCGAGGTTTCATCATGACCAGTCGCAAGACCAGCACCACGTTGCGGGACAGGAACCAATTGAAGAAATCGCGGAGCCGCGGACGCAAGCTGTCTTTCGAACAGCTCGAGGCTCGACGCTTGTTGGCGGTTGTCAGCTGGGACAACGCCACCAGAACGCTGAAGTTCGACGCATCACCGGGCGAGACGAACGTAGTCACGCTCTCGTACTCCACGCCTACCTTCACCATCTCCGACACCGGCGTTACTCCGACGCTCGGTGTGGGCATTGGCGGAGCTGCAACCCAGTTGAACTGCTCGTTGGCCGGGAACACAGTCACCTGTCCGGACACTGACATGGACTCCGATTCGGTCCAGACGGTGGCGATCATGTTGAGTGATCAGACGGATTCGTTCACGCTTGGCAGTTATTCATTTGCCGCGACGACGACGGTCGATGGCGGGGGGGACAACGACACCTTTGCCGGGCCGAATGCTGCCGCGTCCTGGATCATTAGTACAGTAAACAATGGTTCCGTCAATGCCATTCAGTTCACCAATTTCGCGAACCTGACCGGCGGCAGCGGGGCCGACACGTTCAGGTTTGCCAACGCGGGGAGCCTGACGGGCGCCGTGACCGGGGGCGCGGGGACGGACGTCCTGGTGGGCGACGACGACGGCAACGCATTCACGATTACGGCGGCGGATTCAGGGACGCTCACCGGCAAGACCAGCGGCTGGAGCGGCATCGAGAACCTGATCGGTGGCAGCGGGGCCGACACGTTTACCATTGGCGCCGGCGGCAGTCTGGGGGGGAGCATTGACGGAGCAGCAGGAAGCGACACGTTGGACGTTTCAGCGCCGGGTACGTCAGTGACGTTGACGGGGTCGGCCACGAACGGCTATGGCGGGACCTGCAGTTCGGTGACGGGCGGCTTCCTGGGCATCAATACGTTGACGGGAGCGTCGGGGGCGACGCTGACGGGCGAGAACGCGACCAGCACGTGGGCGTTGGGCGCGACGAGGACCTACAGCGATGGGGGCGCCTTCGGCACGGTCACCTTCTCGGGATTCGGCACTCTCCAGGGTGGCAGCCAAGGGGACACGTTCAACGTAACGGCACCCAACAGCTTCAGCATCAAGGCCGGTAACGGTGGAGACACGGTCACCTTCAACGACGACGGCAGTCTGACGGGCACCGTGGACGGCGAAGGCGGCACCGATACGCTGGACTATTCGTTACGGACCACCGCGGTTTCCGTAAACCTGCTGGCCGGCACGGCCACGGGGACCGGCGGGATTGCCGGGATCGAGAACGCCACCGGGGGCTCGGCGGCCGACACCCTCGTCGGTGACGGCAATCCCAATGTGCTGACCGGCAACGCCGGGGCCAACCAGATTACTGACAACGGCGGCAATGATACGCTGTACGGCGGGAACGGAAACGATACCTT
Source organism: uncultured Pirellulaceae bacterium (assembly GCA_964486845.1). Taxonomy (GTDB): domain Bacteria; phylum Planctomycetota; class Planctomycetia; order Pirellulales; family Pirellulaceae; genus Anammoximicrobium. The sequence goes on from CAZAQY010000303.1 coordinate 2,804, forward strand.
CTTCCTAAAACCCGGCAGCGCGGACGTCGTCAACGACTCGGGCGGCAACAGCGACACCGTCGATTTCTCCTTGGCCGTGTCCGGCATCACCTTCGACATGGACTCGTTTGCAGTCCAGACGGTGGACGGCGTAAACACCATCGACATGAACGCGCGTGCCGAGAACTTCGTGGGCAGCAGTTTCAACGACAATGTCAGCGTGAATGCCTTGGCGGGAGCTGTGGCACGCACGTTGAACGGTGGCGGCGGCTCGAACAACATTCTGAACGTCGATGCCATGAACCAGAGTGCGACGGACAACGGTTCGCAAATCACGTTCGGCGGCGGTTACGGGACGATCACCTACAGCAACTTCCAGACGGTGAACATCACCGGGGCCGCTTTGACCGTTACGGGCGACGACAACAACAACACGTTGATCGTCAATGCCACCAGCGCGAATTCCGGCTCTTACCAGTTGGACGGCGGGCCGACGGTCAATTTCTCCGGCCTTCACTCGCTCCGATTCGACGGCTTGGCGGGCAACGACACCTTGACCATCAATAACCCTACGGGTTCCGTGTTCGGCCCGGCGGACGGCATCGTGTTCAACGGCGGAACAGATGACGACACGCTGAACCTGTCCGGCGGGGGCGGGGCCGCGTTTACAGAGACGTACAGCGTGGGTCCAGCCGCCGATGAAGGCACGATCGTCACCACCGACGGCAGCGTTACCCAGACGATCCACTTCACCGGGCTGGAGCCGATCAACGATACGGTCGTGGCAAACTTGGACATCTACGCCACGGACGCAGCGAATACGATCCAGGTCCTGAACGGGACGGGTACTCGCGTCAAGGTGACCATCGATGCCTTTGAAGCGATGGACTTTTCGAACAAGACGAACGTCACCGTCCACGGCGGTGACACCACGGCCGGCGGCGACGTGGGGGACACCATCACCGTCGATTTCACCAACGCCGCCAGCGGACTGGCCTCGTTGACCATCAACGCGGACGAGGGCAACGACGTGATCGAGGTCAAAAACGCGGCCAATAACATCTCGCTGACCGTCAACGGCAACACGGGGACGGACAGTCTGAGTTTCACCACCAGTCCCCTCAGCCTCTCGGCCAGCGCGGGGCTGACCTTGAACGTTGCCACGACGGAAACGATCGACGTGAACCAGAACCTGACCGCCCTGGGCGGGATTACCTTCACCAGCCCCACCACGACCTACCTGGGCGCGAACCTGCAAACAGACGGCACGAACGTCGTGATCAGCGGCGGAACCGTGGTGGTGGACGCGGCATCGGTCGTGGTCGACACGGAAGTCGGCAACAACGGGAACGCGGGCGCCGTGAACTTCAGCGGGGTGACAATGATTCGCGCGGATGCGGCCAGCCGCAACTTGTCCATCCAGACCGACACCAGCAGCGGCGCTAACGGCGCGGTGACTCTGGCCGCTTTCGGAAACGCTGGCGGACAATTCCTCAACGACCTGACGATCGACGCCGACGATGCGGCTACGGCCGGCGCCACGGTGACGATCCCGGCCAACAGCCAGATCGCGGGGACTCTCTCGATTACGGCGGGCCCCATCGCTTCCAACGCGACCTTTACCGCCGGGGCCAGCACCACGATTTCCTTGACCTCCGACGCGGCCATCACCGACGGCAACGGCGCCACCGCCAACTTCGTCGCCAGCACCGGCACGCTGTCGGCAACGGCAGCCACGGGGATCGACTTGGACACCACCGTCGCCTTCGCCAGCGCGAGCGTGTCCGGAGCCGGCGCGATCGATATCAGCGACACGGCGGGCGGCTTGACCGTCACCTCGGCATCCGCCAACAACGGCAGCATCACGCTGAATGCCACGGGCGGAGTGTTGGCGATCACCGGGAACATCACGACCTTGGGGAGCAACAACATCTCACTGACCGGTGCGGGGGTCACCACGGCCAGCGGCGTGACGGTCAACGCCGGAGCGGGCACGATCCTGGTGGATGCCAACGACGGGGCGATCAGTCTGGCGGGCGCCCTGACCACGACGAATACCTCGACCACGGCCGTGCAGATCATCGACGGGACGACGGCAGCGCTGGGGAACATCACCACGGGCGGCGGGGGTACCGTCGTGCTCGGCGGGGCCTCCGGCGACAATCTTTCCGGTGCCGTGACGCAGACCGGTATCATTACGGCGGGCACCTTGACGGGCAACACGGGTTCGTCGGTGACGCTGGGTGGTGCCAATGTGTTGACGAACCTGGGCACGTTCAGCAGCGTAGGACTGACCTTGAACGACAGTGCCGGCGGGCTGAGCGTGACCGGTACGGTGAACGGGGGCGCGGGTGCGGTGTCGATCACCACGGCGGGCGGGGCGTTGGCACTGGGCGGCAACAACGTGAGCGGTGCGGGCGTAAGCCTGACCGGCGTCGGCGTGACCAGCACCGGCGGCGCCGTCAACGGCGGCAGCGGCACGATTTTGGTCGATGCCAACGACGGAGCGATCAATCTGGCGGGTGCCCTGACCACGACGAATGCCACGGCCACGGCCGTGCGGATCATCGACGGGACCACCGCAGCCCTGGGGAACATCACCACGGGCGGCGGGGGTACGGTCGTGCTCGGCGGGGCCTCCGGCGACAATCTTTCCGGTGCCGTGACGCAGACCGGTATCATTACGGCGGGCACCTTGACGGGCAACACGGGTTCGTCGGTGACGCTGGGTGGTGCCAATGTGTTGACCAACCTGGGCACGTTCAGCAGCGTGGGACTGACCTTGAACGACAGCGCGGGCGGCCTGAACGTAACAGGTACAGTCGACGGCGGCGCGGGTGCGGTGTCGATCACCACGGCGGGCGGGGCATTGGCACTGGGCGGCAACAACGTGAGCGGTGCGGGCGTAAGCCTGACCGGCGTGGGCGTGACCAGCACCGGCGGCGCCGTCAACGGCGGCAGCGGCACGATTTTGGTCGATGCCAACGACGGAGCGATCAATCTGGCGGGTGCCCTGACCACGACGAATGCCACGGCCACGGCCGTGCGGATCATCGACGGAACCACCGCAGCCCTGGGGAACATCACCACGGGCGGCGGGGGTACGGTCGTGCTGGGGGCGGCGGCGGGGAACAATCTCTCGGGGGCGGTGACGCAGACGGGCGTGATCAACACGGGCACGCTGACCGTCAACTCCGGCGACAGCATCACGCTGACGAACAACAACACGATCGGCACCTTGGGGAGCGTTACCCGCGGCGGCGCGTTCAGCCTGACCGATACCACGGGCGGGCTGACGGTGACCGGTCCGGTCACCGGCGGCACGATCACCAATGGCGTGACGATCACTACGGCGGGCGGAGCCTTGGCAGTCAACGGGAACATTTCGACGTCGGGGGCGAACAACATCTCGCTCACGGGCGCCGGGATCACGGCGGCCGCGGTGACCGTCAACGGCGGGGCAGGCACGATTCTGCTGGACGCGAATGGAGGCGCGATTAACCTAAATGCGACTTCGTCGCTGACCACGACGAACACAGGGGCGAGTGCGATCACCATTCGGGATGCGACCACAGTGGCGTTGGGCGGCGTGACCGCAGCCAACGGCACGGTGGTGCTGGGCGTCGGCCTGGACATCACCGGGGCGGTAACGCAGAACGGCGGATCGATCACCGCTGCCAACCTGCAATTGAGCGGCACCAGCGGTGGCTTTACGCTGACCCAGCCCGGCAACGATTTCGGCACGGTCGCTGCGCAAACGGACGGCGGCAGCGTGAGTCTGACGGACACCAACTCCATCATCGTCGGGATTGTCGCCACATCGGGCATCGACACCGGCAGCACCGTCGACGGCGGCGCCGTGACGATCAATGCCGCCAGCGGAACCATTACAGTCAATCGGGCCATCGACACCTCGACGGGTACGGGCGGCGGCGTGTCAATCTCAGGATCGGTCGCCGTCAACGCCGCATTGACCGCAGGGGCGGGCACGATCACGCTGAACGGGGCGACGTCGGGCGCGTTCGATCTGGATATCAACGCACCGATCACGTCCGACCTGACGATCAATTTGACGGCGCCGCGCGACATCCTCGTGGGGGCGACGGTGCAGACGACCGGCGCCGGGGCGGGTATCATCCTGACAGCGGACTCCGAGGCGAGCCCCGACGGGGTCGGCGGCGTGCGCATCGAGGCGGCTGGCCAGCTGGTCTCCAAGGACGCCGTCACCCTGACCGGCTCGGACCTGTTTGATACGACGGGTCTCAGCGGCCCGCCGTATCCCAACGACAGTGTCCGAGTCGATGCGGATGGCGGCTCGGCCGTGCAGATCACGGCGGAGGGCCCCGTGCTGCTGCAGAGCGGCGCCAACGCACCGACGGGAGCCGACATCTTCATCAACGGGCTGGTCGAGACCACGGTGCTGGGCGACATCACGGTCGATGCCCTGGACACGATCCAACTGGGTGCGAACCTGACGGCCAACGCTGCGGCGGCGGACAAGATCGTTCTGCAAGACCCGGTGGTGCTGACGGCGGGCGTCACGCTCGCCGCCGGCTCGAACGGCATCAACTTCGCCTCCACCGTCAACGGTGGCTTTGACCTCGTCTTGAACACGTCCGGCAGCACGGCCTTCAACGGGGCGGTGGGCAACTCGGCGCCCGTGGGTGACGGCACCGGTGCGGCCATCACGATCAACTCGACGGGCAATACCCGGTTCTACGGCACCGTCCAGACCGCTTCAGGCATCAGTGCCACGGACACCACGGCGTCCGTGCAGTTCGACGGCGACGTGACCATCGGCGCAGGGGACACCGCCAGCACGTTCAACGGCAGCGTGACGCTGGACGGACTGACGATGAATGCGGGACGCAGCGTGACGTTCGGCAACGATGCAAACACGGACCAAGTGACGCTGTCCGGCGGGGACGTGGCCGTCAACACGACCGCCAATAACGGAGACCTGACGTTCAACGCACTGATCGACGGGGCCCAGAGCCTGACGCTGTCGACCAACGGCGCGGGCGACGTCGATTTCAACGGGTTGATCGGCAGCGTTGCTCCCCCGAGTTCGTTGACGGTCTCGGCTTCGGACACGACGACCTTCGACGCGGTGGCGATCGTGGCCGGCAATGTCACGACGACCTCCGCGGGGCTGACGGCGGTCAACTTCAACCTGACCAGCAACGCGGGCAATATCGACCTGCGGTCCACGGGGGGGAACATCAACCAGGCCAACGGCACGACGGTTCTGGCCACGGCGGGCGGCGTGCGCATGCGGACGGATACTGGCGACGTCACCGTGTTCAACGTGACGGCCGGGGCCAACAACTTCCCGAATCACGTCCCCACGGCGAACACGGCAGCCATCAAGATGGACGTGGCCGGGACGTTCACGCAGAACGGGGTGCTGACCGCCACCTCCGCTGCGAACCTGAACATCGACATCGACCCTGTCGACGAGCGCCTCTTTGCCAACGAGACGGCGACGGGGGACATCTACCACACGGCCAGCAACAACATCACGGTGTACACCGGTGTGACGTTGGAAGCCGATTCGGACAATTCCGGCGCCGGCACGCTTACGATGATCGCGGACAACGACAGTTCGGGCGCGGGGGATCTGCTCGCCCAAGACGGAGCGCAACTGATCGGCGCCGTGGTCGCATTGAGCGGCTACAACGTCACCGTCGACGTGGTCCAGGGCAAGACGGGGAACGTGACGATCACGGGCGCGAACAACGTGACGCTGAACGACACCGTGACGGCCGGTCCGGCGGCGGGCAATGTGGACGTGCAGGCGACGGCCGGCACGCTGCACCAGACGGGCGCCAATATCCTGGCCGGCGGCTTCGTGGAACTCGACGCCGGGACGCTCGTCAACTTGGACGGGACCACCGGCGCCGGCACGCCCATCGGCGGCGACGTGCGGATCAATACCAACCTGGCGGGCGCGGTGCAGATCGACGGCAACATCACGGCCAACGGCGCGGTGACGATCGGACGATCCGACTTCACAGGCGGCGCGGTGACCATCGGCTCGGCGGTGGCCTGTAGGATCACGTCGGACAACAACGCCAGCGGCGCGGAGGATGTGACGATCCGGGCCAGCGGGGCGATCAACCAGGCGACCGGCAGCACGATCAATGCCAACACGGGCGGCGTCTTCATCCGCTCGGCGGCCGGCATCGTGTCGGTCGTGGACGTCCGTTCGGCCGGTGTCAATCAACTGAATCCGGCCATCGCGTCGGACAACAATGCCAGCCCGGCGGCGGCGATCCAGATCCGGGCCTCCGGCACGGCCACAGTCGCCGGCGTCGATGCGACCGGCACCGGGGCGATCGTCGAGGTCGTGTCGGATGCGGCGAGCATCCAGCTGCACGACGTCGACGCGACGGCCAGCGTGTTCCTGCAGGCCGTCGCCGGGGCGATCGTGGACGCCAACGGCGGAACCAACAACCTCACGGCAGCCAATGCGGCGCTGCGGGCCGCCAACGGCATCGGCAGCGGCGACTACTTGGAGACCGACGTCAACGTCTTGGCAGCGTCGAACTCCACCTCGGGGAACATCGAGATCCGCAACGTCGACGTGAACGCCAGCGCCACCGACGGCCTACTGATAATCGGCACGGTCGGGACGCTCGCGGGGATAACCAATGCCGATCCCACGCCCAGCGGCGGGACGATCTGGATCACCAACGCCTCGCCGGTGACGGTCAACAGCCCCGTCCTCGACTCGGCGGGCGGCAGTGTTCTGCTGGCGGCCGAAGGGAACGGTGCCGAAGACGACTTGACCGTCAACGCGAACGTCACGGCCAGCGGGGGAAACGGGAACATCAGCCTGTATGCGGGCGATTCGATCAGCCTGGCCGGAACGGTGACGGTCGGCGCGGCGGGCACGGGCGCGGTGCTGCTGAGCGCGGGCAGCGACTACAACAACAACTCGCCGATCCAGGACGGCAACAGCGGGGGCGATGTGAGCATGGCCAGCGGGGCGGTGGCCAGCTCGGAGGACGGCAACATCACGGTGCTGGCGCCGAACGACGTGCAGTTGAGCATCGTCAATGCCAACAGCGACGGCGACGCGGTGC
>CAZAQY010000304.1:0-9817 GCA_964486845.1 uncultured Pirellulaceae bacterium
AACTGGCCCATTCTGGTGACCAAAGTGGCTCAATTCTCAATGGCCGCCGATACCTTGCTCTTGCGACGCCGAATTTCACGCCTTCGCTGCTTCTGCCTCTGATTGCATTGCTTCTTGCGAAACATCGCCAGCTTCCTTTCTGACTGAACGTTTCAGTTGGGGGAATCAAGGAAGCTGGCATTTTTCACATTCGCCCAACGGCGAGAACCCCGAATTTCCCAAGAAAAAACACTTCACAGCGTTGCCTTTCAGGGCTTGTTACCCTCAACGAATTTCGGTTCCCAGGGCGACGGCGACGCTCGCACGGCTCGCGTCGCCTTGCCCTGGGCTGATTTGTTTGGCCCCTTCGGGTCAGCTGAAAAGCGCGCCTCAGGGAAGGGGCTGCACACAAAGACTGCATATCGGCCAGATTTTTCTGGCGACTGCGATTCGGTATACTCGGCGGATCGTGGAGTGTTCCGCAATCGAGACACGTGTCTGTCCGCCCTAGGGAGACTAAACCGATGATCCCCGTCGCCTGGAGAATTTTCAGTGGCCCTCGATCTGAGTACCGATCCATGATCCTGCTGACTACGACGGCGCTAACGCTGGTCGCAGCCGCTTTGGGACAGGCGGCGGAGCAAGCTGCCCCGATGGCCCGGAGCCAGAACTCCGACACCGCGTCAACGTCCGCCGAGGACTACCTCTGCATCAGCGGCGTCTATCCGCACCTGGCCGCGTTCAACAGCGTGGTGAAGGATGACGGCGAGACGTACGGCAGCGGCGGCGAGTGCGGGATTGGGGCGGTGGTGCCGTGGGCCGGCAAGCTGTGGATGCTCACCTATTCGCCGCACTGTCCGACCGGCAGCACGGACAAGCTGTACACGATCGACGACGATTTGAACGTCGAGATCCGCCCGGAGAGCATCGGCGGCACGCCCGCCGGGCGGATGATCCATCGCGAAAGCGAGCAGCTGTTCATCGGTCCGTACGCGATCGACAAGGCTGGCAAGGTCCGCGTGATCCCGTACACCGCGATGCCGGGCCGGCCCACGGCGGTGTCGCGGCACGTGAGCGAACCCGCGGACAAGGTGTACTACTTTGACATGGAGGGCCGGATCTACGAAGTGGACGTCCACACGCTGGCCGTGAAGTTGCTGTTTGCCAAACCGGTGCCCGGCTGGCACGGCAAAGGCGGCTACACGGGCCAGGGCCGGTACATCATCGCCAACAACGGCGAAAATGAGGTCAAAGGGCATCCGCTGACCGACCTGCTCGTCGGCGGTCCCGCACAAGGCCCGGAGGACAACGGCGTGCTGGCCGAGTGGGACGGGCAGCAGTGGCGGATCATCGAGCGCCGCCAGTTCACCGAAGTCACCGGGCCGGGAGGCATTCTCGGCTCGCCGGACGACACCGCCCCGGTCTGGGCCGTCGGCTGGGACCGCCGCTCCGTTTTGCTGAAGCTGCTGGACGGTGGCCGCTGGTACACGTTTCGCCTGCCCAAGGCCAGCCACACCTACGACGGCTACGGCGGCTGGTACACCGAATGGCCGCGCATTCGCGAGATCGCGCCGGGCAAACTGATGCTGGACATGCACGCCATGCTGTGGGATTTCCCGGCTACGTTCAGCGCCGCCAACACGGTGGGCCTGCGTCCCATCGCCACCCACCATCGCTACATCCCGGACTTCTGCAGCTGGAACGGCCGCGTCGTGCTGGCCTCGGACGACACGTCCATCATGGCCAACCCGATGGCCGGCCAGTCGCAGTCGAATCTGTGGTTCGGCAACGTCGAGGACCTGGCGACTTGGGGACCGCGCACCGCCTGGGGCGGACCGTGGAGCAACGATCCGGTCAAGGCCGGAGAGCCCTCGGTGCCGTTCGCAATCAGTGGCTTCGAGCGGCGTTGCGTTCACCTGGCCGTCGGGCGGGGCCGCCGTTCGGACGGCATGACGGACGACGTCTCCGGAACGGCCATCTATCGCTGCACGGGCGTCTTCCCCGTGACGGACATGCCGGACGCGTTGCGCGAGCTGGCACGCGTGACGGTCAGCCGGGGCGACTATCACCAGCCCGCGCCCGGCTATGCGTTCTCGGTCAACCAGGATGTGGTGGTGTATCTGGCCGTCGATAGCCGCCCCAAGGCGGAGTTGGGCGAAGGCTGGGAGAAGACCGAGTGGACGCTCAGTTGGCGGGACTTTACGGACGAGATCTACCGCAAAACGTTCAAGAAGGGCCGGGTGGAAATCCCCGGTCACCCTTTGGAGCATAAACCGGGCGACTATGGCGTGCCGCATACGGCCTTCGTCCAGCCGGCCGCGGCAGACGCTGGAAAGCTGGAGATCACGGACCTGCCCGCGAAGCTGAACGGACTCGCCGCGTATCCGGCGTCTGTGCCGGCCGCGGCGGCCGAGCCCAAGCCACCAAAACCCGCGCCGGCGGTCGCTGCCGGCCCCGTGACGTTTTCCGTCGAGATCGACGTCCAAGGCAATGGCAAGTGGACGGAGTACCGGAAGATTGCCGTGCCCGCGGGCGGATACGTTTGCCACACGTTCCCCGATGACTTCGCCGCCCAATGGATTCGCGCGACCGTGGATCAAGACTGTGTGGCGACCGCTTTCTTCCATTACAGCAGTCCGGGCCACGATCCGCAGGACAACGCCAAGCTCTTTACGGCCCTCGCGGGCGCACACGACCGCCAGGCGGTTGCCGGCTTGATCCGCCCGGCGAAACACAACCGCAATTTGCAGTACGTCGCGCAACGTATCGGCCGGGACGGCCAGGTGTCCGAGACGTACTACGAGGTAGACGAGAAGCTGGCCTTTGCGAAGCCCGCGAAGGACCGCGCGGACGAAGTGAAGGAGATTGCCGAAGTCGCCCAGGATTTTGCCGTCGACGAGGCGTCGGTGATCATCACGGAAAAGGGCCGCCGGTTCCGCCTGCCCAAGGGCGATGCGTGCTACGACCAGCCCTTCGCCACCGGCTGGCCGCGCGGCATCCGCGAGTGCGTCTCCGAGCGCTACTTGATGAACATCCACGGTACGTTCTACGAGAAGCCGCGCGAGGGCGGTATATGGAAAGTCAAGCCCGTGGCCAGTCACGGGCGGCAGATCATGGACTTCTGCACGTGGCGCGGACTGCTGGTCTTCAGCGGCACCAGGTCGGACGCGCAGCCCGACGGCCAGTACTTCCGCAGCGGCGACGGCGCCGGCCTGTGGTACGGCGGGATCGACGACCTGTGGAAGCTCGGCAAGCCCGTCGGCCGCGGCGGCCCCTGGTGCAACACGCCCGTCACGCCGAATCGTCCCTCCGACCCCTACCTCATGAACGGCTACGACCGCAAGCGCGTCGAACTGAGCCACGATGCGGCCGAGGAGGTGACGATCACCGTCGAGGTGAACTTCGATCACACCGACTGGCGAACGTACCAGGCGTTGGCCGTCCCGGCGGGCCAGCGTGTGACGCACGAGTTCCCCGCCGGCTTCGCCGCCCACTGGGTCCGCGTCGTCGCCGGCAAGGCGTGTCGCGCGACGGCGACGTTTACGTACCAGTAGCCGTGAGCTGCAGGCCGGCACACGGGCGAACGGTTGCTGCCAAGAACGGGCCTTGCGAGTCGTGGAGTGACCGAGGATACTTACGGTCGTTAGCAGCGTTCGAGAAACAAGAGTCGTCTGTCGCTCCGAGGCTGTGAAGAAATGGACCTAAGTTCGGCGCGGGTCTCCCGACCCCGCCGAAACGCCCGACCGCAGGTCTCCAACAGCGTGGCTCGATTCGAGACCGGCCTCAGCGCGATTCTAGCTTTCTACCGGATCGTTGAAGCAAAACCGTTCGGCCAGGAGGTCTTGATGCGATTGTTCACTGCTGTGATTGAGCGATGTCCCGAGACCGGGCTGTACGTTGGGTACGTCCCCGGCTTCCCCGGCGCACATTCCCAAGGGAGCACCCTTGACGAACTTCGGGAAAACCTCCGCGAAGTGATCACGATGTTACTCGATGATGGCGAGCCGGAGTTGGAATCGCAGTTCGTGGGAACGCAGACGTTGGAGGTGTCGTAACCATGGCGAAGCTTCCGGTGTTGAAGCCTCGCGAGGTGGTTGCGCGGCTTGAGTCGCTCGGTTTCGAAGAGGTCCGCCAGCGCGGCTCCCACAGGCAATTCCGGCATGTCGACGGGCGCGGCACAACGGTGCCGTTTCACCAAGGACGGGACATCTCGCCGATCCTCCTTCGGCAGATAGCCCGCGACATCGGGATGACTGGCGAGGAGTTTGTCGCGGTCGAAGCGTAAGCAGCGTTCGAAAAACAACTGTCCAGTATTTTTCGCATCGTCGCCCTCACGTAACATGGCTCTCCGAGCCGTCCTGCACCACGCGGGACGGCTCGCAGAGCCATCCTACGGGGGCACAACCTGCAATGGAGGAACCGTCATGCATCGCTGTCTGCTGTGGATCGTAGGCTGTTTGGTGACCGCGCAACTTTGGGCCGCTGAGCCGGCGAAGCCGGTTTTTCGCGCGGGGGCGGCCACGAGCAACATCACGCCTTTCTTGGGCGGCGCCGTCATCGGCGGCTTCGTGCCCTTTCCCGCCACCAACGTCCACGACGAATTGCACGCCCGCTGCCTGGTCATGGACGACGGCCACACCAAGCTAGCCCTGGTGGTCTGCGATCTGCTGGGCATCAGCCATGACGTGAGCAACGCCGCTCGCAAATTGATCCAGCAGAACACGGGTCTGCCGCCCGAACAGGTGCTGATCTGTGCCGTACACACGCATTCGGCATGCACTGCGTTGGGCAAAGCGCCGCTGGACGAGTACCACACGTTCGTCGCCCGGCGGATCGCCGACGGAGTCCAGACCGCGCTGGGCACGCTGCGGCCCGCCGAGATGGCGTTTGTCACCGCCGAGGCGCCGGATCATGTCCACAATCGCCGCTGGGTGATGAAGCCCGGCACGGCCCCGCCCAATCCGTTCGGGGTCGTCGACCAGGTGAAGATGAACCCGCCGGTGGCCAGCCCCGACCTGGTCGAGCCGGCCGGCCCGACCGATCCGACGGTGTCGGTGATCGCTTTCCGCGAGCCGGGCGGCCGGCCGATCGCGTTGTTTTCGGCCTATTCGCTGCACTACGTGGGCGGCGTCAAAGGGGGCGATATCTCCGCCGACTACTACGGCATGTACTGCCACGAAATCGCACGGTTGCTGGACGCCCAGCGCCTCGACCCGCCCTTTGTGGCGATGATGGCCAACGGCACCAGCGGCGACATCAACAGCATCAATTTTCGCCAGCCCCGGCCCTCGCTGCCGCCGTATGCCAAGATGCGCATGATTGCGGAGGACCTCGCGAACAAGGTCCACGCCGCGCTGGCCAAGGCCGAGTACCGCGGCGACGTGACGCTGGGTGCGCGATACCGCGAGTCGGTGCTCGCCAGGCGGCAGGTCACGGCCGAACAACTGGCGTGGGCCAAGCAGAAGTTGGCCGAAGCGGAAGCGGCTCCGAAATCCGACAAGCCGCCCAAGGCCGATTTGCCGGCGATCTACGCCGGCCGGACGAAGCGGCTGGCGGAGTCTCCGGAAACGGTCCCCGTCCCGCTGCAGATCCTCCGCATCGGTCCGGTGTGCATCGGGACGATGCCGGCCGAGGTGTTCTGCGAAATCGGGCTGGAGTTCAAGAAACGAAGCCCCATCCAGCCCGCGTTCCTGCTGTCGCTCTCCCACGGCTACTTGGGATACCTGCCCACGCCGCGGCATTTCCCGCTGGGCGGTTACGAGACCTGGATCGGCACCAACCAACTGGAATCGGAAGCCTCCGTCAAAATGCTCGACGCGCTGCTGGAAATGGCGGCGGAGGTCAAGGAGTAGAACAGTTTCGCACTTTGCAAGGATCAAAACCATGAAACCCATCATTCTCGCACTCACCGTTCTGCTGGGCTTTGCGTTGCCCGCTTCCGCCGAAGACGTCCGCCTTCAGCCGCTGAAGGACTTGGACGGCTATTTCCCCTTCACGCCGCCGAAATCGCTGCCCGAGTGGGAAGGGCGCAAGGAGTACGTGCGGCGGCAGATCCTGGTGGCCGCAGGTCTCTGGCCGATGCCCGCCAAGACGCCGCTGAACGCCGTCATCCACGGCCGCATCGACTGCGGCGAGTACACGGTGGAGAAAGTCTATTTCGAGAGCGCACCCGGCTTCTTCGTCACGGGCAACCTGTACCGCCCGAAGAACATCCAGGGCCAGGTGCCGGCCGTGGTGTTCGCCCACGGCCACCGGCAAGACGCGCGTTTGTACCTGACGCCCGAGGACACCTTGCGCAAAAGCATCGCCGACGGCGCGGAACGTTTTGAACGGGCCGGGCGCAGCACCTACCAGTCGCAGTGCCGCCAACTGGCCCTCATGGGCTGCGTCGTCTGGCAGTGGGACATGCTGGGCGATTCGGATTCGATCCAGCTTTCCCGGCAGCTGGTCCACGGCTTCGCCAAACAGCGGCCGGAGATGAACACGACGGAGAAGTGGGGTCTGTACAGCCCGCAGGCCGAAGCCCATTGCCAGAACGTCATGGGCCTGCAGACCCTGAATGCCGTCCGCGGACTCGACTTTGTGCTCAGCCTGCCCGAGGTGGACCCGCAGCGCACCGCCGTGACCGGCGCCAGCGGCGGCGGCACGCAGACGATGATCCTGGCGGCGCTCGACGACCGCATCCGGCTCTCGTTCCCCGTGGTCATGGTCAGCACGGCGATGCAGGGCGGCTGTACGTGCGAAAACGCCAGCTTGCTGCGAGTGAACACGGGCAACGTCGAGTTCGCCGCGCTGTTTGCGCCGAAACCGCAGGGCATGAACAGCGCGGACGATTGGACCAAGGAGATGGCCACCAAGGGCTTCCCCGAACTGCAGCAGCTGTACGCGATGTACGGCAAGAAAGACAACGTCTTCCTGAAACGCGGCGAGCACTTTCCGCACAACTACAACGCCGTCACGCGTTCCGCCTTCTACACGTTCCTGAACAAGCACTTCAAGCTCGGTTTCCCGGCGCCCGTGATCGAGACGGATTTCGATCCGCTGCCGCCCGAACAGCTGACCGTCTGGGACGACCAGCATCCCGCGCCGAAGGCTGCCGATCCGGATTTCGAGCGGCGGTTGCTCGCCTGGTTCACCGAGGATGCGGAACGCCAGATCCGCGCTGCCGCCGCCACGCCGGAGGGCCTTCAGACCGTGGTCCGCCCCGCCGTCGAAGTGCTCATCGGCCGCACGCCGGCCACGGCAGGCGACGTGGCATGGGAAGCGGAGGCCGAGCAGGATCGCGGCGAGTTCCTGGAACGGACCGGCACGCTGTTGAACAAGACCTACGGCGAGGAAGTGAAGGTCGTCGCGCTGTGTCCCAAGCAATCCAGCGGCCGCGTGGTGATCTGGCTCGATGACCAGGGCAAGTCCGCTGTCCGCAACGCCGATGGCACCGTGAAACCCGCGGTGCTGAAGCTGGTTCAAGGCGGCGCGGCCGTGCTGGGCGCCGACCTGTTTTTCCAGGGCGGCGAACCGGTCAAGCAGACGCGCGTGGTGGCCAATCCCCGCGAATTCGCCGGCTACACGTTCGGCTACAACCACGCGCTGTTCGCGCAACGCACGCACGATGTGCTGAGCATGGCGAGTCTGCTCCGGAACACGAAAGCCGGCCCCTGTCCCAATCCGAAGACGGTGGCCCTCGCCGGCTGGGGCAACACCGGTCCCATCGTGGCCGCCGCCGGCGCGTTGGCCGGCAAGGCCATCGACCGCGTCGCGGTCGATACCCAGGGATTCCGCTTCGGCCGTCTGCTCGATTACCGCGATCCGATGTTCCTGCCCGGCGGAGCCAAGTACCTGGACGTGCCCGGCCTGCTCGCCCTGCACGCTCCGCGCCCGCTGTGGCTGGCCGGCGAGGGCTCAGAGCCCGCGATCATCACCGCCGCGTACCACGCCGCTTCCCAGGCCGAGGCCCTGGTGACCTTCACCGGCGACGCAGCGCAACAGCACGCCGCGGCGGGCCAGTGGCTGATGAAGTAGATGACAGGTCTGACGAAGTTCTGGAGACAGCTCGCCAAGCACGATGCGGGACGATTTCGCCGACGTCAGAACTTGGTGGGGATCGTCTCGCCGTCGCGAATGGTGCAGAACCACAGCCAGACTTGGGGATCGACGTCGAACGAAACCACATCGACCGAACCATCAGCACGCACCGCCATGAGCCCGCCCGGATGGGAGCTGCCGAATCGCATGGACCAGTAATTGTTGCCGCCATTCGAGGAATCGGGGTGCAGCTTGTCCGGCTCCGGGGTCACGCGACCGAAGCGGATCACATCGCAATCCCCGCTCCAGCCGGCATTGTTCCAGGCCTCGTTGTCGCCGCCAGCCGTGCCCCAGGTCGTCGAGTGCAGCTGCTTTTCGGCCACCAGCAGCGTGTTGGAGGTGCCGTCCTCGATGTCGGCCAACCGGCGCCGTTCGTCGGCCGGGTTCTGGATCGTATCGGCGGGTTTCGGCTGACCCCTCCACTGCTCGATGAAGGCCCCGTGCTTGCCTCGGTTGCCGGTCACGTCCCCGCCGTTGCCCGCATAGTCGCAATGGGCGTAATTGTTGTAAATCTTCGCGGCCCGCCGCGTCGGACAGTAGTAGCTGGGGATGACCGTTCTGGCAATGATGTTATCGTCCTGCTCATCGTAAACCGCCTGCTGCTCCATGTACGGCGTGATATGGAAGGGCCAAGTCCAGCCGATCCGCTCCGTGGCGCCACAGCAGTCGATGTGCGGACCGTCGGAGCCTGCGCCGGGAAGGTACTGGTACGCATCGTGGTGATTGTGACAGGCCACACCGATCTGCTTCAAATTGTTCAGGCACTGGGTGCGCCGCGCCGCCTCGCGGGCGGACTGGACGGCAGGCAGCAGCAAAGCAACCAGGACCCCAATGATGGCGATCACCACCAGGAGTTCCACCAAAGTGAAGCCAAGAGATTTTCGCCGAACGGTCATGCGACTACCCTCTCGAATCAGAACGGGTGACAAGATAAGTGACGCGACGAAACAGACCTTTCCCAACGAGTTGTTTTCCGAGTTCGGCTTTGCTCCGTGCGAGCGTGGCTCGCACGGAACTGGAAGCGAGTACAGGCAAGCGATCACGGGAAAGCCCCACACCCGTCCGCTTGGGCCGCCGCAGATGACTTACGGCTGAGCCTGCTGCTGGGCCTTCTCGGCAGCTTCGACTTCCTGCTGTTGCTGCTGCATTTTCTGGATGTCCTCTTCACTGATGGTGTCGGGCTTGATGGCTTCACCACCACCACCGCCGCCGCCGCAGCCACCACCGCCGATGCCCAGCAATACAAGGACGATCACACTCAGCACGAGATTTCGCATGGTTCTTCCTTCTGGCAAATGAAAACGGGGAAGCCATTTTTCGGAAACCCGGCTCTTTCGAACAAGCCGGGTTTCTTCGGTCGAGGCCGCACAAGCGTGTTAGAATTTGGTGGGGATGGAATTTCCGTCGCGGATCATGCAGAACCAAAGCCAGACTTGCGGATCTACGTCGAAGGAGACGACATCCACCGAACCATCCACACGAACCGTCATCAGTCCACCCGGATGGGAGCCGCCGAACCTCGTTGACCAATGGGTCGCTGCCGAAGAATCGGGGTGAAGCTTATCCGGCTGAGGGGTTAAGCCGCCGAAGCGAGCGATATCCTCGTCCCAGCCGGCATTGTTCCAGGGTTCGTTGTCGCCACCAGCGGTGCCCCAAGTGGTCGAGTGGACCTGCTTTTCGGCCACCAGCAGCGTATTGGATGTTCCGTCCTCGACGTCAGCCATCCGGCGCCTCTCGTCGGCCGGATTCTGGATCG
>CAZAQY010000305.1:0-9780 GCA_964486845.1 uncultured Pirellulaceae bacterium
TTTGGCCTCTGTTTGTGAACAAGCGGCCAATGGTAGGCTGTCCTAAAGTGCAAACCAGACGCAACAAGGAAATTCACCCGGAGGTGTGCAGTCCGGCGGGGCGCCAAACGCCGGCCGCTAGCGAGGATTCTTCCGCTGATCCAATCGTTCGCCTTCCGGCCGGCGCACGGGCAGGATCAAGCCGCCGGAGGCGTCCAACTCGTCGAACAGCTGCTTCTGCAGGGCGGCGATTTGTTCTTGGTACGCCGGGATGTCGATCAGGTTGTGGCGTTCCCAGGGGTCGGTTTGCAGGTCGTAGAAGCCGTTCCGGTCCCAGAGGCCGTGGTAGAAGATGAATTTGTAGCGGTCCGTGCGGATCGCGAAATTGGTTGGCGTGGCCGGGAAATTCCATTCCCAGTGGTACTCGTACAGGATGTGGTCTCGCCACGGAACTTGCCGGCCGAGCAGCAGCGGGAAGAACGAACGGCCGTCCATGCGCGCGGCGGAGGGAACGGCCACGCCGCAGGCTTCCAGAATCGTGGGGGCGAGGTCGATGTTCTGCACCATCGGGTTGACCTTTGTCCCCGGCGCGATCAGGCCGGGGGCGTAGGCCAGCAGCGGCACGCGGATGGATACTTCGAAGGCGTCCCGCTTGTCATAGAAGCCGTGTTCGCCCAGCGCGAAGCCGTTGTCGCCCAGGTACAGGACCAGCGTGTTGCGGCTGAGGCCCGATTCGTCCAGGTACTTCAGGACGCGGCCCAGGTTCTCGTCCAAGCTGTGCAGGGTCTCGCAGTAGCGGTGGAACAGGTCGTCGAAATCCGGCACGGGGTCCTTGTCAAAGACCCCGGTTTCCATGTGGTCGATGCCGTGGATGCTGTAGCGCCGCTCGCGGATCCAACGCGACTGAGTCTGGTAGTTGCCCTCGGTGTTGGCCATCGTTTCCGGATAGTCGATCGGCTCCTTGTCGTAGCGGCCCTTGTGCCGCGGGGCAGGTTCAAAAGGATAGTGTACGGACTTGTGGGACAAGTACAGGAAGAACGGCTTGGCCGTGTCCCGACCGCTCTTCAGCCACTGCAAGGCCTGGTCGGTCAGGACGTCGGCCGTGTAACCGGCGATCTTTTCGCGGCGGCCGTTGATGTTCAGCACGGGGTCGAAGTAGTCGCCCTGGCCGCGGAAGCTGACCCATTGGTCAAAGCCCGGCTGCGGTGCGTCGTCGTCGTGACCCATGTGCCACTTGCCGATGAAGGCGGTCTGGTAACCCGGCTCGCGCAGCCATTGGGGAAAGTAAACGGTTCCCTCCGGCACCGGCCGCTGGTTGTCGACCACGCGGTGGTGATGCATGTACTGGCCGGTCAGAATCGACGCGCGGCTGGGCGAACACAGCGACGTACTGACGAAGGCGTTGACCAGGTGGGCTCCCTCGGCCGCCATCCGGTCCATGTGCGGCGTTTCCAAGAACTTGGGAGCGTTGGGCAGAAAGCCCAGGAAGTCGAAGCGGTGGTCGTCGCTGAGCACCAGCACGACGTTGCGGCGTGCCGCGTTTTCGGGCTCGGCGGAGGCCAGAAGCGGGGCGACACGAAGACTCCAGGAAGAAATCCCGGTCACAGCGGCCAGGAAGAAAATCGGCAAACAACGACGAGAGGACATGCCAAGACTCCTTAGTTTTCAGCGCGACGGTTGCCGGCATTGTAATGCACATTTGGGCGTGGCACCATGCGCGGACTTCCACAAAGGGGGTGACTGCTTGTCGCCGACTCGTTGCACGCTCGGCGGGATGGCGACGCCCACGGCCTTCGCCCTCGAAGTAGATCGATGTCGTGTCGAAGAACACCAAGTCCAGACAGCCAAACAGATCTCGACGGCGGGCGAACAAGGCTTCCTCGAAGGCGTCTTTGGTGCAGACTTGAACAACCGATGAAGCATCGTCAGGAACAGGATTACTGAACTCCAGCAACACCGGCAGCAAGTAGTCGATGTTGACGGCCTAAAGACTCTACCCGGCCACTCTTTCGAGCAATCCGACTGCCGACGCGGCCAGCGTTTGGGTTGCGGTGGGGACGAACGGCGGATAGTCGAGGATCTTCGGCACCACGACGGCCGCGTATTCGCCTGCCTTGTATGCGTTCACGTCCGGGGCATAGCCGATCGTGCCGTCAGCATAGCCGACCACCAGCGTGTCGGCCAGCGGCGAATCCCGGCGGATGGCCAGGCCATAGTAGCTGTACAGTTCGGCGGGATGAAAGACCATGCCTACTTCGCCCAGCCGGATCGCCGCCAAGGTGATCGGCAGATGAGTCTGGTTCAGGTCCTGTTTCGCGGCGCTTTCCGCCCAGGCGGCGGCGAACCCCGCATCGACCCACGGGCCGCTCTTGCAGGCCGCCGGGGCCTGGCGGTACTCCTCCAGCCACGACTTGAACAGGTCCATGTCCAGCGGCAGCCGGCACGGCTCGACGGCTGCTCGCAGCGCGTCGACCCGGACGCGTTTGACGCTGTCCAGCGCCCGGTCAAACGCTTCGCACACGGCCGCGGTGGTCGGCTCGGCCTCGCCGATCCAGATCTTGCCGTCGCCGGGATTCACGTCGCCCGCATGGCCCTGCAGAAAGACCGGCGTGACCTTGTGTTTTTCAGCCACCCGCGTCGCCACCATCCCCGGCCAGTCCGGGCCGGCCAGACTGTCTCGGAAGCAGACCGGATGATTCGAGAAGTGGTACCACAGCAGGCTGCGCCGGCCGCCCGGCCGCTCGAACCGCAGCACGTGCAGCATCGTGTCGAGCCAGCGCTGATCCTCGGTCGAGTCCTTGCCGAACTCGGCATCGGTCTTGAAGTTCTTGGTGGTCCGGTTGAAATTCGCGCCCGCGGCGCGGGCCTTGCCCAGGTAGACCTCGGCCGGCGCCAAATCCGCTGTGGCCAGGCGGCATGCTTCGACGGTCTTCTTCTGGACCGTGGCCATGTACTCGTGCGGCACCGCGCCCCACTGGTGCGAAAACTGGAAGGCCGGCATGCTGTGGCTGTGCGTGGCGCACACGCGGACATGAGCCGCCGGGATTCCCGTCTGGCGTGCGACCTCGGCCTGGACGCGGGCGGTGAAGTCGTAGGGGACGTCGAGCACGTCCAGCGAGACGATCGCCGCCTGGGTATCGCCGCCGGCGAGCACCAGCGCCCGGGCGGAGGCCGGTTGGCGGATGCCGGTGATCAGCCGCGGGTTGTTCGGCGGCCGATGGAACCCGCCCATCTCGATGCCCAAGGGCGGGGTGGCATCGACCACGCCCTCGCCGGCGCGCAGACCACCGGCACTCGCGGCGCCGCAAGGATGGCGCGTGCGGAGCGTCAAGCCGGCGGCCACCGCGCCGGAACCCGCCCTGCGCAGGAAGTCGCGCCGCGAAAACATTCGACGAACATGATTGGTCATGATAGGGTCTCCGTTTTGTGGGATCCGTTCAACGCAGCGATGCAGCCGATCATGCTATACTATCGCTCGCCGCCGTGCAAATTTGCACCGCTGTGGTGGCTTTCGCCGCAACCCGCCTTGCGCACATGGCGTTTTGCGTGGTATCCTTTTGTCTCCATGTCCAGGAAGCGAAGTCAACGACGGTCGGTCGCCGCGGTAACCCCGCCCGAGCCGCCCCGCGCTCCGGCCCGCTGGGCGCGAGTGTTGCTCTGGGCGGCGGTCCCGCTGGTCCTGGGCGGCGGCCTGGTGTTGGCCGACTGGTGGATCTGCCTGCCGGACGGCGCACGGGCCACCTATGTCGGGCGTGAATCCTGCATCGAGTGCCATCGCGAGGAATACGACGCCTGGGTAGGTTCGCATCACGACCTGGCGATGGACGTGGCTACGCCGAAAACGGTCTTGGGCGATTTCAACGACGTCGAATTCGAGCAGTTCGGCATTCGCTCGCGGATGTTTCGTCGCGATGGCAAGTACTGGGCGCACACCGAGGGCCCGGACGGCAAGCTGGCGGATTTTGAGGTCAAGTGGGTGTTCGGCGTCGATCCCTTGCAGCAGTACATGGTCGAATTCGACCGTCCGGCGGACATGCCGCAGCACGAGATCGCGCGCGTCCAGGTGCTGCGGATCTGCTGGGACACCCGGCGCAAGCAGTGGTTCTACCTGCACCCGCCGGACGTCCGCGAGCAATTGGCGCCGGACGACGATTTGCACTGGACGGGCGTGGCCCAGCGCTGGAACAACATGTGCGCCGACTGCCACTCGACGAACCTGCAGAAAAACTACGACGCGGCCACGAACACGTACCACACGACGTTTTCGGAAATCGACGTCAGCTGCGAGGCCTGCCACGGGCCGGCCAGCCTGCACGTGCAGCTGGCCGAGAGCAGATCGCTGTTTTGGGACCGCAAACGCGGCTACGGCCTGCCCGCGCTGAACGACAGCGCCGAAGGATTGATCCAGTCCTGCGCGCCTTGCCATTCGCGCCGCTCGCACGTCCATCCCGGCTATTTGCCCGGCGACAACTACTACGACTACTTCAACACCGAACTGCTGCAGCGCACCACCTACCACGCCGACGGTCAGATCCTGGACGAAGTCTACGAGTATGCGTCGTTCATCCAGAGCAAGATGTACCACAACGGGATCCGCTGCCTGGATTGCCACGACGCACATAAGGCCAAGCCGAAACATGCGGACAACACGCTTTGCACCTCGTGCCACCAGCATCCGGCGGGCAAGTACGACACGCCGTCGCACCATTTTCACCAGCCCGGCTCGACGGGCGCCGCATGCGTCGAATGCCACATGCCGCAGGCGACGTACATGGAGGTGCATCCGCGCCGCGATCACAGCCTGCGCAATCCGCGCCCCGACTTGAGCGTCCAACTGGGCTTGCCCAACGCCTGTACCCGCTGCCACCTGGACAAGGAAAAAGCCGGCATGCAGGACCGCGACGATTTGCGGCAATACCTGGATTGGATCCTGGCCGCGCGGAACGGCGACGAGAAGGTCAAGGCGGTCCTGGCGCAGCTGGACCAGGAAATGGACAAGGCCTACCAGGAGTGGTACGGAAAGCAGCGCCAGCGGGAACGGCAGTTCGACAAGTACTTCGCGGCCACGATCGACGCCGCCCACCGCGGCGATCCGGAATCGGAAAAGGGCCTGATCCGCGTGGCCGGCGACGCTCGTCTGCCGGCGATCGTCCGCGCCACGGCGCTGCTGGAATTGGGGCAATTCGACAGCCTCCAAAGCGCCAACGCCACGTTGGGACTGTTGCGTGATCCTTATCCGCCCATCCGCGCCACGGCGATCAGCAATCTGCAAGGCCGGCTGCCCGAAGGCGAATTCGCCGCCGCCGTCGCCCCGCTGCTGGCCGATCCCATCCGGCTGGTTCGCACCGAGGCCGCCCGCGCGCTCAACGGCGTGCAGGAGGGCGCCTTGCGGGGATTCCAGCGGCAGCAGTTGAGCGACGCGCTGGCCGAATACAAACGCGGGCTGCTGGTGAACAACGACCGAGCCGGAGCGCACTTGATGTTGGGAATCGTGGCCGAAGGGCAGGGCCAAGAGCAGGAGGCGGTCCGGGCGTACCAGGATGCGATGCACGTCGAGCCGCGCACTACCGGTCCGCGGACGAATCTGGCCGCGCTGTACGATCGCCTAGCGGAGGCGGAGGACCGCCGCGCCAATCAATCCGCGTTGCGGGGCGACGCCCCGGCCGCCGAAAGGGCGCTGGCCGAGGCGAATCGGCTGCGCCAAGAGGCCACTCGGCTGCGCCGCGACGAGTTGGACCTGTTTGCCCGCGACGCCCGCTTGGCGCCGCAGGCGGCCTTCGTCCAGTACCGCTACGGCATGCTGCTGTACTTGCACCGCCGCTATGACGAGGCCGAACAGTCGCTGCGCAAGGCCCACGAATTGGAGCCCAACAATCCGCAACTCTTGCTGGGCCTGGTACTGTTCTACAAAGAGCGCAAGGAGGCCAGGCAAGCTCTGCCGCTGGCCGAGCGACTGTGCAAACTCCGCCCCCAGGACGCGACGTATCGGCAAGTCCTGGCCGAAATCCGCGCCTTGTCGTCGCCCGGCGCGAAGCCGTCCCGGTAGGCCCTTCAGGGCGATAACATCGACAGTTCTTTGTCGATGCGGGGTCCCGAAATCCTTGCCGCTTGCCGGCGAGCGGAATGGCAATCGCTCAGGGCGGATTCAAATGATCCGAGGCTTGGCAGGGTTGCGTCACGGCTTGGCCGGCTCCGGCTTCTCCGCTTGCTTTCCTGCTTCTTTCTTTTTCTCCAATTGCGGAATCAGCACCAGGCGAACTTTGGTGTCGATGGGCGGGATGCGGTCCGTAAAGGCGGCGAACAGCAGGCTCTCGTTGGCTTCGGTGCTCTTGATGGGCAAGTCGAGCATGGCGGTGGGGAAATTCGAGACGCAGATGAAATCGCCGCCGTCGGCCTGGTAGTAACGCTCGCCGGTCGACTCGTCCGTCCAGAAGCCGCTGCCGGTGAAAACCCAATGGTCGGTCATCGCTTTGTCGGTCTTCAGTTCCTTGATCCATTCCTGCGCCCGCACCCGGTTCTTCTTGCCGGCTGTGTCTTGCCAGAGCACGTACACCTCGACCACCGGTCCGCTGGCGGCCCGATAGACCGGATCAAAGCTGGCGGGTTTTCCGGGTTGCGCTCCGACGGCCACTAACGCCGCGTGAACGAATTGGGCTTTGCAGTTCACCGACACGATCGATTCGTGCTCCTTGGTGCCCTTGGGGCAGGCGAACATCTCCAGTTGCCCTTCCCGCAGACAGACTCGGCCATCGACGATGACCAGTTTCTGCTTCGGGTCGATCCACAGGTCGTAGTCCTTCGTCACCCGCACGATGCCCGAGGCCGCGTCGCCCGGCGACGAGGCCGCGGCGGGGGGAGCGCCGGCTTTCGGGCCTTCCGCGCCTTTCGGCGCATCGGCCGCCGTCGTCAGGCCGGCGCCACAAGTCCACAGGATCGCGGTCACCATCGTCCAGATTCGCTGATAGTCACGCATGAAGATATCTCCTTGCCTGTTGGGTGGCTCTCGGACAAAGGGCTCAGACGTACAGAATTCAATTCTTGGCGGATGGCAAGCCCAGCCAGGTGGATCGACTTTGCTCGGCCAAAATTGAATTCTGTACGTCTGAGCCCAGGATTGCGGCTTGCCGGGCGCCTTCGTAGCAGCCGGCGCGAATTATTGCATTATAGGCCCCGGAGCGTCCGCCGCTATGCCCGTCACAATATGGCGGCAGAAGTCCCCGCCCGCTGTCCGCGCCTTTCATGCGGCAGAACGACTGGTACAATGGCGCAGAACAGACCGTTGCCGAGTCTCGTGGCCCGCAAGGAAAAGCGGCCGACGGGCTTCAGTTCTGCGGCCTCGGACGTGGCGGCGCTTGTGCCGACACGGGGCGTTGGATGCGTTCCGAACTGAATCCGGTCGAACAGTTGAAGAAGCTGGAAGGCCGCATCATCAGTTTCCATTTCAAGGACCTGAACAAGTTCGGCGGCGGCGCGCACGACGTGCCTTGGGGCACCACCGCTCCAGGATTCGGGTACAGGCGCGCCGAATCGAGTCTGTCGCCACGTGCTCCTCGATCTCTTCAACCACGATTTGGGCATTGGTCTGATCGACCTTGATCACCTCCGCGACGTAGCCGCTTGGCCGTGATCCGGCAGGTGCTGGCCAAGCCGCCCGGGCCAGAACCTGCAACTTCATCCTCACGTGAATGCGGTGGTGCCCGGCGGCGGCTTGTCGAAGGAGGGGGCACGCTGGGTGCCCAGGCGCTCCCCCAAGTGCTTCCTTCCCTACCAGACGCTCAGCCGCCTGTTCCGCGACAAGTTCCTCTCGACCGGAGGCATCGATTCGCTTGGACCGCAGGGAATACGGTGATCTCCGGGAAGCCGACGCGATCAGGGTGGGAAATGGGACGTGAGTTGACTATAATCGCCGCTATGAACCCGTCTGATGTGCGAAAGGAACGGAAGCCGAAGTTTGTTTCGAATGGCTCGGTCAAGCAAATGGGCCCAACCCCCTGGTCGTCCCGGGGGCGGCGTCCCAACCTGCTGGTGCTCGGGGCATCGGGGCAAGTGGGAGGTGCATTTCTGCGGCGCCTGGGCGGACGTCGAGACCTCTTTAATGAGGTAGTCCTTCTCGACCGCAACGAGCATGTCCTGAAAAACCGGTTTCTGGAGCATTCGCGACTGCGCTATACCTTTGTGCGTCATAATCTTCGGCTCAGAGACCATGGCGCGGACTATGTGCAATTGCTGCGACACCGCCAGATCGACATCGTGCTGGACCTGACGGATCTGGACACGATGCCGGTGCTTCACGCGACGGATGCCGCCGGCGCCAGCTACATCAACACTGCGTTGAATGATGCCAGCGCCGGCGTTCACGAGATGGTGGCCGCCATCCATCCGACCCGGCAACAACTGCGACGTGCGCCGCACATCATCAGCAGCGGCATGAATCCTGGAGCGGTGAACATCTGGGTGGTGCATGGCATGCGGAATTACGGCGTGCCGCGCGAGATCATCCATTTTGAGTACGACAGTTCGATGTCGTTTGACCGTTGGCGTCCCCTGATCACCTGGTCGCGCCGCGAGTTCCTTACCGAGACCGTCTGGGAACCGACCGGTCAGGTCGACGATGGCCGAATCCGAGTCTTTGACACCAACGCACTGGCAAACCGGATGGATCTGCGGCCGATCATGGAACCGATCCATAAGCTGCCGTCCTATCCGCGGGGCTTTCTTGTCCTGCACGAAGAAAATGTCAAGCTCGCACAGAATTTCGGCACCTCCTCGAAATATATCTATGCCCTGCACCCCAAGACCATGGACTTCCTGGTGCGACGTTGGCGAGAGCGAGGCACCGTCCTCATAAGCGATCTCGAAATAGGCGATAACACCTCCATCCCCCTGACCGGCAGCGATACGATCGGCGTCTGCCTGCAGTATCCTCGCCGGCGGGTCTATTACATGCACAGCCTGTCGAATCAGGCGGTCGTGGGCACCAACGCAACTTGCGCACAGGTTGCGATCGGCGTTTGGGCGGGCCTGACGACCATGCTCAGCGAACCACTCCAGTCGCGCATCTATTTCCCAACCGATCTGTACGGCACCATCTATCCGCACGTCCTGTTCTCAAACCAGCGCGTCGGACTATTCGAATGCGGCTTGCACAACAAGACCTGGATCGTGCTGAAACACCTCTCCGAACTCCACCCGCGCCTCCCGCGTGGCAAAGAGCAGTCGATTATCTAGGCCGAATCAACCACGTTGCCCCCTTCGTCATCATGGCGATCCCCGTGCTCTTGGGAGCCGTGCTCGGTGCCTTGGCGTTCTGGCTGCTGATGGGGCTGATTAACGCCGTTGCCCGTACGCACGTTGTGGAACACCTGGTTATCCCGTCCGGCCAGGCTGATTCCGCCGGCGCGGTTCCGCAGGCAGATGTTCTGGACGATCCGCTGCCGTTGCGGGTGACATGACCATGACGCGGGCGGGCGACAAGGCCGCGGCCGCCGCGCTCACGGCGCAGGCCCTCCGGAAAGCTGACGAGGCCATGGAGTGCTTCAACCGTCTGCCCGCGGGATGGGCACGAGGGCGCTATACGGACCAGAGACGGTTCCCGTAACGAGATTCCGTTCGAAAGGCAATGCGATGAAGACAATGGGAGACACGCCGGGCCGGAAGAAATTGCGGGCGCTGGGGTCAGGACTCATTTGTGCGAAGCACCCTCCGGGCCGTTCCGGCAAATGAGTCCTGACCCATTTTTTGCGTTACAAGCGGTGCGAGCGAAGTTTTCGAGTTTACGTTTGGTGTGGGATCACGTGCGTT
>CAZAQY010000306.1:0-9724 GCA_964486845.1 uncultured Pirellulaceae bacterium
TAGCAGGCGTTGCGGCCAGGAACACCTACGCACTGGGGGTGTTGTCGTCGGAGAAGCCGCAGACTGAAGGCGTTGTTCAAGCGACGGGCGTTTTCGCGTTGAGCAACATTTTTCCTGGGCCGTTGACCAAACGTGTCAAAGCCCCGTGGTAGGCTGGCGTCACGCGCCCAGCGGTGTAGCCAGGGATGCGGGAACGTCACACGGCCCCCGCACCGAAAGTTCCTGCTGGCCTATGTTTCTGGCTGCTTCGGACTTTTGTAAAATGCCAGCTTTCCAAGACTGTCGGCTTTACCCGTGGCGGGGTGGTTTTCCCTCCATCACGGGGGACTGAGAACGTCTCGGACAACACCGAAAAAATGGCGACCGAGTTCGTGCTGAAGACGTTGAAGAAGCGGCTGTTCTCCAGCCCTGCCGCCTTCGCCGCCACACTGGACAAACACGAACAGTCCCTGCGCACGGCCAAGCGCCGCAAGACCACAACGGAGCGGCCATCAGTAGCCATTCTCCAACGGCAGATCGACAGGCTGGATGAAGAATACGGTGACGATGCCGCCGCCGAAGAAGCGGCTGACGATGCTGTGGACACCGCGACCCGTTTGTTCAGGGAGCCAACGGCTGAGGAACTCGCCCTGCTCAAGCAGATGAAGGCGTGGGCGGCAACCGCAGTGGCCCGCACCGACAGCAAGGCCCAGGAACTCATCCGTTGGTTGGCGAAGACCCTGCGGCCCAATGGGAAGTGGACGAACAACCGCGTCATCGTGTTCAGCGAATACCGTGCCACGCAGAACTGGCTGCAAACCGTGCTGGCGACCGAAGGGTTTTCTGGCGGTGATCGGCTGATGACCATGTACGGGGGCATGGATTCCGATCAGCGGGAGGCAGTGAAGGCGGCATTCCAAGCCAGTCCTGATGTCAGTCCCGTCCGCATCTTGCTCGCCACGGAGTTGCGGGCCGAAGTCTGGTCAACGGAGGGAAAGAAACGGCTGCTTCGCGTTGCGGCCCGCCTTGTACCTGACACCGTGCTACGTGATCCCGCCATGATCGCCCACGCACGCCTGGTCGTGATCGGCGGTGACAGCCATCGCTTGCATGAAGAGATCATCACGGCGGGCGGGGTTCTTCGTGAGGGCCGCTTCACCCGTATGAAAGTAGGGGAGGTTCAGGATGCCCTGGCCGCGATGAAGGCTGAGCAACCCGCCAAGGCCATGAAGGAAACGCTGTTGGGGCTGAACCCCAAGCACGCCGATTCGTTACGGCAAGCACTGGAAGCCCGCATGAAGGATCGCACCACGGGCCTGCAAAAAGCACTGGCCGAACGCGCCGCCAAAGAAGCTGCCGACATTACCGCCATCCTGACCGAGTTGCAGCGGTCGATTCAGGAAAAGCTGCACGATCCTGAATTGCGGCAGTTGACCTTCGCGGGTTGGGAGGATGAAGAACGCCAGCAGCTTGAGCGGAACATGAATGCGTTGCGGGTGCGGGTGCGGGAGATTCCTGACGAGATCAAACGGGAGACGGCAGCGGTCACGGCAAGGTTCGCAGACCCGCAGCCCAGGATGTTCCCCGTAGCGGTGACGTTCCTGGTGCCTGAGAAGATGGCGAGGGGGTAGTCATGGCAAGTCCGAACATGGAAAACCGTATCCGCCCAGCGATTCTACAGGTCTTTGACGGCGATGGTGCGTATCGCTGTGAACGTGATTTACATCACCACTTGACCATCCTGTTCAACGCCATTTCTCCGCTCAGCGCCGGCCAAGAAAGCTCGGTCATTGAGTACGAACATCCAACAAAAGCCAAGTACAGTTGGTCGGGGGAGGGATCAAAGTCAGGCAACGTGGATATGTTCTTCTTTCCCAGCACCGAGGAAGAAGATTTCGCCACGCCCCAAGGCGGCCGTGGAGGTCAACGTCAACTACCCCGACACGACGAAGATCAAGCAAGACTGCACGAAGCTCATTGATCCTGTCAACTCATTCGGCGAATCAGTCTACGTCGCTTTCGGCAACACGTTTCGCTTCAGGGATTCAGACCTCACTGGTTTGACGCAGGCGTTAAATGAGTTTGTCGAGACTGATCCCGCGTTTCAATGGACCGAGTATTTCGGCGTGCCGTTTCACGTCCTGTTCGTGCAGAAGACCCTGGCTGAGAAGAGCGAAACGGGCGTCATGAACAACTGGACGGACAACTGGGCGCTGCTCAGGAACGGGTATTGCCTGCCCGAAGACCTGGAAACGGGAAAGAATCGCTGGCGGCCTACGACCCGCAGGAGAAAACCGTGAAACCTGAAGACCTGATCGGCAAAGTCCCGTGGCTCACCAAGGATGGCTGCTTCGACCCCACGAAGTTCCCCATCGACAGCGTGTTGGCGCAGGCGATTGACGCCGATCCAGAGAGATTTCGTTCGGGGGTGGGGCTACTTCGAACCATGTCTGGTCATGGGCGGCGCGAAGCAGGGGTCTTCCTGCTGGGCCTGCTGCTGGCGAGTGAAGGCGACGGCTTAGAGCGAAAGGCCATCATCGTCGAGGCGTTGAGCAGCGTGCGGACGAAAGCCTGTGCCGATCTGCTGTTTGGCGAATTGCGAAGGGTCAAAAGCTCCAACACGACACGGCGGTACTTGGCAACGGTCATCAAGGTGCTGGCGTCGATGCCCCGCGAACTGATCCTGGACGGTTTTGCCGAGTTGGCCGCCGACAAGTCCTTCTCCCAGAAAATGCGAGACAAATTCAGGGCGGTGATCGCCAACGCCGACCGCCTGGACGATGAATGGTTTTGACGGTTAGCACTGATGTCGCGATCCAAGAAACTGCCCCTATCCCACGAGAAATTCCACGATGCTCTCCAGAAGGGCTTCGGGCGGGCCATGCTTCATGTTCGGCGATTTGGAGCAAAGGGGCTTGAGGACGACCTCCTTTTTGAACGGACGCTGCCGCCAGAAGCGGAACATCCCCTCGACGGCATCTTCGTCGAGCCTCGTCAGCGGCATGTCCGCGCGCCGATCCATCAACGTTTCCATCTGGCGGATTTTGGTCCTGCCATTGGCAGTGATCCGACCAAGCTCAGGGCGGTAGTAGTCCTGCTTGATCCACGCTATGTAGCCCTTCATCGCTTCGTGCAGCGTGCCATCACTTGGAGTCAGGTCAACGTCGCTGATGTTGCCCGTGCGGACGGCCCGCGTCCTGATCTCGTCGATTTCGGTATGCACCCGTGTACGGTTGCTGGCACTACCT
The DNA here is from genome assembly GCA_964486845.1 of uncultured Pirellulaceae bacterium. Taxonomy (GTDB): domain Bacteria; phylum Planctomycetota; class Planctomycetia; order Pirellulales; family Pirellulaceae; genus Anammoximicrobium. Next base: position 3,228 of record CAZAQY010000306.1, read on the forward strand.
TCGGCGTAGGCGTCTGCATCTTCGGCGACGAACGAGATCATCGGGTAATGCTTCTGGACGCGGTGCAGGTATCGCGCGTAGGCTTCGGGGGAGTCGTGCTGCTTTCACGGAATCTCGATCAGCAGCTTCCCTTTGGCAAGTTGTTTGGCTACGTCGAGGGTGAAGTCGGTCCAAACAACGGGGGTCGTGTCGGTGGTCTCCTCGATGCGTTCCCAGAATTCCACGATCTTCCGCTCGCGCCGCTGGGCCTCCTTCAGGTCGCTCCCCAGCCGAAATTTGCGCTGCTGTAGCTTGCCATTTCGGCTGTGCTTCCAGCCAATTTGACGAGCATATTCACCCTGGTTGTCCAGATTCCAGGTTTGGCGGTTTCGGGTCGTCATGATCGCCTCCTGTCACAGGCAAGTGTGGACGCGTTAGTCCGATGCCGCTTCAACGTTGCCTGTGGGTTCCCTGGTCGCAAAAAACCAGTGGAGGGGAAAATCGCGGACTTTTTTGGGGGCCTTATCGGACTGAAAAGTGCCGAATTATCGGACTTTTGCCGTTTTCGGCCCAAAATCGGCCAAAAGATAGGACAGAGAACGTCCGCAGAGGCGTCGTCGCAAGTGCCGTGAATCCAGTGAGTTGCGGCGAAAAAGAAAAAGCCACCTGCGACGAATCGCAGGTGGCTTTAGGTGGAGGCGGCGGGGGGTAACTGAGAGACGAATTCAATCGAACCCGCATCCTGCACCAAACTCTTATCTCTATTGCCCTTCCGGCCACGCTGATTTCTTGTGGTCCTCGTCCAATTTGCCGCTCTATGGGACAGGCGTGGACCATCTTATGGGACATTTGAAAAAGTGGAGGCACTGCGCCTCCAACCCCTGTCCCGTTACTACATCGGGCCTCCGAACGTCATCTGAACTGCGGACGCTCCCACCTGCCGGGCATCCACTCATCCCGGCTGCCATGCCTCTCGTTCCAGCCGAGGCTAGAAAACCGAGCCACGCTTGACCGGCCATCCTGCCCAAATGGCAGTTGTGGATCTCAATTCATGCGCAACTCGTTCTAAATCATCGACTTGCGAGATGCGTTGCGCAATTAAATCCTTCAACTGCTCACATCGGCAAAAAAATCTGTCGCCGTAACCCGTTGCAGGGCAGTGTCTTCCGAAGTCCTGCAAAAGTCGCTTTTTTACAAAGGCCCATCGCTGTACTCCAATCCCTGCACCGCATGACGGGCAGCGTGCCCAACGGCGGCAACCGACGAACAGAGTTAAGGAGCCATGTGAAATGCAACACCGCAAGCGTAGCCGAAAGGCGAAGACCAGCAGCGGAACGACCATCATCCCCGGTCGCCTCTACCTCGTCGAGGGAATCTCCGACGAGTACGGCCCGGTTCGGCTCGTGGAAAAGGCCAATGGTCGGTGGGCAGCCGAGACCGAGTATGGCCTGTTCCCGGTCCCTGCAAACGCCACCATAACCGAATGTGACGACCACAGTGACCACGCAGAAGCTCACGAAGACCACAGTGACCACGCAGAAGATTCCGTCGCCGATAATCCCAGGCACCTCGACGAGGAAACCCATTGGGCGACCCTGAGCGACAAACTTACGGAGATCCGTGACGCCGTTTACGATGTCATTCGTGGCCGAGCCACCGGCCTCTATCTGTTTGGCCGTGGCGGCACGAGCAAGACCTACACGGTTGAACAGACCTTCGCAGAACACGACCCCAGGGGCTACGTCTACCACAACGGTGGTCTGACGCCGCAGGGCTTCTTCGAACTGCTGGAAGAAAACGGCGTCAACCACGCCGACCGGCATCTAATCATCGACGACGTGTACGAATCGGTCGCCAGCAACCGCTCCCGGCAGTATTACCTAGCTGCCCTCGCCCGCCCGAAAGGCAACATGGAGCGGCACATCAGCTACACAAAGCAGGGCGTCCGAAAGACGGCGATCTTCCGAAAAGGCATTGTCTTGATCTCGAACGTCGGCCTGGAGGAACACAAGAGCGACGTGCTGCGAGCGATGCAAGATCGAGTGATCGTCCTTGAGCACGACCCAACAGACGCCGAGATGTGGGCGCTGATCTATCACGTCGCCAAGACGCCCGAGCGAGTCGAGATCGCTGACTACCTCTGGGATGTGTGCGCTGAAAAACAAAAGCGACCCTCGGTCCGCCTGTTCGTTGACAAGGCGATCCCACTCTATGAGTCCTGGAAGGCAGGCGACTCAAGAAAACACTGGAAAGACCGACTGCGGTCTGTTGTCGCTCGACGAGCAGTTGAAGCCCACCACGCTCCTACACTAGCCGAACACAAAGATCAAATGGTACGCCTTGCACAGCAGGCGTGGGAATCAGGCTCCACCATGACCGAGCGACTCCAAGCCTTCGAGAAGCTCACCGGAAAGAGCCGAGCTACGGCGTATCGCTATTGGAAAGAACTGGGTTTCGTGGCCCGATGAGACAATGAGACGGTGAGATGCCGTCTCATTGTCTCATTGTCTCACACAGGAGAACCTGCATGGACTCGATCCGCATGTATCACTGTCCGTTCCAACAACTGGCGTCAAAGGCAGGCATTAGGCCCGGCAGCGTCTCGCTCGTTGCTACCGATCCCTTTTACGACCGGAGCTTCCTGCCGCAGGCCGACGCCTTTGCGAGACTCGCTGCCCATTTGCTCAGGGACGGCGGCTTGCTCGTCGTCCGATATGGCGACTACTGGTTCGACGAGTTCTACACGACCATCCGTCGATACCTCCAGCCCGGTCGCTGTAAACTCACCGAGGTGTGGGACGGAGAAGGAAACGTCAACTACCCCCGGCAATCGGTTTCCAAGACCTGCCAGCATCTTGTGTTCTCCAAGGGCAACTGGCAGACACGTCGGAAATGGATTGACGTTGTTCGAGGCCGCAAGGACAAGGACCTTCATCCTCACCAGCAGCCCGTCGAAGTAGCCGACTACATTGTTAGCTATTTCTCCGACCCAGGCGACATTGTGGTCGATCCCTGCGCCGGAAGCTTTACCTATGCCGCTGCATGTTACCGTCTTGGTCGCCGGTTCATCGGCTGCGACCTCGCTGAGTCAAATGTGAGGAAGGGCTTCAGCCGCATTGAACAAGAACGGGCCACACGAGTGGAGGCGCTGGCCGTCCTCGAAGGTTTACTTCGTCAGGGCGCAGCGCCGACCAGGAGATCCATCGCCAAGACGTGGGAAAATGTTTCGACGCTTCCGAAATCGTCCTTCACCTTCCACGTCGGCTTATTGCCACCAGCCAGCCAAGCGCTTTGGCAGGCACTTCCAGAAAGCCGGGGGCGCAGCCTCGGCGGTGGGGGAACGAGCACGACGGCATATTCACAAACGCCCCCCACGTCCACTACATAACAAGAGACGCCGCCCGGTTGGACCGGGCGGCGTCAATATGGAAATTAAAGAATGGACCACTCGAACCTAGTTAGTACGTTCGCCGACAAAATTCTGGAACCGCCGCTGCGGCTTTCGGAAGAATTTCCGGAGGAAGTAGAGTTCTTTTGTCGTCGATTCATTTGGTCGTCGAACAAATCCGGTTTCTATACGAGAGAGAAGTACTTCGGCACGGCGGAGCGAAGCCCCTGGCGACCATTTAAGCGAGGTGACGGAAAGTGGCAGCATCTCTATACCACCCTGGTTGTCGAGTTGGCCGAAAAACATTTGGATTATGAGCGGTTCTGTCGCTCCTACCCGCCGAAATCCCAGGTGCGGCCCAGGGACCGTGAGACGGCATTTTGGTTGGGCACGATGGCCGGTGAGCGGACCTGGAGCGACTGCCTTGATGTCGATAGCCACGACAGCATCGGTTATTACGCTGTGCCAAGTCGGTGGCACCCATCAAAACATCTCGACGCCCCCTGTTACGATGCATTTGCTCGAACAACGGAGTACGACTGGAGGCTTTTGCCGGTTGTCCGCATGCCCTTGACGCATTTTCGGCTGCTCAAGAAGGTCCACGAAGTGTTCATCAATCGCATTTGGGCGTTCTCTTCTGCGAATTTGGGATTCGGACTGTGGAGGATATATTCTCGGCCAAAGAAGACTGCGGATCGCCACGATGAACTGCGGCGACAACTGGCGACGGTGGGCCTGGAACACATCGAGGCATACCCAATGCCTCCGAAGTCAAAGAATTCACTCGGCAAATGCCACCGACGCCCCTGTGGCATGGACTCTGGCATCATCACCGAGGGCGGCCTAGTGACGGACCTTATCGCCCAGGTTCGACTGTTCATGGAACCATCGCCAACGCCTTCGTTCGAGATGATTTGCGCCACGCTTTTTAAGCACCTCGATCAGATGTATGGTGCGTGGGTGGCGTGGGATGGGACCGAGCCAGCGGCGGTCATTTCCAAGGAAAAACGCATCGAAAAGAAGCGACGGCCCGAGGCGGTCGCCTCGCTCATGGCCGACCTCGAAATCGTCAAAGACTGGCTGCACTGCGGATGCCCGAAAGAAAAAACTGTTGTCTCCACAGCAGTGCCCTCAATTGGAATCGAGGAGACTGCGGCTGGCGATAATAGCGAGGTCGCCGCCGCCGATGAACTTGTCCGCACCGATAATAATACTGGCCTGCTCCCCTGCGGGGAGCAGGTTAATGCTTCAATTGCAGCCACTTCAATGCAGCGACCATACCCTGATTACTTTTATGACGTGGACTTGAAAAAGGTCAATAAGAATGGTCAGTGGGTACAGTTCTGTATTTTTTTGGCGACTCATGGTTTTTCTTGTCATGATCGTTTTGTCGAAGTGATTTCAACATTAGCAAAATGGTTTTCGTTTTATGAATTGCACCATTTGCTGCCTGACCGTACTCGTATTAAAGAAGTTCTCGTTTCATTCTGCCTGTCTAAAAACAATGGTTTTGTTACACGCTTGGAGCAAGGCCGTGTCAGCGAAGTTGTTGCCAATGTTGATCGTATCGTGGATGACGTGATTGATAATGAAGATGATGAAGGAAAAGGTGTCTTCGCAGAAATGCGAGTGAAGAGGGATAACGGTCAATACCCTGTAGTGTACCAGCTTGAAATGCTGATGGGGAGCGGCGGAGCCGGTCCTTCTTGTACACACTCTCTTACTGGTCCTATTTTATGTGGGTCACTAGGGTCATCAAGCGAGCAGGAGAACAAGACAACTGTCCAAGAGTGGAAGTACGTTCCTGATGATACACCATTGCCACAACGGCTGAGCGAGGACATCGAGAAAGCGTTTGCCCATGATGGTTGGGCGATGCGAGAAGGCAAAGATGGGACGTATCCAACAGTAAGAGCAATAGCACGGTTCATTAACTACTTGTATACGAGACGCAGCAAAGGCCGAGGCCGGGCCAGTCGTGCGCTTCTTGAAAACATGGGACTGCCGAAAAGCAGCATCAAGAAAGAACGTATGAAAAGAATCTTGCAGCAGGCAGGAATTATTAGAATTGGAGGCTACCGGTCAAAGAAGTTGTCCAGGGAGTATTCCCTTACCAAAGAGACGCTGGACATTTTGGACGAAGAGCGTGGTGTCTAAAGAGACCTTCCCCATAATGGGCAAGGCCGCAGTCGGCTTACGTATGTGTTGTGCGCAGCGGGGATGTATCCTGGGCGATGTCGGGGTAGACGGCAGCGAGCGAGTCGAAGATGCACTTTAGTCTGGTGGCGACGAGGTATTCTTGCGGGGCACATTGACGGACGAAAATGCCGACCAGCAAGGGGGAGCCGCCGTCATGGGGACAGTACCAGATTCCGCCGCCACTGAATCCCTTTGCCGGTTCGTTTGGATCGTCGGCCCGCTCCATTAGGCGTTGATCGTGTGGCAGGTAAAAGACCATTTGTTTCTGCGGATCATGATTGGGGCGCACGTCGGCGGGCAAGGGATGCGTATAAAACCATGCTGCTGGCGAGGTCACGGTCTGAATCGCATCTCCAGTCGCACCGGCGTCGGCCAGGGCAAAGGGATGGCCGTAAACGAGCAAGCTACCAGAGGCCGAAGGCGTCGGTAGATTTCGCATGTCGGTAGGGGACAGGAATGTTTTCTCGCCATCCAGGCGGTTCGCTGTTTCAAGACTAATTTCAATCACCGCTAGGTCGATGGTCGATTCATCGAGGATGACGAGTCGTTCGACTTGCAGTTCAACGGTCTCGGGCCCTCGATGATGCCGCTCGTGAAATGCTTGATCCGTTGTGGAGACAAAAAGGGCGCACTCCGGATGGAGTTGTTTATCGTCGCTGAGCCATTGCTCCAACTCATGCGCCGCTGTGAAGATGAAGTGCCGGTCGCCGAGTCTTACAAGCACGCCGCTCCGGTCCTGGACGAGCGGATAATCATGATCGGCACCGTAGACGGGGACGGTCGCCCTCCGGATCAGGTCAGGGACTTCATTGTTGTTAAGGTGGACGGCCATTATTAACTCCCAGCAAATGACACGCTTTGTTTCCAGGTAGATAGCAGTGGCGCCGGCGGGCGAGACGCCAACGTTTTCAGCGGGAAGACGATCAGCGCC
>CAZAQY010000307.1:0-9708 GCA_964486845.1 uncultured Pirellulaceae bacterium
ATCAGAAAACTGAGCTTGTTTTCCTGAATCCACTTGTGCAGGTTCTCGAGGATTTCGGTGGGGCTCAGGCGCCGGGCGGCTATGGCGAACACCTGCTCGCTGACCGCCAGGATGCCGCTGTCTCCATCCGGTCCCGCCAGACTGCGTTGCACGAAGACCATCCGGGCGGCGGCATGCGCGGCCGCGTCCCCGCCGCCACCCGCCGTACCTGGGCGCAAGCGACCTAGGCCCAGCCGCGCAGCCGCACGGCTTCCGCCACCCGGTTGATGGCAATCATGTAGGCGGCGTCGCGCATGGAGAGCTTCTGACGGCTGGCGAGTTCGTTGACGGCCGCAAACGCGGACGTCATCTTCGTGTCGAGCTTGGCGAGCACCTCGTCCTTTTCCCAGAAGTAGTTGGCGTTGCACTGCACCTGCTCGAAATAGCTGCACGTCACGCCGCCCGCGTTGGTCAGGAAGTCCGGCAGCACGAAGACGCCGCGTTCCTGGAGCACCTCGTCCGCTTCCGGCGTGGTCGGCCCGTTCGCGCCCTCCGCGACGACCTTGACGCTCTTCGCGATCTTCCCGACATTGCCGCGGTTGATCTGGTTCTCCAGCGCGGCAGGGATCAAGATGTCCACCTCCTGCTCCAGCCACGCTTCGCCCGGCAGCTTCTCGTAGCCCAGATCGCGGGCGCGGTTTTTGTCGATCCCGCCGAATTTGTCGGCGATGCCCCGCAACTCCTGCAGGCAGACGCCGCCCTTCTTGCGGAACGTGTAAGACACTTTGTCGGCCTGGTCCCAGCACGCGATCGCGACGACCGTGCCGCCGAGTTGCGTGTACAGCTGCGCGGCGTATTGGGCCACGTTCCCAAAGCCCTGCACGCTGGCCACCGTCCGGTCCAACGGCAGGCCCAGCACCTTGAGGGCCTCCTCCAAGGTGTAAATCACGCCAAACCCCGTGGCCTCGGTCCGCCCCAACGAGCCGCCCATGCCGACCGGCTTGCCGGTGATGAAGCCGGGATAGCGGCCCCCGCGAATCGCCTCGAACTCGTCCAACATCCACAGCATGTGCTGGCCGTTGGTCATGACGTCCGGCGCGGGCACGTCGCTGATCGGGCCGACGTTTTTCACGATTTGGCGGATCCAGCCACGGCAGATCTGCTCCTGCTCGCGCTGGCTCAGATGATGCGGATCGCAGATCACGCCGCCCTTGCCGCCGCCCAGCGGGATATCGACCACGGAACACTTCCACGTCATCCACATCGACAGCGCGCGCACGGTGTCGATCGTTTCCATCGGATGGAAGCGGATGCCGCCCTTGGCAGGCCCGCGGGCGTCGTTGTGCTGCACCCGAAATCCCTTGAAAACCCGGACTGTCCCGTCATCCATTCGCACCGGAATCGTGAACTGGTACTCGCGCATCGGCTGCCGCAGCAGTTCCCGGACGCCTTCGTCCAGTTCCAGCACCGCCGCCACCTTGTCAAACTGAGATTGCGCCACCTGAAAAGGATTGTACGGGGTGGTCTCCATGCTTACCGGCCTTTCACGATGAATGACAAAACTGGATTTTCAAGGGGTGTGAGTCTAGTATTTGGCGAATCGGCTTGTCAATGTGGCGTGGCGCCATCCGCGCGTCCATGCCGTGGCGGCCGCTGCTGAAGGATGATGGGACAGGCCACAGGATGGGACAGGGACACAGTACTTTTGCAGGCGTGAGTCGTCTGTCGCAACGGAGGCCGAAACGCTTGACGCGGATGATTCACCAGCCCGCCGCATGGCTGTGCGTACTGTGCCGCCCCGCTCTATACTGACAAACGCCTCCAGAAAGCGGCCTCAAATCCACCCTGGCGCCCCGGGAGGCAGCTTGGCTGGTTGCATTCAACGCTCGCCGGGGTTAGAATTTCGGATTATGCCCTGGGTTAGGTCTGCCGGGCGACGGCTGGTTTAGCCGAGCGGCAAGTTGTTATGCCGCTATCGTTCAATTTCAAGGAGCACCAATTTCGGCCGAAGCTCGTCCCAGTTCCACACCCGACAATCCCTACAGAACGAAGAACCAGCAGGCCGTGGAACAGAAGGCGACGGCCTGGCGGCGTCTGCCCCTTGAATCGGGGAGCCAATCACCCGATGGTGACCGGCACTTCCACCTATTTCACCTCCACGGGACGATCATGGACTTCCTCCTCCACCCCTGGCAACTGTATGTCGTCATCCTCGCGGGTTGGATCAACCGCCAACAACAGGAAGTGATCGACTATCTCCGCACCGAGAACCACGTGCTCAAGGAGAAACGCGGCGGAAAACGGATCCTGCTCAACGACGATCAACGCCGCCGCTTGGCGGTCAAAGGCAAGATCCTGGGGCGGAAGCGACAGAGCACCTGTTCCAAAGCTTCCTGGAAGGCGAAGGCATCGAGCCCGTCCCGCTGCCGCCCAAGAGCCCAAATTGGAACGTCCACCTGGAGCGGTTCTTCGGCTCGTTGAAATCCGAGTGTCTGGAGCGCACGATTTTCTTCGGGGAGACCACGCTTCGCACGGCGATTCGGCAGTTTCTGGAGCCCTGCCACGCGGAACGTAATCATCAAGGACTCGCCCACCAGATCCTTCAGCCGGGGAACGAAGTCGGTCGCGGTGAAGGCCCGGTTCAGTGTCGCGAGCGCCTCGGCGGTCTGCTGCGGTACTACTACCGCGACGCGGCCTGATCGCCACTTCACTGCCTTCCCTGTCCGGGAAACGCCGCCGGCGTCTGCGCCGGCCACGCCGATCCCGGACCAGAATCGCCCAGAACATCCGCTTCCCGGACCACTCGTGTTCTTCCGAACGAAATGCTCGGCTCAATATTTTGACCACACGGGAGATTTACATTCCTGCCAAGTAGAATTCGCAAAGCGAACTGACGGCCGAAGTCACGAGCGGCAGTAACGTGTTAGACTTCGCCCTGACCGGCGGCGAAGCCGGGCAGTCCGGCGGCGAGGCCCTCGCCCCCTGACGCGCACGCTGGCAACGGCGAACGGCTCGAAGGCAAATTCGTAGGGCGCAAATTCATTCCGCCCGAGCGGACTGAAGTCCGCTCTACGACAACCTGCCGGCCGCCGCGAAAACCCGCGCGGCTCAGAGAGCCATGCTACGTAGGGAAGAGCGGAAGATACACAGTCTTTCACTTCTCCCGTGGCGCAACTCCCCGGTTTCGCCACACGGTCAGCCAGGGGGCCTTCTCAGGCGTATTCGCCACGTGCGGACCCGGCCCCACCGCGAAATCCAGGTCGCCGTCGCCGTCGAAGTCGGCCATTTCGAACGTGGCGTAGGGAGGCGAGCCGCTTTGCAGCGTGTGCCGGACAAATACGCCCGGCTCGGTTTGCTCCAGGCAGACGATCGAAGCCAGCGGCGCGGCCACGACACTGCGGGGCATCAGCGGCGGCGGAAGCCAAGCCACCACGATGATGTCCAGGTCCCCGTCAGAGTCCAAGTCGCCCGCCAGTGCGCGATAAGCGCCGACCATGTCGGTCAGCCGATGATACGCAAACCGCAGGTTGCCCAGATTCTCAAGCCACTGGACGCCGTGCGACGGACTGACGTACAAGTTGTCCCAGGCATCGCCGTTGGTGTACAATACGTCCATGTCTCCGTCCTGATCCAGATCCACCAATTCGATGCCGCTGGAGCCGAACATCAGGTCCGGTCCCGCCCAGAGGGTCTGCAGATGAAAGAGACCATCCCCCCGATTGATAAACGCATCCACGTGTTCCCATTCCTGAGAGACCAGCGCCACGAAGTCCGGCAGTCCGTCGCCGTTGAAGTCGTGAACGGGCACGTGAATCGTGCCCGGCCGGTCGTCGAGTTCCTCCAGATCGAAACGGGGGGCCTCACCGGACTTGGCAACATTACGGCACAGAAAAATCCCGCCCGTCTGGTAATGCCCGAATTCGGCGACGACCAGGTCGAGATCCCCGTCGCCGTCGAAATCGGCCGGTCGCACGTCGGCGACCCGCCCCAAGCCGGACGCCAGCACCCTCTCTTCGAAGCGGCCTGATTCCTTCTCGCGCCGCAGCCAGACGACTCGTCCCCGGTCGTGATCGCAGGGGCGCGAGCTGCCCAGGTCGGCGACCACCAGGTCGATCGCTCCGTCGGCATCCAGATCGCACGGCTCGACGTGGCAAGGGTGGTTCAGCCGGGTCAGCACCTGGGGATTGGGATCGCGCTCGCCCAGATCGACATAAGCGACATAGCCGAATCGGACGTCGCAGAACAACAGCACGTGACGGTCATCCGGCGACAGCCGGGCCCATCGCAGGTACGAAATCTCCGGTCGGACACCGGCGTCCTGGCTCAAAGTCAACTCCTCGACGGCAAACGTCGCACGCAACTTGGTCTTGGCCTCGACCGGTTGCGGAAATAGCACCTCTTGGGGCGCGCACGCCCGGTAGTAGGCGACCACCTGGTGCATGGGCGGCGGTTTCAGATCGTTCCGGCCCGATCGAGCGTAGAACTCGTAACCCAGCGACACCTCGGTGTGCCAGCGGTCGCGAGGGAGATTCTCGGGCCGTGGCAGCGTGTGGCAATCGCTGCAGAAGGCCACGATTTGCGACTCCAGCGCCGGGTCGATCACCGGCGCCGGTGAATCGTTCGACGACAAGGCAAGAGGGGGACTCGGCGTTGCGCCTCCTGACAACGCGTGCCAACCGACAAGTGCCGCGGCGCCACACGCCAACAGCGCGGCAAATGCCAGCGTCCGGCCCCGAAAGCGTGACCTCCGCGGGCTGGCACCTGGCGGCGCCGGAGCAGGCGTGATGATCGGCTGGATCGGTTCTTGCATCGCCTGATTCTACCCGCGCCCCGTGCCAGGTGACACGGGACGTTATATAATTGGGCTCAGACGTAGCAACGATGGCCGCAACAACCTCCTGAATCTCGCACCTATGGCATGACTGCAGAAGAAATGAGGATAGTTGACAGAAAAATGAGGTGACGGAAAAATGAAATGCTAGGAGAGGTAGAAACGCAGGTTAGACTAATCTTCCTCACGCTCTCCGTTCCTCATCTTTCTGTCAGCTGCTTCGACTTTTTCGGATGGATCGGGCAGTTATCTGCACGTCTGAGCCCGTGCCAGACGAGGGTTCCGGAACATGACGCAGCGAGAGACATCCCTGGAGGCGAATCCGCCAACGCGCTCTCGCCGCGCGCGACGGATCGCCGTCTGTATCGTCGCCATCCTGCTGCTGGCCTGTTTGATCTTGTATGGACGGGCGACCTTGGCGTGGTGGACTCGGATGATCGCCGGGATGCACCTGAATGAGGGTGCAATCAGCGTCGCGCAGCTTTGGCTGGACCGGTCGGATTGGTTCGATCCCGGCGACGGCGCGACGGATCTCCTGCGCGCGGCCTGTTTCCGCCGCTTGCGGCAGCTGGACCGCTGGAGCGAAGCCCTCAGGCTGGCCAAACAGAAGGGGGCGCCCGCTTACCAGGTTCAGCTGGAAACCCAACTGGGACAGATCCAGGACGGCAACTTCGACGACGAAACCGAGAGCGAGCTGGAGTCGATGATCGGCGCGGGCGTATCGCCCACCGACTTTTATACGGCCCTCGTCAACGGCTACATCGTCAAAAAAGACCCGGAGCGGACCAAGGCTGCCCTCGACGCCTGGGAAGCCGATCATCCGGATGAGCCCTACCTGGCCGTCATGAAGGGGCTGTACTGGCGCCGGATGAGCCAAGGCGAACTCGACATCCTGCAGCGGCAGGATTGCACCCAACGGGCCCAACAGGAATTTGAAAAGGCGTTGACGCGGCAGCCGCGGCATGAGTTGGCACGGATCGCGTTGGCCGAACTGTTCGAGGACCAACTCCGGCTGGATGATGCCTTCGGGCAGTACTCGGCCCTGCTGGCCTCCGCGCCGGCCAACGAGACCGCCAAGTTGCGACTGGCGAAGTTGCTGCGGCAGCTGAATCGGCTGGACGAAGCTCGAACGATGCTGGAGTCGCTGCCGCCGCAGCCGCAGGCCTCAACGGAACTTGCCGCCGAGACGGCCGAAATCGAACTCGAATCGGGTAACTACCAGGCGGCGGACGAATGGTTCGCCCGCGCTCAAGTGGACGCCCCGGATCGGGGCGGGATCATGGGCGATGCGGCCATTTGTGCGGCGATCCAAGAGAAGACCACCCGCGCCCAACAACTCCTCGCCCGGATCGACGCTGCCCATAACTACAATGTCAGGCTGGAAGACCTGGTCTCGCGCTTCACCACGGGCGCTGACGAGCCGCAGATCGAGGCCGAATTGCGAGCGTTGGAAATGTCGCGTCCCGGCGAGCGCGGTTCCGGCACGAGGCAAGCCGCTGGCGACCGGCAGGAAGACCCGCAGGCGACCGCCGCGGGACTGTACGCCCTGCACTGCAGCGGGTGCCACGGAGAGAACGGCGACGGCAAAGGCCGCGCCGCCCGGCACCTGTTCCCCAAACCCCGCGATCTGCGCACCGGCAAGTTCCGGCTGGTGAGCACCGTCAACGCGATCGCTTCCCTGGAAGACCTGGAAGCAGGCATCCGGCGCGGGATGCCCGGCACGTCGATGCGGGCCTTCGACAACCTGAACGAAGACCAGCGGATGCTGCTGGCGCAGGAGGTCCGGCGACTGAACCGCCTGGGCATTGGCGAGCATTTCATCGACACGCTCCTGAAGGAAGGTGAGGAAATCGACGAGGACGAGGTCCGCGAGATCCTCAAATTCCGCACCACCCCCGGCGATGACGTCATGGTCCCCCGCATCGGCGCCGGTGATCCCCAGGCGATTGCGCGCGGCAAAGACGCCTACGTCAAACTGGGATGCAAGAACTGCCACGGCGAAGACGGGACGGGCGCCTGGGACCCGCCCCAGTACGACGAAAAAGGCCGCCTGTCACCGCCTCGGGATCTGGTCCACGAGGCCTTCAAGGGCGGTCACGAACCGGAGTCGGTCTACCTGCGGATCTTGCTGGGCATGCCCGGCACTCCCCACCCCGCCTGTCCGGGCGTGGCCGGCGAGCAATTGATCGATCTCGTGCAGTACTGCCTCGCGCTCGCCGAAGAGCCAAGACGAGAACAGCGCAATCACCAGCGGGCCCTGCAAGCCTGGACAGCCCAAGGTACCGGAAAGAAGCTGCCAGAAAGATGAAGTGACAGAAAAATGGGTGGGAAGACGAAGACCACGCGGTTCCAGAAGAAAACACGGCGGCGCTCTCATGCCCTCGCCTGTGTGCTCGTTTGTCTTCCATCTTTCTGTCACCCCATCTTTCTGTCAGCTTGTCCGCTCTTCCTGTTCTTGTCCGCCGGCTGTTCCAAATCCGAGCCCCCCGGTCCCGGCTCGAACGATCCCGCTGCGGCATCCCTTCCAACCGAGGCCGCACCGGGGGAGAACGCCCCGCCCCGCCCTTTGCGGATCTTGTATCCGCCCGACCATGCCCTGTATCCGCCCGACATCGTCGCCCCGACCTTTCGCTGGCAGGACGAGAACCCGTCGGTGAATCTGTGGCTGGTCCAGTTCCGCTTTGCGGGCGGCGAGTCGCTGGATTTCCGCGCCGCCTCGCCGGAATGGACGCCGCCGGATGACGCCTGGGAGACCATCAAGCGGCGTTCGCGGGAAAAGCAGGTCGCCGTCACCGTGCGGGGCGTCGATTCGCGTCGCGGCGAGAACGTGATCTCTCAGGCGGCCGTGTCGATCAGCACGTCCCAGGACCCCGTGGAAGCCCCGTTGTTCTTTCGCGAGGTGAATTTGCCCTTCCTGACCGCCGTCAAGGACCCGGCCGCCCACATCCGCTGGCGGTTCGGGCCGATTTCTTCCACCGAGCCGCCGCCGATCGTGTTGGAAAAGCTACCGGTGTGCGGGAACTGCCACTCTTTCTCGGCCGACGGTTCGACCCTGGCCATGGAAATCGACTCCGGCAACGACAAGGGCTCCTACGCCATTGCACCGATCAAGCGACAGATCGTCTTGGACGAGAACCGGGTCATCAGCTGGAACGATTTCCGCAAGGAAGACGGCGACGTGACCTTTGGGCTGCTGTGCCAGGTGTCGCCGGACGGCCGGTACATCGTCGGGACCGTCAAGGACCGGGCCTTGGCCGTGTACAAGCCCGATTTGATGTACTCCCAACTCTTCTTCCTGGTCAAGGGGATTCTCGCGATCTACGATCGTCAGACGAAGACCTACCAGGCCCTGCCCGGCGCCGACGATCCGCGCTTTGTGCACACCAACGCGACGTGGAGTCCCGACGGCAAGTCGATTGTCTTCGCCCGCGCGGAGGCTTACGAGCCGAAGGGCGTGGAGAACGTCAAGTCGGTGCTGGTCCCGCAAGCGGCCGCCAAGGATTTCCTGGAAGGAGGCCGGACCTTCCGTTACGACCTGTACCGCATCCCGTTCAACGGCGGCCAAGGCGGAACGGCGGAGCCCATCGAGGGCGCGTCGAACAACGGCCTGAGCAACTACTTTGCCAAGTTCTCGCCCGACGGCAAGTGGATCGTCTTCTGCCAGGCCAAGAGCTTCATGCTGCTGCAGCCCGACAGCCGGCTGGCGATCATTCCGGCCGCCGGGGGCGAGGCCCGCCGGCTGGAGTGCAACACGCCGGAGATGAACTCCTGGCACAGTTGGTCGCCTAACGGCAAGTGGCTGGTGTTTTCGTCGAAGGCCTACTCGATCTACACGCAGCTGTTCCTGACGCACATCGACCCCGAAGGCCGCAGCAGCGTGCCCGTCGTGCTGTCCCGGTTCACGGTCCCGGAGCGAGCCGCCAACATCCCGGAGTTCGTCAACGCGGCGCCCGACGCGATCCGCAGGATCACCGAGGCTTTTCTCGACGACTTCAACTACTTTCGGGCTGCCATGGCGTTCGTCGACCAGGACGATCCCGCCGGGGCGATTCCCCACTTGCGAAAGGCGATCGATATCAATCCGGCCAACAGTTGGGCGCGGCTGCAACTGGCGGCGATCCTGGCCAACCGGGGCGAGAACGTCGAGGCGAAATCCCAGCTGTTGCGGTTCCTCGATCTCCGGCCGGACAACGCCGAAGCCCACGGCCGCCTGGCGGCGCTGCTGCACAAGGAGCGCAAGCTCGACGAGGCGATCGACCACTGCCGCCAATCGCTGCAGGGCAATCCCGATTCCGTCGAGGCGCATTCGACGCTGGGCATGATCTTACTCGAGCGCGGCGAATTCGAAGAATCCGCGCGGCACCTTGCCGAGGCCGCACGCCTGGCGCCGGACATCGCCGTCACCAACTACTACTGCGGGCACGCATTCTACCGCCAGGGCAAGGCGGAACAGGCGGTGCCGTATTACGGGCAGGCGATCAAGCTCGACCCGAAGTACGTCCCGGCGCTGCTGGACCTGGCCTCGATTCGCATCATGGCCGATCCGAAACTCAAGGATCTTGACGAGGCGCTAACGCTGACCACCAAGGCCTGTGAAGTGACCCAGCGCCGCGATCCGATGGCGCTGAAGACCCTGGCCGGAGTGTACGCGGTGCAAGGCCGGTTCAGCGACGCCGCGCGGACGGCCCGCGAGGCGCTGGCCGTTGCCCGTGCGACCGGCGAGGAGTACCTGGCCGGCAGCATCGAGAAAATGCTGAAGGTTTACGAACAGCTGCAGGGCCGGAAGCCGGGGCCTTAGCCGCGACCCAACGGCAGCGATTTTAGGAGCCATGTTTTCTGAACGCTAGCCCGGATTATTCATGATTTGTGGGAATTCGAATGCCTCCAGAGGCGTCTAA
>CAZAQY010000308.1:0-9660 GCA_964486845.1 uncultured Pirellulaceae bacterium
CCACGCAACCACCGAACTGGCCCATTCTGGTGACCAAAGTGGCTCAATTCTCAATCGCCGCCGATACAGTACAGCGGGTCGCGCTCTTCGATCACGCGGTTGAGCGTATCATAGACCCAAGTGGTAACATTGCCGACCGGGTCCATCAGCCAGACGCGGTTACCGCTGGCGTCGTACTTAAAGAAGATTCCGGCACGTGGATCGCTGGGGTCCAGGTCAGGGTCAACCTGCCGGATCAGGTGCCCAGCCGCGTCGTAAAAATAGTGCGTCGCGCGGCTCTTCGATGGGTCCGTCGGATGGACAACCGTCTTGCGCGTGACGTTCCCGGTGCTGCCGTCGTAGGCATATGTGGTGACCACTTCGTCTGCGCCCATCCCCACCGTTTCCCGCGTCCTACGACCGAGGTTGTCGTAAGCAGCAGTCGTGACGTAGACGAGTGTACCGTCGGCTTCGTAGTACTCCGTTCGAGTCACCAGCCTTTGGCGATTCCATTCGCGCAGCTCGTACGAGCCATCGGGGTGAGTCACCTTCCTGGGCGTTCCGCAGGGACAGCCATCCTGGTAGTCGTACTGAGTTGTGTTGCCGTTGAAGTCCGTAAGTTCCCGCTCCTTGCCATCCGCGGTGTAGGTCGCGTGAGCAACAGCACCCAGCGCGCTAGTCGCCGCCGTAGCATTGCGGCCAGAGTAGGCAAATGTGAAAACACCACCGCCTGGTGAGGTGAGACGGATGAGGTTATTGTTCGCATCGTAGGCAGATGAAGTGGTGATCGACTGAGCCCCGTCCGCGCTGGTCCGCGTCGTCCTTGTCGTATTGCCCGCCGCATCATACACTCGCTCGACGATCGTTCCATCGTATTCGACGACCTTCGTCTCCTTGTCGGGGTGACGCGGGTCGCTGTACTCATAGGTCTTCGTATAGCGGACCGTCTCGCCGGTGATCGGGTTCAGGACGGGGGCTGACTGTTCCTGTGTAACGTTGCCTTGTTCGTCGTACCAGAGCGTCGTGACGTTGCCGCGCGCGTCGGTGATCGTGCCGGTCATCGCCTCTAGGTCGAAGTCCTGCTGTACGCGGCCGCCCAGGGCGTCGACCGAACCGGTCAAGCGTCCGTCGTCGTCAAACTCGGCCCGGAAAACGCGGACATTCGCCGAGTCGTAGATCTCTTCCAGGAAATGCGCCGGATCGGTGCGATAGACATAGCGGGTCGTTTCACCGATCTGATTCGTCACGCCGACCAGGTCGCCCCGGGCATCGTACTGATAGGCAATCGAGTTGTCGGCAGTGTCGACGATCCGCGTGATCCGGCCGCGGGCGTCCCGCACTAAGTCAATTGCGGCACCAGACGAATGAATGATTGCCGTGGGAGTGAACGAAACTGTATTTCCATTCCGGTCGGTGATCCGCTGCAGGCCGGCGTACTGATCGTACTCGTATCGCGTTCCGTCCTGCGTTGTCAGCGTATAGCGGTCGGGGTTGAACGGTGGGCTTAGCGCGCCAACGACGCCGCCTCGTCCCACCTGTCCTTCCACCTCCAACTTCGCATTTACGCCAGGGTCAGCAACGAAATACGGGTCATAGACAGCGCCGAAGCCCCAGAACCCCGAAAGGTATTTCTCTTGATAGGTGAAGCCGATACGACGGCCGTCCGGGGCAGTCAGATAGACGCGTGTCTTCCCCGGAACAAATTCGCTGTCTTTCGGCACGGTCTCAGCGATCCTCGCGTCTTGTAGCGCTAGATGCCAACCGTATCCAAAATCTCCCTCGCTTCGAGACTGCAACGTGTCGTATGTGCGACCAATCTCAATCGGAATGCCGGCCAGCGCCACGGAGAAGTCCGTGACCGTAAACGCGAAGTTCCCGAGCTTGGCGTTGCCGGCCACGCCAAACAGCAACGGCTCGATACGACCCAGGCCGTTGACGTCATAAGCAACAACGCGCAGGAGATAGGCGTCGTTTTCCAGAAGCGTAGCGTCGATCGTTCCCACGGACACGTGATCCAGCGGTTCCGTACCCTGGGCCAACACGCGGTAATTCGGGTTGTCTGCGCCGAGATCGGCCGGGTTGACAAGGTTGATCGGCGCATATTCGACTCGCCAGAAATCGAGGTTGGCGTCCTGGACGCTGATCACAACGTCCGCCCGGTACTGGACCACGTCCTGGTGTTCCGGGCTGTGGATGGTCACCTTTGGCGCGTCCCGGTCGTTGGGATCAAACACGCGAACCTGCCAGACGCTGCTCGTGCCGACGTTCCCGGCCGCATCGATGGCCGTGGCCACGGCGTCGATCAGCCCCGGTCGGTCCATCACCACGTTAGCCCGGCCCTCAATGTCCAATGCCACCGCTTCGCCGCCGACGGTCAGCGTCAGCGAAGCGACGCCCACGTTGTCGGTGGCGTGGACCTGGAACACGACTTCGCCGCCCGGATTGATCTGGTTCGTCGAGGCCGACAGCGTCACCCGCGGCGCTTCGGTGTCGGGGGTGACGTTCAGCGAGTAGCTGGCGGTGTCCGTCGCCCGGTAGGCGTCGCGGGCCGTGACCTGGACCGTGTGAGCCCCGACATCGTCCGCCGTGGGCCGCCAAGCGATGCGGCCTTGCGGATCGATTGTCATGCCAGCCGGCGCCGCGTCCAGGACGAACGTGATCGCATCACGCTCGGGATCGGTGGCCCGCACGTCGTAGCGGTAGCTGGCCCCCACCGCGACCGACTGGGGCGGTGGCGGCGTAATCTGCGGCGACTGGTTGGGCCGTACCGTCAGGATATAGGTCTGGGTCGCCCGCGCCCCCGCGTCGTCGGTTGCGACGACGGTCACCGTATGGTCTGTTTCGCTGTCCATATCCGGCGTCCAGGTGACGACGCCCGAGCTCGGATCGACCGCCATGCCGTCGGGGTTCCGCTCGAGCGAATACGTTACCGAGCCGCCTTCCGGATCGTAGGCAGCCACCGCGTACCGGTATTGCCGCTGGGCCGTGGTGTAGTGGATCGGCGTGGAAGTGATCACCGGCGGCCGGTTCAACGGCTGCTGGCCGACGTGCAGCGTGTACGTCTGGCCATCGATGCCCCCTTGACCATCTTCGACCACGATTCGCACCGGATGCTGGCCGTCGTCGGCAGCCGAGGGCGTCCAGCGGATCAGGCCGGTGTGCTGGTCGATCGTCATCCCGTCTGGGTGAACGCTCAGGCGGAACGTCAGTGGATCGCCGTCCGGGTCGACGGCCCGCACGGCGTACACGTACAGTTCGTCCGGGCTGGCCATGACGTCCGGCGTCGAGCGAATCGACGGCGGCTGGTTCGTGGCACGGACGTTGATGGCAAACGACTGTGTGCCCGCCGCAAAGAAGATGTCCTGCACCCGGACGACGACCGGGTGCGAGCCGATCTGGTCGGCAGCAGGTGTCCAGCGAAGGGTCCCCCGCAGCGGATCGATCGACATGCCGGCCGGAGCCACATCGAGACTCCACATGACCGGATCTCCGTCTGGGTCCCGCGCAGTGAGCTGATACTGGTAGGTGCGCCCGCTGACGCCGGTCAACACCGGTGTGGAGGTAATCCAGGGGGCCTGATTGCTGTCCTGCGACACCACTTCCAGCACGAATTCCTGCGTGGCGACACCGCCAACCCGCCCGTCATCGACGCGCACCGTTACCGGCTGCTGCGTGCCCCGAAGCTCGGCAGACGGCTGCCAGCGGACGATGCCCAGGTCGTCGACCGTCATGCCGGCCGGCGCCGCGTCGAGATGGTAGGTCAGCGGATCACCGTTGGGGTCGTGGGCTTCGATCAGGTCACCATAAGGCGAACCGACCCGCGCCCGCAGCCGCGGCTGGGACGTGATCACGGGCGGATCGTTCGGTGCATCGGCGACGACGTCGATCGCCACAGCCTGCCGCGCTTCGCCGCCACGACCGTCGGACACGGCGACGGTGAACGTGTGCTGGCCAAGCTGGCCGGATGTAGGTGTCCACGTCAGCAGGCCGGTCTGGGGGTTGATCTGGACGCCCGCCGGCGCGTTTTCTGTGCGGAACACAAGGCTATCGCCATCGGCATCTTGCGCCCGGACCGGGTACTGCAGCGGCAGATCAACGACCGCCGGTGACGGCGGTGTGGATGTGATGATGGGCGGAGAATTCGGGGGGACTACGATAATTTCAAACGGTTGCAGCGCCACTCCCCCGCGTCCGTCGCTGACGCGCACGACCACTTGATGCGTCCCCACCTGATCGCGCGTCGGCTGCCAGACGACGATGCCCCGCTGCGGATGAACGGTCATACCGCCTGGTGCTAGCGGCAGGTCGAACGTGAGCGGGTCGTTGTCGGGGTCGAAGGCAGCAGCGTTGTATCGCGTTAACTCGTCAACGCCGGCACTGTCCGGAGGCTTTGACGTGAATAGGGGAGAGCGGTTTTCGGCCGACTGCTCGACATTCCCGAAGTCGAAGCCCGTCACAGTTTCGTCCGCGGCGAGCGTGACGGTATAACTGCGCGTGAGTGGTTCGGTTTGCTGCCATGCGGGCTGCGGCACTTGCCGCACGACATAGGTTCCTTGGGGCAGAGCGCCGAATGCGTACGTGCCGTCGTCGTGTGTGACGGTCGAACGCTCGCCCAGGTCGTGCCGTCCATCCCCGTTCGCGTCCAAGTACACGGTCCAGCCTTCAAGTCCAGGCTCTTCGGGAGGCATCCAATCGCCGTCACCATTCACGTCGTGGAATACCGTGCCCCGGATCTCGCTCGTTCCCTGCCCGCGGACGGTCAAGGAGAAGGCTTGTACGTCGAATCCCCCGCGACCATCGGAGACGCGCACTCTTACCGCGTGTTCACCAACCTGGCGAGCATCAAGCGGCCATCGCAACAGCCCGGTCGTTGGATCCACGAGCATTCCAACGGGCCCTTCTTCGAGAGTGTATTCGAGCGAATCTCCGTCCGGGTCAATGGCATCTGCGTCGTACGAGTATTCCTGGCCTGCACGGCTGGTTGTGAAGTTGTCGAACGCCAATCCGACACCACCCGAGGTGCCGGTGTAGGTCATGCGGATGGAGGAGATGTCCGCTGACTCGCGGAGGAAATGCCAGGGAACTGCCAAGCCGCAATGAGCCACACGACCGCAGCTTGGATAACTGTAGGGATCCAGCACGATCGTATCCAGAACATTGCCGGCGATATCGCGAGCCTCTACGGTCCATTCCTCGTAGTCTTGGTCGATGTCGATGATGACCGCGCCTGCAGAGGATACCGGTTCGGCATAGGTAATAATGATGGGCGGCGGAGGGGCGCCGACTTGGCCGTCGTCCGTAAGAAAGTACGTTCCCACGTCTTGCCCCGGCGCTGGCTCATCTGCCCTCCCTTGATAACCGACGAAGGCCGTGCGTGGCAGTCCGACGTCTGCCAGCACCAAGCTCTCGCTGCTGCCTTCGAACCCGAACGAAATACCGTGAGAGTCCCAAAACTGTGTAGAAATCGGCAGGCCAGTGCGCGGGACGTCGCCGGGAATCGACTCGAAGGTAATCGTATTGGTGAGCTGCGACAGCGGCACGAGATATACGTTGGTCGTCGGCGAGCTGACGAACACGGGCGGCCGATTGCCAGGCTCGGGTTCGACGCGGACCACGAAAGCCTGCTGGTCCAGTCCGCCGTGACCATCGGAAACCTCGACAACGACTTCATGTTGCCCCACTTGCGTCTCCGTCGGCAACCAGGTGATGACACCTGTCGCCGGGTTGATTGTCATTCCTGCTGGCGGAGACATTTTCGATGGGCCATTGATTCCTTTTCGATAATGCCGGAGAACCTCCTGGGCCGAGAGGACCCTTTCGTAGATGGCGATTTCGTCCAGCGCGCCATTCCAATAGGACCGACGACCTCCTCCTGCCCCGATCACCAGCGGTTGTGATGAGTACTTGACGCTCGCAGAGTATGGCTTCGTCGATACGAGCATTCCATTCACGTAGAGGCGGAGTGTCGTCGAATCAAACGTGCCCACGACGTGAGACCACTCGCCGACGTTCAGCGGTGCGTCCACTTTCGTGTTTGAACCGTTGACGAAGAAGAAAATGCGGCCCGGCGTGGTCGAGCTAATGGACAGCTCGTAGGATGCCCCCTTCATCAGCACTTTCCCGTTATTGCCGAACGCCGATGGATTGACCCACGCTTCGACCGTCAACCGCTGGGGCGTCAGCCGGCCGGAATCGGGGATCGTGATGTGCTGGTCGATACCGTTAAACTGGACGGCTGCATCGCTCGTTTGTGCGATCGCTCCTGACTGGAACGAGGGGGCGTTCTCGTAGCGTCCATCGAACCCTTGTCCCGTTTCATCAACGGCCGTCTTCAGCGTTGTTCTTTCGAGCCGCCAGTAACCGACCGGCTGATCATCGAGAACCGTCTGACGATAGCCAGTGAAATCCGATGCAAGCAGCTTGTAGTTGAGAGTATCGCTGTCTGCGTCGACCGCGACCACATCGTAACGGTAGCCGGCATTCACCACCGCCTCGACTACCGGCAGACTGGTGATCACCGGCGGGCGGTTGGGAAGGGACTCGGTCACTGACAAGAGATAGCGTTGCTCGGCGGATCCGCCGCGACCGTCGGTCACGTTGATGACAACAGCGTGTACGCCCAGGTCCGCGAGCGTGGGAAGCCAAGTGAGTTGTCCGGTGGCCTCGCCCACACTCATGCTCGATGGTCCGACCAACAAGTCGTAAGTCAAAGTATCGCCGTCCGGATCCGCGGCATCGGCATCGTAATGGTACGGAAAACCGACCTGGGTCTCGACCTCTGGCACAGTGGTGAACACGGGCGGCTCGTTGAGCTTGGCCAGAAAAACGAGCTCGTAGGTAAACTGGACGCGGTTCGGGTTGTGAAACACCGCATGGACGAATCCGGTGACGTCGTCGGGGTTGAGCGAGTTGCCGGGGAGCACCTTTGAGAAGTCGTAGTACGGGATCCCGTCGCGGGTTCTGCCGACCGCCTCACGAACCGACACGGTCGGGTCGCTGATGTTGCGCACGCCCACGTAGAACGGATTATCCGCAGGATACTGGCCCACGTTATGAATGGCCAGTTCGGCGAACAGTTGGCTGCTCCGCGGCTCGAAGGATGTGCGCGCATAAAGCGGCGCAAAGCTGGGCGACACGTCGAACAGCAGGTCGACGTGTCCAGTTGAGGCCTGGCTCCCTATGACCGTTAGACGCGCCGCGGCCATTTGGCCGTAAGCGTCGATGGCCGTCAGGTCAAACACGTTTTCACCCGGCAGCAGATCCACCTGCGCGAAGAAGTTGCCGCCCGCGTCGAGGACATCCACCGCTGAGTTATTGATCAGCACGGCCACGATCCGGTTGGCCACAGGTGTGTTCAGCGGACCGACTTCGGTCGTGGCAAGAGCCACTCCTGCAATGACAACAGAACCTCCATTCAAGAACTCAGCATCGTCCTGCGGAGACTTGACAACTACCACGGGCGGCGCGATTGCCGCCGCGGTTATCTCTCGTACGCTTGGGGTCTCCGCCGTATCGAACGCACGCAGCGACGACCCAGCGAGTTGCTGGGATACCGGGTTTGGCCTGTCTTGGCAATTCAGATAATTGACGATCTGAAGTGCGTCATTCGGCGTCAGCAGGCCGTCGCCGTTGACATCGAGGTACAAACCGTCGGAGGCGGGAGCCAGGGGCAGCCGGTTCAGGGCGTTGACGATCACCAAGACATCCAGCGGCGTGACCAACCCGTCGGCGTTGACGTCCTGGTGATTGCGCGGGTTCGTGGTCAGTGGGAATGCCGGCTGCGGCGGCGGTGTGGGGGTCTCGGGTGTGGAGGCGTCAAGTTGGAGCGACGTCTCAAAGGCCGAACCGTTCGCTCCGGCAACGTGAACCAGATAGGCAACACCGTTCGTCACCGTCGCCGACACCGCGCTGCGGCCATGACTGAGGGCCACGGGCCGCAGATCACCGCTGTAAATCTCGATCACCGGAGAACGCACGGTCACTGGAACCGTGGCCGTGAGCAGTCCGTCCGCGCCGGCCCGGAACGTAAACCAGCTTTCATCGGCGACCATCATTCGGGACACCAATTGGCCGGCCGACGGCGTGGACGCAAGCAACAACTGCTTGGTGATCAGTTCCGCGCGCAAGCCACATTCGCCGAAGTTGTAGCCGGTGGCGTGGACGTCCGTAGCCAGCTCGATTGCGTAGAACCGATCGTTGCCCACCAATCCCAACCGAGGCATTCCTTGCGTCTCCCGTCCATCGTCGAAAGCCAGCGGCTGGGTCTCGCTGATGGCGTAAGTTCCCTGCGGCAAGTCGTCAAAGCGATAGGAGCCGTCGGCGGCAGTGACGGTGGTCCGCGACACGGGGCCGGTCAGAGCGATCGGCACGTTCGGCAGGGGCTGCTCCGGCGGGTCCTTCACACCGTTGTCGTTGACGTCCAGATAGACGTAGCCGCTGATGGAACTTGTCAGGGCTGGGCGGACGTCCGTAACGGTGACCAGAAACGTGGCCGTACCGTGACCGCCATCGTCATCCCTGACCGTCACCGTGACCGTGTACGTTCCGTCGTCCTGGTACGTGTGCCCGCCTACCACGGAGCCTGAGGTAGGCGTGCCGAACGCGCCTGAAGTTGCCGAGACTTGGCCTGGCACAACCAGGGATCCGTCGCCCCAATCGATCGTGGCGGTGAAGGTCTCCTGCGTGCCGGCGGCCACACTCGTAAAGCCCGGATCGGTGAAAGTGGCGACGGTCAGTTGCAGCGGCGAGCCTTCCTCTACGGTCTGCGGGGCCGCCGCCGTGACGCTTGGCGGCACGTTGGCGATGCTGGCCATGGCCTGCCGGCGGCCGGTCGCGCCGCCATTGTCTGTCACATCCACACGGAGTGGATACGCGCCGTTGTCAGCGTAGACGTGGCTGGCGGTCACTGTCCCTTGCCCGCCCGCCTCGCTCACAACGCCCGCGGTCGTGGATCCATCGCTCCAATGCACGATCGCCGTGTGGGTATCCAGCACGCCGGCATCGGAAAAAGTGGCCACGAAGTCCAGGTTGGCGCCTTCCATGCCGCTTAAGTCCGTCGCGGTCAAAACGGTCGGTACCGCGTTGTTCACCGTCACCGTGAAACTGGCTGTGCCTGTTCCACCATCGTCATCCCTGACCGTCACCGTTACCGTGTACGTTCCGTCGTCCTGATACGTGTGCCTGCCTACCACGGAGCCTGAGGTAGGAGTGCCGACCGCGCCTGAAGTTGCCGAGACTTGGCCTGGCACAACGAGTGTTCCGTCGCCCCAATTGATCGTGGCGGTGAAGGTCTCCTGAGTGCCGGCGGCCAGGTTCGTAAAGCCCGGATCGGTGAAGGTGGCGACCGTCAGTTGCAGCGGCGACCCTTCCACTACGGTCTGCGGGGCCGCCGCCGTGACGCTCGGCGGCACGTTGGCGATGGTGGCCGTGGCCTGCCGGCTGCCGGTCGCGCCGCCATTATCCGTCACGTCCACGCGGATCGGGTACACGCCGTTGTCCGCGTACACGTGGCCGGCCGTCACCGTCCCTTGGCCGCCTGCCTCGCTCACAACGCCCGCGGTCGTGGATCCATCGCTCCAATGCACGACCGCCGTGTGCGTATCCAGCACGCCGGCATCGGAAAAAGTGGTTCATCCGGCTGAAGCGCGCGTGTCGTATAGAGTTGAGCAAGATTCAACCAAC
>CAZAQY010000309.1:0-9626 GCA_964486845.1 uncultured Pirellulaceae bacterium
GTACTTCGCCCCCATCCCACTTAAGCAAGTACCCATTGCTTACCCCGATTGAATGCACACCAATTATCTCGCCTGCGCTCAGCAACGGGCATACGCAAAGCAGGCTCCCCTGTACCATTTGAGGTCGTGGTAGTCGCTGGGGTTGGCGTGTTGCTTGACCAACTCAGCTAGGAATTTCTCGGCCTCAGAACCACCAATGCAGCCCAAGCAAAACGTGGCGTGCTTCATGGTGTTCATTCGCGTGTATCCGTCCTTGTTGCCGACATCCTCATTGGTCGCACGGATCAGGGGGCCAACTGCCTTCTACCCGTCCGCCACGATTCGTGGCATTATTTTGGAGAAAAGCTGGGTATGGTGTCCAAACCGAAGGCAACCGATGCAGTGGTCCCGTGTGTTTGCCTTCGTCTGGTAATACGCGATCAGCACGATGATGAGCATCAGAAACGCGCTGTGAATGACCAAGGGCATCCGAGATCCTGAATCGCGTTTGCAGACAAAACGAACGACATTCACGACGACCCGAATCGCCAGATACACAACCCACGCAAATCCGATGACAAGGCTCGGCAGAAGCAAACTCCCCCCCGTCAGGAACGTCAGGCCGATATATCCGACAGAGCCGAGGGCGGCAAACACCGCGAGCGTCCTGCCTCGAACCACACTCGCTGCGTTTCTTGAATCCCCCCTGCGAAGACGCCAACGTGTGGCGAACATCGTGAGAAGCCACAGCCACAGAAGAAGAATCCCGAACCCCGCCCGCGGCAGAGTCATCAGCAGAACAGCGTCCGTGCAACCGCCGCAGGCGAGTGACGGTCCGGGCAGCAGGGGGACAACCAGACAGGCAAGAAACGGGTCCTTCAGGTTCATGTGACCGTAAGCCTTTGTCCGCAGCAGCGAGAACAGCGGTTACCAGAACCTATCTTAGCCGGCAAGGACCTGGGATCAACCGTGCGACATGCCCGTTCACGCGAGGCGCAGAACGCGTGCGGTCATGCCTGACGCCCGTCTCCCGGAAGTCGTTGGGCTATCCGGGCGGCGAAGGTCCTCACGTGTCGATCAAGGGCGTCTATCAGGGGCACGCGGTCTTCGTCCGCGTGCTGGCCTGCGCCCCGGAGGACGAGGCGCCGGGGATGCGGCTGGACACGTCCCCGCCCGAACACTGAGAGCACGTTGTCGAGCTGAACCTCGCCGCCAGCCCAGCGGCAAAGCCCTGCGCCGGTGACGGTCGCGTCGAACGAATCGACGGGCTTCTTGTCCATCGCGTCAGCGACCTTCTCCAGGACTTCCAGCTCCCGAAGCCGCATGAGCGTCGGATTCCGGGCCGGTACAACGCCAAACGGGACGTGTTCACGTTCGATGCGCCTGATTGGCATGTTGAAGGCGGCGCCCACTGGGAACGGGACGACGACAAGGGCGTTCTGCGCCTGTATGGCCGGTCCCATGCCTACGGCGGGCCCGATCTGGCACCACTTGCTGCCGAACTTCGGGAAACGCCGGACCTTCGCGACGTGAAGATCGTCGTCGATGGTCAGGTCTGATATTCGATCAAGGATGTTTTATTTCAAAAGATGTCTTTTTACTTATGCCGAATGTTTCGTCTACTGCTGACCTATGGCAGAACTGAGGCTTAGCCACTCCCCGACCCGGGCGATTGTGTGTGGCTGGAACACGAGGCAGTCCCGCGGGGCAGCACGTTCGCAGGCTGTCACCCGTGCCGGCGACTCAACGCCGGTTTGCCAAGCAGGTACGCGGGATAGTGGCGTCACGGTCGCGAAATCCGTACGCTGGACTGCGCCGCACGCGCCACCCAAGAAGTCGCTCGGGAGCAGAGCGGGGACGGATGAGCCATGAAATCGCAGTTGGTTGCCACCAGCAAATTCCTGAGTTTGGTCCTCCGGCATCGGCCCGATGTCGTCGGCATCACGCTGGACGCCGAGGGCTGGGTGCCGGTCGAGGACCTGCTGGCGGCCTGCGCCCAGCACGGCCGGGCAATCTCCCGCGAGCAACTGGACGCCGCGGTCCGGACGAACGACAAACAGCGGTTCGCGTTCTCCGCGGACGGCACCCGGATTCGGGCCAACCAGGGCCACTCGGTTCCCATCGACTTGGGACTGGCGCCCGTGGAACCGCCAGAACTGCTGTACCACGGAACCGTCCCCCGGTTTCTGGAGTCGATCCGCCGGGACGGACTGACCAAGGGCCAGCGGCGCCACGTCCACTTGTCGCCGGACGTGGGGACGGCGACGAAAGTCGGTCAGCGCCGCGGCCGGCCGGTCGTGCTGGTGGTCGAGGCCTGCCGGATGTTCCGCGACGGGCACACGTTCTACAGGTCCGAGAACGGCGTCTGGCTGACGGACGCGGTGCCACCTGAGTACATTCGCGAGTAGGGAGTGCTGATCCAGCTTATGATCCTTCACGTGGACATGGACGCTTTTTATGCCTCCGTTGAAGAACGGGACCGGCCCGAACTGGTCGGCAAGCCGGTGATCGTGGGCGGTACGCCCGAAGGCCGAGGCGTCGTCGCGGCGGCCAACTACGTCGCCCGCAAGTTCGGCGTCCACAGTGCCATGCCCGCTGCGACTGCCCATCGACTCTGCACTCGCGGCATCTTCCTGCGTCCACGGATGGACTACTACGCCGAGGTGTCGGATCGGATCCGGGCGATCTTCGAGAAGTACACCCCGCTGGTCGAGCCGCTGTCGTTGGACGAAGCCTTCCTGGATGTGACAAGATCCCGAAGTCATGCGGGCTTGGCTGCTGGAACTGAGCGAGCAAGTGGGATGTCGATTACGGCGGCACGGCCTGAAGGGACGCACGGTAAACCTGAAAGTCCGGTTCGGCGACTTCCACACGATCACCCGTGCCCAGACGCTTCCCCAGCCCACGAACGTCACGCAGGAGATTTGGCAGACGGCGGGCCAGATGTTCGCAGAGCGGTTGCCTGCACGACGGTTGCACATCCGCTTGCTCGGCGTCGGGATGAGCGGCTTCGAGCATCCGGCGCTGGTGCAGTTGAGTCTGTTTCCGGAGGTCGAAAACGAGCGGCAGGCCCGCCTTGATGAAGTCGCTGACCAGATCAAGGAAAAGTTCGGTCAGGCAGGCTTGCAGCGCGCCCTGGGGATGCTGCACAACGTAGAGCACCGGACAAGGCGACCGGGGGCGGATCGGGAGCAGTACGGCAAGTAGCCACGCCGCAACTGTCGTGGCCACGGTGAAAGTTGCCCTGCTGCGTGAGTGTCGTTGCAGGGAGATCTAACCGCGACGGGGGCCCGCCGTACCGCCCAGAATCGAACGATGAGACACTTGGTTTTCAAGACTTGCGGGTCGAGTGGCCGTGCCGTGCATTTCACAGAAACGTACCGTTTTCAACCCATACCAGCAGAATAAGTAGGGCAAACTCGACAAACAACTTTCGAGATGAACCTGTTTTGCCGATTGGACTTCGTGACACAAGTTGATGAACAGCAAAGACTTGCGGATCGAAGGAAAAGCAACATCAAAATCCAGTTGGAGTTAATCCTGTGAGGGTTCGAGTCCCTCCTCTGGCACTGCTTTATTGATAAGGACTTACGGAAAATCGCCGTGAGTCCTTTTTTCGTTGACAGATGCTTGCTTGATAACGTTTTGATAACAGCGTTGGTCGATTTGGCTCCACGGGGACCGACGACGACAAGCACCTGAGCGAGGCTGAGTCTGTGCGGTTCATCGCCGACGACTCACTGATCGTCGAGGAAAAAATCGACGGCACGAACGTCGGCATTCACTTTTCGGACGAGGGCGAGTTGGTGCTGCAATGTCGGGGCCACCTCATCACGGAGGGGATGCGCCCGCAGTACGATCTGTTCAAGCAGTGGGCGACGGTCAAACGGTACGCCCTGGAGCAGCGGCTCGAAAACCGCTTCCTGCTGTTTGGGGAATGGATGTACGCCCGGCACTCCGTCCACTACCGGCAACTGACCCGCTACTTCTTCGAGTTCGACATCTACGACAAGGAAATCGAGGCGTTCCTGGACCTTGAGCGACGCCTGGACCTGCTTGCAGGGGTCGGGATCGAGACTGTGCCCGTCATTCACTCCGGCGCATTGAAGCGATCCGAACTGGACGCCTTGATCGGGCCGTCGAAGTTCGACAGCCAGTTCGAGCTCGCCGCCACATACTGCAGCTCGGCCGGAATCTCGGGAATCAGCACCGCATCGGCACAGACCGCGATGCCCGCCTGCAAGGCCAACCAGCCGGCCTGCTGTTCCAGAACCTCGACCACGGCCACCTTCCGCGCCGACTGGGCCGCCTGGCGGGCCTTGTCGAGCATCTCGATGGTGAAGCCGAGCGCGGTATTGAACCCGAAGGAGATCCGCCTCAGGAAACTGCCATGACCAATTTGTATGCTCACAATGCACCTCCTCGGCCAAGATAGTTTTCGTTCGCGGGATGGGTCGGGAGTCGTTTTCGGGCAAGCCGCTTCCCATGTGATTGATCGTTGCCCGAACACGGCTTCCGACCCCGTTGCGCTGGAGTTCACGATTTATCGTGCTGCCCCGAGCGGCCATTGCCCCGCAGCGTGAACACGATAAATCGTGGACTCCAACGAAGACGACTCCTCGTACACCTCCGCCATGACTCGGACCCGCTCGAAGTCAATCTCCTGCGGGGTGCTCCGGAGCTGTTCTTTCAGCCGATCGATCCGTGCGCTGTCGGCCTTCACCCGCGCCGTGGAACTCGCCGTTGACTCAGTCATGTCTCTTTCTCCATCTGGTTGCCCATCACCGGACCGGCGGCAATCGCAGCTTGGCTTGAGTCAGACGCGGTCGCCTGGTTGTGTCAGTGTCTTCGCTCGTACCATCTGCGTGCCATGCGCACATCCTCGTTTTGCTGGTGCGCATCTGCTCGTCGACGCGGATTCCTCCGCGCTGGCCGAGTTCGATGCCGGCCATCTTCGCCAGCGCCGTCTCCAGACGCACGCCGATCGCCAAGATCACGATGTCCGCCGAATGGCGCTTGCCGGAACTCGTCTGGACCCCCAACAATCCATCCGCGGATTGCTGGAATCCGGCCACGCCGTCGTTCAGTTCCAGGTGGACTCCGTGCTTGACCAGGTAGCGTTCGACCAGCCGCGACATCTCCGGATCGAGCGGCGGCATGACCTGGTTGAGTTCTTCGATCAGCGTCACCTCCAGCCCGCAGTGGACCAGGTTTTCCACCATCTCCAGGCCGATGAAGCCGCCGCCGACCACGACCGCGCGCCGGGGCTTCGTCACGGTCTGGAATCCCGTGTAGTTGTCCATCCCGGAGCGATCGGCCTTCTCCTCCCGGTCCAGCCACTCACGGTGGGGCCCTTCAGACACAGGAGCACAGTCAGGTATTCCTCAACTTTGTCTTCAGACGCCACAAGCCGGAAGGAAGCTTGAATCATGCAACGGACCTCGTTTGTAGCCGCTTGACGCCGACGCTGCCCGGCGGTCCGGGGGGGCGGCGGCAGTTTCATAGCGCCGTTGGACATTTTGACCAGAATCCGACAGCGGGACTTGGGAAGAAGCTCGGCGACGGCTTGATTCGCTTGATCCCGGCGGACTGGGAACGCTGACTGGCGAGCAAGACGCAGCCAAACCACGTCCGGGCGGTGACGACTTGGGGCTTTCCTTCCTGGGGTCCTTGGAGTAGCATCCAATATGGCGTCGATTGCGCGATTCGAAGCCAGGGTTGCTCAACAGGTGTCGGCCGACCGTGCGATCTGGCTTTCAACAACCTGAACTGGAGGAATGACCGATGGCAGCGAAACACTTCTTGAAGCTGATCCTGACGGCGCTCGCACTGGCGTTGCTGCCGGCCGGGACCGCCAGTGCCGCTGAACCCGCAACCGCTCAAGGCGGCGAGCGCAAAACAGGCGGGCTTGCCGACATGCTGGACCTCATCAGCAAGCCGGCCTTTCCGAGTCTTTCCGGACTTATCCAGCCGGACAAGATGGGAGTCCTCACGGACAACACCTGTCAAATCAGAGACAATGAGGTAAAGCCGGAATTGATGTCGGGAAACGAGGTCCAGGTCTTGTCGGGAATTCGCATCCTGTCCG
This sequence comes from uncultured Pirellulaceae bacterium, assembly GCA_964486845.1. Classification (GTDB taxonomy): domain Bacteria; phylum Planctomycetota; class Planctomycetia; order Pirellulales; family Pirellulaceae; genus Anammoximicrobium. The sequence goes on from CAZAQY010000309.1 coordinate 6,068, forward strand.
GGATCTCGGTGGACGTGCGAATCACGATCCGGGGCGGCGGCGAAAAGACGGAGAAGGTCAAAGCCCGGAAGGCCGATGACAGACGGCAGTCCAGGAAGTCGAAGAACAACAAGGTCCGGTCCTCATCCGCGGTAGCGGCTCCCGCCACGTAGCGAGTCCTCGTTCTCCTCGTCCGGGAGATCCGGGAACGGGTTGAACGGCTTCTCGCCGAACTCCAGGCCCGGACGGTCATAGCTGTGGCCCGAGTACCAGACGCCGTCCTGGCTCGTGTCGCCATAGACCACCAGCGGGCCGTCCGGACCGGCCAGCACGCTGTCCGGGCGGGCCGGAGCGATTACGAAGTGGTCGTCGCCCACGTAGGCGCCGTCGTCGGTGTGCAGGTCGATCCGGTAGACCGTGATCGTGCTGCGCTCTTCGAAGTCGGCGGCGTCGCCGACGCCCAGAATCTTGCGGGTCTCTTATCGCACCGTGGCACGGATGCTTGGAGATATTGGATTTAGCCTCCAAGCGAATTCCCGGACTCGCGAAGGAAAGCAGCATTCCGACCGCGACGCACAGTTCCAGTACATCAACAAGACGGTCCGGAGCTTCCAGCGGCGCGGGCTTCCGGTGATCTCGGTGGACGCAAAAAAGCAGGAAATTGTGGGAAATTTTCAAAACCGCGGACGGGAATGGCAACCGACAACGGCATTCGCTGCCGGCTATGGAAGAAAGGTTACAGGATTAACCGCAACACGTAATCACCGGGCACGCTGAAGACGTGCTTCACACCCCGCCTCCCCAGTTGATCCAACAAGTAACTGCCCAGCGACATCGTCTTGGCCATGCTGACGCCTTCGCAAAAGAATGATGGCGCTATCCAGACCCGCAAAAACTCAGTGTACGGCAAGTGACGGCTGCGGCGTAGATCACTTCGCCGCGCCCGTGCAGAGACGGAAGGTTGGAGTCGTCAACATTTGGATTTCGGGTCTTGAGTTTGTTTCGAATTTCGGATTTCGTGCTTCGGATTTGGTTGCGGGCGTCACGCTACATAAGGGTCAGGTCGCGCACGGCGTGCCGCCGTCGCCACGCGGTGGCCTGGACATCGCCTGGCCTCGGGGTCACAATACCATCGTTCGCCCGGACCGGCGCGTTTCGCGAAACCCCGCTTATCGCAACCCGAGAACCGCATGCCCGTGAAACTGCGTTGTACCTCCTGCGACCGGTTGCTGCGAGTGCCTCGGCGGCAAGTTGGGCTAATCGTGCGCTGCCCGTCTTGCGGCACCCCGCAAACCGTCCCCGCCGAATCGTCCGAGGCAACGCCGCGCGGACAGCCCACTGAAGAAGTCGCAGCCGACTTGAGCATGCAGCCGGAAGCGAACGACAACGGCTTGGCCCCACGACTGCGGTCCAAGTCGTCGCCCCCCCCGCTGCCCGCCCGGAAACCGTCGCAACCGCCCAAGTTGACGTCTTGCCCACAAGAAAAAACCTTGGCAGCCAACGAGTCGGCCGCGGCTGCCCCGCCGCCCTTGGATTCGACGCCGGAACCGGCGACCGAGACGGCTGCTCCTCCCGCCGCGATTCCTCCGCCTCTGCCGCGACTGGGCGCGGACTCCATTCCGCCGCCGGCTGTCTCCGCGTCGTCGGCGGTAGTAACTCCGCCTCTCGTTCCGCCCCCGCCGGCGTCGCGATCCGAGCCTCCGCCCGCGCCCGTGCCAATGGCACTTCCCGGCGTCGAATACGACTGGCTCAAACGCTGGCCCGTCTATCAACTGGGCATGTGGGCCATGGCGCTGGCCGTGATCAGCATGATTCCCGCCCTGCTGGACATGGTCGCGCACGCCCGGCAGGCCGACTCCGCCGGGATTTCCCGTTGGGCCCTGGCCTTGTTTCTGGCCGGCGGGCTCCAGATCGCTTACGCCGTGTACCTGATGCAGTTGCCGGATTGGGCGACCGCCTGGGTGATGTCGATCGTGATGCTCGTCTGCGCCACCGCCTATGCTGCGCTGTTGGGGGCGCTGACGCTGGCCAACCAGCAGAGCCAGTTTGTCCAGTTCTTGGAACTGGGGGACAAGCTGCCGGGACACCAGGCAACCACCTGGTGCGTGATGATGCTCACCCTCTCCGGCCTGCTGGCCTACTTCAGCGGCCGCATCAGCTTCCGTTGGCGGCGGACGTACTGGCGCTGGGCTCGCCCCTGACCCGCGTTCCCCACCGTAACCCGAAGCTCCGGCAAGAAGGGCAGCCAGAGAACCGTATCTGATCCGGGCGTTACGCCGCCATCGTCCGCCGTCCCATGCGCCGCTGCTGGGAGACCGCCGTGACCAGCGCGTCGGTCACCAGCGAGACCAGTCTCGTCCGATCTGCCGGCCGCAAGCGTTGATCGGCCGCGTAAGCCGCAGCGATCTCCCGGTTGATGGCTTTGGCCGCGCGAGCGCGAATATAGCCCCGCGTTACGGCAGGCGACATCCGGGGCGTCAACGCGGTCACCCGCTGCAGGACCTCATCCAAGCTGCGCTGTACGACCCGCAACGCCAAGCCCTGGAGTCGCTCCTCGTCACCCGATCGGAGACTCCAATTGAACAGTCGAGTTTGGGCAGCATCGCTCTGGAAAACTGCGCCCCGTCTTTCCGTTCACTCCCACTGGGAAGACTCTGCTACGGGGCGTGGACGGCCGACGCTGCTAGCCAATCCTTCGCACTTCCTCAACCGGCAGGACCCGTTCGGAGCATTATTTCCCCCCAGCCCCCGCAGAACCTCTTGACCGGAACGATCCAATTCTCTAATCTGCGGGAGTGGTGGCGCCGTAGCCAAGTGGCTAAGGCAGCGGTTTGCAAAACCGCCATTCGTGGGTTCGACTCCCACCGGCGCCTCTTTCCTTTCCCGCCTTTTTTCTTCTCGCCACGATTCGCAGCTTGCGGTTCGTTTCTCGCAAAGTCCCGTAACGCCAAGACGTTAGAGATACTGTCTTGCCCGTGGTCAGGGTCGCTTCCGACCGTTGTGCAACCGTTGGGCCATTCGCCACGATTCGCAGCTTCCGGCGTCGATTTGCCGTTGTACTGCCCCCATTTCTGCCCCCATGAGACTTCGGCCGCGTCGCCGTCCGTCCCTGTCGCTGCCATCGCTTCGGCCGTCGTGGTTGTCGCCGGGGGCGTTGTCAGGTCGGGCAGGGCATCAAGGGCCGCCGTCAGGTCGTGTAACCGGGCGTGGGAATATCGGCCGATGGTAAGCGTCGGGGTGCTATGCCGGGCCAACTCTTGACAGGTCTTGACCGATGCCCCGCCGGCCACGATGTCCGATATGTACGTGTGCCGCGTGCCGTGGAAGTCGAGAACCCGCCCGTCGCTGTCGATGTGCTTTAGGAAGTCGGACCGTTCCCGCTGCTGACGTTCCGCGTCCGTCTTGGCGTCCTGCAGCCATCGCCGCCGGGCTTCGTCTAGATCATCCCGCAGCATCCGGGCCGTTCGTTCGGGGATCGCTGCAAACGGGCGTTCATCGCGTTCGTGCTTGACCAGCCAGGGCCTCAGCGTGAGCAAGATAATCGATTGGCGTTCGGGCGGGGTATTTGATAGTTCGTTGT
>CAZAQY010000310.1:0-9515 GCA_964486845.1 uncultured Pirellulaceae bacterium
AAAACGTGACGACATAAATGCAACACCAATCGGCCATAATCCCGTTTGGTGCTAGAAGATTGGCGCATTCCGCCCCTCCGGGATGGATCGAACGTTGCCAAGCTCGACCTTCCGGCAACGCAGGTGCTGCGTTTCGAGAGCGGCTTTTCCGAGCTGCGGAGCCGGCCGGAACCGCTGCTGCAGTCACTCTGGCAAGAAAGGATGTCCCCGATGATTGTCGCTCGTCTGTCTGCAGCCCTGATCGTCGTTGCCGCGGTTGCCCCGCCCGCTGTGGCCGAAGTGAAGCAGGCGCCGATGGATCGTCTGACGGCCTCTGCCGATGCCGGTCCCAAGTACGGGATCGAGAAGGCTTGCGATGGTTTGACGGACACGCATTGGGCGGCCGCCAACCGGCCGCCGGTCTGGGTGCGGGCCGAGTTGGCCGGTGCCGAGTGGATCAGCCGGATGCGGATCCGCCAGAGTCCGGCCACGTCGATCTACGACAATTGGCGGCGGATCGCGGTGACGTTTTCCGACGCCACGACCTTTTCGTGCGTGTTGGCCGACCAGTGGCAGGAGCAGGTCGTATCGTTTCCGCGCCGGAAAGCTCACGCTGTGAAGATCACGATCGAGTCGACGTACAAGACTTCGCACTACGTCGGACTTAGCGAGTTGGTCCTGGAGGACGAGGGCGAGGCGGTCCAGGCTCGCACCGGCGTGTCCGCGGATCCGCCTGCGAAACCGGCGATTTCTGAGAGCCAACCGCTTGCGCCAGACAGCACCCGCATGCGACCGCCTGGCCCGGACGACCGAGAAACCCAAGCGGGGTTGCTGGCCAGACTGACGCCGGCTTCCTTCGGTTCGTCCGGACACCCCGCGCTGTTCGTCGGGGCGGACGACGTGCAGCGGGCTGCGGCGAACATCCGCAATCACGCCTGGGCTCGGCGAGTCTTCGCCGGCATCCTGGCCGGGGCCGACAGTTGGCTCGATCTGTCGGACGAGCAACTGCGCGCCGCGATCCCCAGACGTGAAGCTCTGTTCGACAGCAAGGCGCTCTGTCCGGAATGCGGCGGGGCGTGTGTTGCTGACCTCAAGCAGCCACACGTCGTCATTTGCCGCAAGTGCAATGTGACCTATCCCAACGCCAAGCACCCCGACGATGGCCGCGGCTGGAAGAACCCGCAGGCCGGCGACGTGACCTACTTCGTCGGACTGTACAACTCGTTTGCCGTGGATCGCGTCACCGACGGAGTCCAGGACCTGGCCGACGCCTACGTGCTGACGGGCGACCGCCGCTGTGCCCACGTGCTGAGCGTCCTGCTCGACGCCCTGGCTGCGATCTATCCCAGTTGCGACAAGGGCCCCGTGTGGTATCCGGGCGTGGGCGGGCGGCTGAATCGGCCTTTCTATCAGACGGCCCGCACGCTGATCTGCTATGCCAACGTCTACGACCTGACGTACGACAGCCCGGAGTGGGATTCTCCCTCGTGCGATCCGGCCAGCGGCACGCGGCGGGCCAACTACGAGAAGAACCTGCTTCGCAATGCCGCCGAGTACTGCTTTGGCGAGGTCACCAAGCAGAAATCCCCCGCCCTGCACAACGGCAATTGTGATTACCTTCAAGGCGCGCTGGCGGTCGGCCGAGTGCTGGGAATACCACAGTACATCGACTTCGTCCTCCAGAGCGATCTGTCGATCTTCAATTTCATCGACAACACGATCGACCGCGACGGGCAGTACTACGAGACCTCGTTTTCCTACAGCCAGCACGCCGTCGAACTGTTCCGCCATCACGCCGAGATGCTCCGCAACTTCCGCAGTCCCAAGTATCCCCAGGGCGTGAATCTGTACGATCTGCCCAAGCTGCGCACCAACTACCTGCGGGCGGAACGCGACATCGACTGTGCCGGGCACCAGCCCGCACTGGGCGACGCCGGCCCCGATCTGACCGTAACCGGTGATGACGAGCGGGCCGCGCTGCTGGGGCGGGTTGCCGAGCGTCTGGAGGTGCTGGCGGCGCGGACCACCGATCCTGCGCAACGGCTGGCCGTCCAGCGGCAACTGTGGCAACTGGCCGAAGGCGACGTCGCTGCCTTGCGCGCGAAATCGTCCAGGGGCCGTTGGCTTCTGTTCCACGCAGACGAGGTGCCCGCGCCCTCGGACAACGAGAATCCGGCCGTGCCGGCGGACTCGTGTACGCTGCTGCCGGGCGGGCGCGGAGTGGCTATCCTGCGATCGGCATCTGCCGGGCCCGGCCAGCGATGCGCCTTGCTGCGTTACGGCGCCACGCTCAATCACGGCTCGGCCGACGAGATGAACGTGAACCTGTACGCTTTCGGCCGGGAGATCAGCTACGATCAGGGCTACGGCTGGGCGCACCACCGTTGCGGCTGGGCCCACTCGACGGTGGCTCACAACGTCGTGGTGGTGAACGAGAAGAATCAACTGCGGAATGCCGCCGGCTCCGGCGGAAGCCTGGAGCAATTCTGCCAATCGCCGCGTGTGCGCGTGGTGGCCGCCGGCGCGCCGCTGGCTTACAGCGCCGAGGGCGTTCGCCGCTATCGCCGGCTGCTCGCCTTGGTGGACACGGGCCGCGACGCCTCCTACGTACTCGATACGTTTGACGTGGCCGGCGGCGACCAGCACGACATGAGCCAACACTTCCTCGGCAGTCTCGTGCAGACCGGCGGCGCGACCTTCGGGCCTCCACAGACCTCAGGCTCACTGGCCGGACCGCAGTACGAATGGTGGAAGCTGATTCAGCCCAGCGGTTGGCTGCGCGGCCAGAAGCAGCAGTTTTATTGGAACGCGCCCCCGGAAAACGGCTACGGCTTTCTGTTCAACGTGCGGCAGGGCGTAGGTTGGGACTCCGTGCCGAGCGGGTCGGGCCGGAGTCCCAACCTACCCAAAGAGGCTCTGAGCGGAACCGCGCCCCGGTTCATCTGGAAGATCGGCGAGCGCATCTCGTCGTCCCCCCAAGGCGTGACGTATCCGGCGGAATGCGGCCTGGCGGCGGCGAATTGTCCGACCCAACGGTTGGGCTCCGGCGGGGTGCGGGTCTCGGCCGGCCGGCCCGGTGATTTCGCGGCAGTCCCTGTCGCGGTGGAAACGGCGGGCGAGTACGTCGTGCTGGCTCGTTTCGCCAAGTCGCCACAGGGCGGCGTTGTGGGCCTGACGATCGACGGCCAAACGCTCGGCGAGTCCTTCAACACGTACAGCCCGGTTGCGTACTCCAGCGACTTTGCGGCCTTGGGCCGAGCCCAGTTGACTGCCGGCAGGCACGAGCTGCATTTCCAGTGTGCGGGCAAGGACGCGGAGAGCATCGGGTTCGAGTTCGTCGTCCAAGCGTTTGCGCTGGAGTCTCCCGATCGGCTCCAGACGCGTCCGGAAAAGCAGATCGAAGGCGTCGCCTTGCACTCGCTGCCCGCGGCCGACGGGCAGTACCTGCTGGCCAAAGCCAAAGGATTGGCCCGCGCGCCCGAGTCAGATTACCTCCTCATCCGGCGGCGCGGCAAAGACCTGGCGAGCCGCTTCGTGTCGGTGATCGAACCGTTTGTTGGACAAGGGCCAGCGCTGAGTGCGACCCGTTGTGGTCCCCAGGGCAACCAAGCGGTGACGAAGATCGCGTCCACCGATGGGCGCGAGGACTACTTTTTCGACTTCCCCGATGGCAAACCAGACGAGGTCGCTTTCCAGGATGGCGGCGTGCCCATCCGCTTCGCCGGCCGGTTCGCCGCCGTGCTGACGCGATCGGGCAAGCCGGTCGAGATCCTGCTTTCGGGCCCGCGTGCGCTGCAGTTCGGCGATGTGGAGGTGACGGCCGACCGGGCCGGCCACCGCGCCAAGGTGGTTGCCGTCGATTACGAAAAGAGCCTGGTGACGCTCGACACGGCCCTGCCTGCCGGGGCGACCGCGGGGGCCGCGAATCTCGCCTGCTTCTCGCGATCGGGCTATTCGCGCAACGCACCGTACACGGTCCACGGCCTTGTGCCGGCCGCCGCCGGCTGCCAGCTTGATCTGGGAGGCGTGCCGCTGGTCTTGGGCCAAGGACGGGCCGTCTCGCCCGTCTCGGAGGCGGGCGTGGTCGCCAACGGCGTCCCGTTGGACCGCGAGAAAGCTTACGGGCGAAGCGTCCGAACCGGCTACTTTGACGGCAAGGCGATTCGCAATCTCCGCACCGGACAACTCGGACGCATCAAGAACGTGAACCTCGATTCGTCGCTGGCGCTGGAGGTCAATCCCGGCCTCCGCGAAGGCGACCGCTTCGAGTTGCTCGACATCCAAGCCGACGACGCGGTCGAAATCCCCGGCGTCGTCGCCCTTTGGCAAACCGCGCCGGACCAGTGGACGCTCCGGTCCAACGTGCCACTCACGATCCGCCTGCCCGACGCAGCGTCGATCACGGTGGCCCCATCCACCGGAGACCAGCAAGTCGTTCCCTGCGAAACATCGCCCGGCGTCAAGAGCTGGCGGTTCACGATCGCTGCCGACCAGGACAGTGGTCGCCGGTAAGACCCAATTGTCACCTACACGTGAGTTGCATTCCGTTGCCTCTGAGCCACGTCCCGCGCGTGCGCGGCGATGATCGCCTCCCGCAAGGCATTCGACTTCACCTCGAAGTGGTCAAAATCGTGAATGTTGTCGGGACGCAAATGCAGTTGGCCCTCGCCGATGTTCCCGCGATGCTGGCCCCTCGAATAGTGCGGATTGTTCTCAACCTCGTATGACGATTGCACCCAGTATCTGATTTTGTCTCGCCAGACCGCGATCCACACGAAGACATCGCAACACGCTGGTTTGATCTGCTGGAAGTTCATCCAAAATGGCTTGCGGGAATCAGATGCGAGAGCCTTCACGTACAGCGGCGCGTCGAGATCCGCGTCAACAGCCCGCGAAGCCTTCACCTCGATCCGAATCCCGTCAAGCAAGAAGTCGTACTGACCCGAGTAATTCGGATCGCGCTTCTTGGACGGCTTTTGCAGCTCGGGTACAAGTTCCTTGAGATGGCCTTGCGCCCACGATTCGCCGAAAGTCCGCGGCGCACTAATCTCGAAAATGTAAAGAAACACGTTGCGAGCCAAGTAGCCGTCGCGCAACTCGTAGTATGCATCCAAGCTCAAAACATCCGCCGCCAACAAGTGAGAAATAATGAACTCGTACTCGTTGAATGGGTAGACGGAAATCAGGTTCTCAAGTCTTGCCTGAATGGCATCTGCATCGGGTGTCTGACTCAAGAGTTCCTGCAATTCCTCTTGAAGGTGTTCCACGGATCGCCCCTCCACATTCAGAACAGGAGTTTCTGTGGCGGCCTTGAGGCCCTTCTTGGCGCATCGTCAGTCTGCGACTGACCGAACGACGAAAGCTCATTTTCGAATGGATGCCCATTCTGCCATCCTACGCGTCCGGTGTTTCGAAATCTCTCCAACCGACGAATGCAGATCTCTGCGTATATTGGGTCCACGTCGGTTGTGATACATCGGCGACCAAGTTTCTCGGCCGCGAGCAGGGTCGCGCCGGAATGCGCAAAGAAATCGACCACAACATCGTTGGAGACGGAGCTTGCGGTGATAATACGTTCCATGCACTTGAGCGGCTTTTGCGCGTAGCAACCGGAGACGTTTTCCTCCATCCGGTAGAAGACTTGTTGGATATCCACCCACACGTTTCCTGCCCTGATGTTGTCGGATTTGCTCCGCTCGAGATTTTCGGTCTTCTGGCCTTTGATTTCCTTGTAATAGCCACGGAGGATTTTGGGGATGTCGGTGTACTCCGCATCGACATTGAACACCGGCGAGCCTTTGGTGTAGTAAAGCAGTTCCTGGCGAACCGCCATCCAGTTCTTCTGCGTGCCGTACCCGCGCTGGTTGCGCATGGAGATGAAGCTACGTGACACGTACGGTTCATCTCGCATCATCAGCATGAAGTCGGGAAGCGGCTGGAAGCCGGCGTTCTGATCGGCGCCGAGCCAAACGTAGAGCGAAGCATCGGAAGCCAGTAGTCTCGTCGTGTTGCGCACCCACTGCCGGCACCAGCGGATGTACTCCTGCACGGAGCGTAACTCAAACGCGACTAGGTTGTACGGCGGATCGTGGATGGCGAGTGTTGGAGATTCGCGGCCAACAAGGTCGAGCATTTCGGCCGCATCGGTCGCATCGCGACACGCGACGCGGTGTCTGCCCTTCGGATCATCCCAAACATCACCGGGTCGAAGGCGGCAAAAGGATAGCAGTTGATCTCGAACATCCGGATTCGTGTCTAATCTAGGCAACGGATTGTTCTTCATGGTTTCGTCCTTGACATTCCCCGCAGCCTCCGCCCGCGCAGCCTTTTGAGCGAGACGGCGGCATCGGACGTCATCTCGCCACTACACGGTATACCCACCGCTACATGCGACCTGCCGGTATTCTACTGGTTCCTGCTCGCTGCCGGAAGCCGATGCATCCCTTTCGCTGCCTGGCAACCCGCGACGTCGACAACCTCCTGACCGCCGGCCGCTGCATCTCCGGCGATCATTACGCGCTGGGCAGCTACCGGCTGACCGGCAGCGTGCTCCAGACGGGCGAAGCCGCGGGCCTGGCCGCTGCCTCGGCAACCAATCAGAACGTGTTGCCGCTGGAACTGGACGGCGAGAATCTGGTCGAGCGTCTGGAGGCCCTGCGCGGTGAACACCCGGCTTCCTGATGCTGCCGAGACAGGGCATCATCGGGGCAGGTGTCCTGTTGACTTGCGCGATTGACACTCATCGGAACTGCCCCTAGACTGAGCATCATGAGTGCCGTACCCCAAACCGCGATCTGGATTTCCCCGGAAGATTACCTGGCGGGTGAGCTGTCCGCCGACGTTCGGCACGAGTACGTCGGGGGGCGGGTGTTTGCCATGGCGGGGGCGAGTGCCAGCCACAACCGGATTTGCATCAATCTGGTGAGCGATTTGGCTCGATTTCTCGAAGGCCACCCTTGCGAGGCATTCTCCAACGACATGAAAATCCGCACGCACCGCGAGGTGTTCTATTACCCGGATGTGATGGTGTGCTGCGATCCCACCGACAACGCACGATATTATCGGGAACGTCCTCGCTACGTGTTTGAAGTCTTGTCGGAAGAGACGCGTCGGACCGACGAACGCGAAAAGTCCCTGGCCTATTTTCACACCCCGAGCGTCGAGGCGTACATTCTGATCGAGCAGACCAAGATGCAGGTCACTGTCTTCCGCCGCGATGGTGAAACATGGTGGCGGGCCGAGATCCTCACGCAACCTAGCGACGTTGTCCGTCTCGATGGGATTGAATTCGAGATCTCGCTGGAACGTATCTACCGCCGGACGGAAGCAGAATTGGCATAGCAGCGGTGGCCGATGACACTCAATTGGGGCGACTGGTCGATTGTGGTGGCGTTCTTGGTGGTGAGCCTGACCGTCGGCCTGGCGGTCACCAAGCGGGCGGGGAGCAGCGCATCCGAGTTCTTTCTGGCCGGCCGAGGCATGCCCTGGTGGCTGCTGGGCGCCTCGATGGTGGCCACGACGTTTTCGGCCGGTACGCCGAATCTGGTCACCGATCTGGTCCGGCAGAACGGCGTCGCCGGCAACTGGGTCTGGTGGTCGTTCCTGCTGACCGGAATGACGACCGTGTTCATCTATGCCAAGCTCTGGCGGCGCACCGGCGCGATGACGGACGTCGAGTTCTACGAACTGCGCTACAGCGGGCGGCCGGCGGCGTTCCTGCGGGGGTTCCGCGCCCTGTATCTGGGCGTGCTGTTCAACATCGTGGTCATGGCCTCGGCCACGCTGGCGGTGATCAAGATTGCCGGCGCCATGCTGGGCACCGACCCGGTGCAGACGGTCGTGGTGGCGTGCGGCGTGACGGCCCTGTACAGCATGATGGGCGGGCTGACCGGCGTGCTGCTGACCGACTTCCTGATGTTTGCGGTGGCGATGGGCGGAGCGATCGCAGCCGCGGTGTACCTGGTCCAACTGGACTGCATCGGAGGCTTGGCGGGCCTGCTGGCGCACGACACGGTCCAAGCCAAGTTGTCGTTGTTTCCCGACTGGCACGATCCCGAACTGCTGCTGTCCGTGTTCATCATTCCGCTGACGGTGCAATGGTGGAGCGTCTGGTATCCGGGCGCAGAGCCGGGGGGCGGGGGTTACATCGCCCAACGCATGCTGGCCGCCAAGAACGAGACGCATGCGACCGGGGCAACGCTGTTGTTCAACGTCGCTCACTATGCCCTTCGCCCCTGGCCCTGGATCCTGGTCGCCTTGGCTTCCCTGGTGGTCTTCCCCGACCTTGAATCGCTGCAGGCCGCGTTTCCGCGGATCGAGTCCGGCGTGGTGAAGCATGACTTGGCCTATCCGGCCATGTTGACCCTTCTGCCGCACGGGCTCCAGGGGCTGGTCCTGGCCTCGCTGATGGCGGCCTTTATGTCGACGTTGTCGACGCATCTGAATTGGGGATCGTCTTACGTCGTCAACGATGTCTACAACCGTTTCATCCGTCCTGCGGCGAGCCAGCGGGAACAGGTCTTTGTCGGCCGGGTTTCCACGCTGTTGATGATGATCGTGGCCGGCGTGCTGGGCCTCTGGTTGAGCAACGCGTTGCAGGCGTTTCACCTGATCCTGCAAATCGGAGCCGGGACCGGGCTGTTGTTCCTGCTCCGCTGGTTCTGGTGGCGGATCAATGCCTTCAGCGAGATCGCCGCCATGATTGTCTCCTTTGCGGTGGCGGTCTATTTCGAGGTTTTCGGGCCGGCAGGACTCGCTGCCTGGGAAAAGATCGTGCTGGGCGTCGGTATCACGACCGTGGCCTGGCTGGCTGTGACGCTGTTGACCCGGCCGGCGGACGAGGCGACCCTGCGGCGGTTCTGCCGGCTGGTCCGCCCCGGCGGTCCCGGCTGGGCGGCGGTCGCCCGCCGGGCGGCTGAGGACGGCGATCCGCTGGCGGCCGGGACGACGGCGTGGAACGTGCCCTTCGAGATCCTCTGTGCAACGATCGGCTGTGTGGCGGTGTACGCCGCCGTGCTGGCCAGCGGGTACTGGATCTATGCCGAGTATCTGCCGGCGGTGATCCTGACGGCGCTGGCCGTGGTCGCGGGCATGGGATTGCTGAAGACGTGGGCGCGGGTCAATGCCAGTGGCGCTGAGCGGCACTGAAGACGGGGAGATTCCCAGCGAACGGCGGACGTCTGTCCGCCGGTTTTCCCGCCCCCAGGGCTGCCGCAGGCCTCATGCTCAGCAGCCTGTTGAAAAGGCTCTGCAATCCGCGCTGCGGCTTTGGCAAGATGCCTTTATCCGGTCCATGTCGGCACGTGGCAGCGCGCCCTCTGGGCCGAACAACGTCAAAAGCTGCTAACAACCGGCCGCAACGGGCAAAAACACCGAGAACCTTTGCCAATGTCCTGAGGCACTGCCGAGATTTGGGATCTGAGATTTCAGATTTGAGATTTGAGATTTCAGATTTCAGATTCGGGACAAGACCGTTCGGGACCGTGCTGCCGTTGCTGACTGTCGTGTGCAAGCACTGCTGGCATGTCGGAGTTTAT
>CAZAQY010000311.1:0-9496 GCA_964486845.1 uncultured Pirellulaceae bacterium
GGCCGCATCGGCAAAGTAGCTGAGGTACAGCTTGCCGCTGCCGAACGCGATCTCGCGTCGGTGCGCCGTCCCAGGACCAGCGAGTTGGCGTTGACGGTGCCGGCGCCGAGGTTCACCACGCCTTCGGTCGCGCCGGTGGCGGAGTTCGGCTTGGAGCCGATCACCCATTCGTCCAGCGTCGCGTTGAACGTGCCGCCCGCCAGATCCATCACGCCACGGGCCCCGCCGCCGGTGCCGACTTCCTGGTGGCCGACGTACAGGTCTGTGCGAGGACCACTGGAGCCGGCCAAATCCAGGGTTCCATTGCCGGATGCAAACGTCAGGCTGCCGTCGATCGTCCCAGTGCTCTTGTCGCCCCCGACAACCATCGTGTCCACCGTGATCGCGTTGGTGGTCCCCAGCAGGAGCCGGTTGTTGAAGCCGCCCAGGCCCACATTGCGCGAGTCGCCGATCTGGATCAGCCGCGCGTCGATCGTCGTGCCGGCGGCCAGCGTCACCACGCCGCGCGGCTGGCCTTGCGCACTGCCCACACCGGCCGGATTACTCGTGCCGATGGAGAACTCGTCCAGCAGCGCGTTGAAGGTCCCGACCGCCGACAGGTCCAGCGTGCCCTGGAAGGTGGACGCCGTATCCGCTTCGCGGCGCCCCACGAGGAGGTCCGTGGCGTTGCCGGCCTCCCGATCGCCGCCGTGGGGCCGGTGAAGGTGACCGACCCGGGAACGCCGGTCAGGCCGATGAGGAACGTATCCGGGGCCACCGTGGCGCCCACGGTAAACGTCTGATTTCCGAGCACGGTCACCGTGCTGCTGCCGGCACCGCCGGAGGCGTGATTCTCGTTGATGTTACCGGTCGCCGTCATCGAACCGTGGCCCAGGATCAACGCGCCGGACGGCGTGCCCGCACCGCTGGTGTTGGTCTCCTGACCCAGGCTGATCTGACTAGCGGAGATGTGCGCTGTGCCGGTGCGCAGGTCCATGGTGCCGGCCGCGTTGGTGCCCGTGTCCACGCTCTTGCGGCCGAGAACCAGATCGACAGGGTTGCTCGCCGTCCCCAGGTTCAGCACCCCGCCGGGCGTCGCGAAATCGACCAGCCCCGTGGTCTTCCGATCGCCGACGAGGAACGTCAACGTGGCGGCCGTGGTCGTGATCGTGGTGGTGCCGCCGCCCAGGTGGAGCTGGGACTGTTCGCCGACCGTCGTAGCCCCCGTGTTCCCGCTTTGCCCGACGATCAGCTCGTTGGCCGTGAGGGTATTGTCCGTGGCCAGGGTGACCAGGCCGCGGGCGCGGCCGTCCGCGGTGTCGCCCTTGACGCCGATATGGAAATGATCGAGGGTGGCGCCGAACGTGGCGGCGTTCGAAAGATCGAACGTCCCGGTGACGAAGGCATTGGTTCCGGCGTTGTTGCGGCCGACCACCAGATCCGCGGCCGGATTGTGGTTGCCCGTCAGCGCGACCCGGCTGCCGGGGCCCCGCACGTCGACGCCGGCGCTTGACCGCTGTTCGCCCAACCGGAACGTGTCCACAAACAGGTCATTGGACTCGCCCAGCGTCAACGTGCTGGTCAACTCCGGCGTCGTGTGGTATGCGTTGGTCGAATGGCCGATGCGGATCAAATCGGCGTACAGCGTGTTGCCCTGAGCCAGCGCCACCGAGCCTCTTGCGCTGGCGCTGTTCAGGGCCGTGCCGATCAGCAGTTGATCGACCGCGGCCACCAGGGTGCCGGTCGCCGCCAGATCGATCGTGCCGGTGACGCCGCCGCCGGCCGTGTTCCGCCCGCCGTCGTTGTAGCCGACTTGCACGCGGGCCACGTCGGTTTCCTGGGGTCCGATATCGATCGCCCCTGCGCCACCCGTGAAGTATCCCAGCGCACCGCCGCTGCCGCCGCCGGTGTTGCCCCAGCCGACGCTCAGGTCGTTCAGGTACAGGGTCCCGCCCGCGCCGCCCGTCAGATTCCATTCGCCGCGGCTGACCGAGCTGGTTCCGACGTCGTTCATGCCGATGTACAGATCGGTCCGCTGCGCGGCGGAACCCAAGTCCAACGTACCACCGGGACCGGAGAAGGCGACCAGCCCATTTCCCTTGCGCCGGCCGACGCGAACGACACGTTGCCCGTGCCCTTGTGCGAGCCGACGATGAGCGTGTCGACGTGGAAGACGTTCATCGCGCCCAGTTGGATGTTGCCCGTCACGGTCCGGACATTGTCGCCGTCGATGTGGCCCAGCCGCAGCAGGCCGGCGCCGAAGGTGTTATCGGCGCCCAATCGGAGCGTGCCGGTGACGTTCCCCGTGCCGCTGTTGTTCGTCAGCCAGCCGAGATAGAAGTTCGCCAGATCGGCGTGGAAAGAAGCGGCGGCCGTCACGCGGAACGTGTAGAAACCGGGGGTGGGGATCGTCCACAGCGGCGCCGTTTTCGGCAAGGCATCCGCGGTGTTGAGTTCAAACCCTGCTGCCGAGTCCCAGGGCGTGGTGGCAAAGTTCCTGTCTGCGCCGATCGTGAATTCGTACCAGTCGGCAATCGTGCCGCCGGCCCCGTCTTTCAGTTCCACGATGTCGGTGAAGATCGAGTCGGAACTGCCGTCGAAGCCGTCCCAGCGGAAGTACAGGCGGTACGTGCCGGGGGTGGCGACGTACATCAGATAGCGGATCTCCGGCGGGTTGGTAGGACCGCCGCCACCAGCGCCGCCGTCGGGCAAGTCCTGAACGTAGGCCCCGCCGCGGGCGTTGGCGAAGGTTCCGCCCGCTCCGGGATTCTCGGCAGGTACGACCAGCCAGTTGTCGCCGCCGCCGTGCGCGATCCGCAGCGTGTAGTCTTCGGCTTCGGCCACGATTCGGCCACCCACTTCGAAATAGGCGGCGGGCGCAGGCAGCGGAATGCTGAACGCGCCGATCTCGCCGGCGAACGTGATCGTGCCGTCCGTGCCGGCGTTGAGACTCAGGTCCGGGCTGGCGCTCAAGCCCGAGACGGTGCCGGTGAAGGACACATCCCCGCCGCCGCCCGCCGAGGTGTCGATGGTGATCGAATCCCCGATCCAGGCCGCGCTGTCGATCGTGACGTCGCCCCCGCCGCTGGTCGTGATGCTCGCATTCAACACGGTGGCAGCGGCGGTAACGTCCAGCGAGGCCACGCTCAGCGCCGTGCCCAGCAGCACAAAGTCCGCCTGGCCGCCGCCGTCGATCGCCAGGTCCCCGCTGAACACCCCGGGCGTGAAGGCCGCCAGCAGCAGTTGGTCGTCGCCGGCGCCGCCGTAGATGGCCAGGCGGCTGTAGCCGCCGACGTCCAGCACGGTCGTGCTTTCGTGCGTGCCGGTCAGGCTGAGGATGGACAGATCGTCGACCAGCGTATCGGCGTCCGCGTCGAGCATCGAGAACTGGGTGGTATCGTCGCCGGCCGTCAGGTTTACGGTCAGGTTCAGGCCGCCGGCGCCGATCAAGATCGGCTCGAGTTCCGCGTAGGTAATCACCGTCCCGTCCAGGTTTACCGTGCCGCTGTGCGCCGCGGTGTGGTTCAGGATCACGTCGGTGAACGAGCCGCCGATGATGCTCAGCGAGTCGTTGCCCCCGCGCCGCCGTCGAACGTCACGGGGATGTCGAGAAACCCGCCGCTGGCCGCGTAATTGACCGTCAGCGTATCGTTGCCGCCCGCACCGTCGATGGTCCAGGACGTCACCGCGGCGGCGGCTCGCGAGTCGACCACCGCGCCGCCGGCCAGCAATTGCAGGTAGTCCGCGCCGCTGATATCGGCTTGCCGCAGCTCGAACTCGTCATCGCCCGCGGTGCCAATCGTGCCCGCCGCGCCGGCCTGGAACAGCACCACGTCGTTTCCGTCGCCGCCGGCGTAGGACAGCAGGAAGTCGATCCCGTTGACGGTCACCGTCGCGCCCTCGGCAAGGGTCGCGCCGAGGCTGTCCTTGAACGTGCCGCCGACCGGATCGGTGCCGCCGTTGTCGATCAGCACGATCAGCCGGCCGGCCGGGGCGGTGATCGTGCCGGTAGCGGCGAGCGTCGCGCCGTTCAGCGCGACGTTGCCCAGTACACAGACCCGATCGTGTTGCGAGCCCGCGGTGGGGCCGTTGATCTCCACCGCGAAGGAGGACGTGTCGCTGAGGGTCAGCCCGTTGTTCAGCGTGAGCGTCCCCACGTTGCTGCCGGGGGCCAGAATGCCGCGGGGTTGATGGTCACGGCCCCGCCGATCGTCCCGGCGCCGCCCAACGTGGCGCCGCTGTTGACCGTCACGGCCCCGGTGGCGGCGCTGGCATCGCCGTTGACCAGCAACTTGCCGTTGGACACGGCGGTCGTGCCGGTGTAGGCACTGGTGTTGCTCAGGACGACCGTCCCCGAACCGGTCTTGGCGAGGTTCCCACTGCCGGTAATGACATTGGCGATGGTCAGGGTATGGGCGCCGGTCACGTCGAACGTCCCGTGGAACGCGTCCAAGGTCACGCCGCGGTTGGCGTCGTCGATGGCAAAGGAACCCGTGGCGCGGAGGGTGTCTCCGTTGAACGTCAGCAGCCCCGCGTCGAAGGCCGCCGGGTTGAGTCCAAGATTGGCCTCGCCGTTGATCGAGACCACTCCGCCCAGGATCGTCATCCGGCCGTCAATTCCCCCGGCGCCCGTGCCTGCAGGGGTGGTGTTGGCGCTCTGGATAGTCAACGTTCCGGAACCCTGCTTGACGATATCGACATCCATTCCGCTCGTGCGGCGGGCATAGCGGGCCAGGTCGATATTCCCGGAACCGTCGAACGTGAAGGTCGCGGTTGTCCCCGTCAGATGGAACAGCATCTCGCTGTTGAAATCGAGTAACCCCGTGCCGTTGTTGGCGATGGTCGAGGTGACGCGCGGTCGAACCACAACAGAATTGAAAGTCTGGTTCCCGCCGTTGACGGTGATGCCCTTGTCCCAGGTGTACAGAACACCTCCGCTTCCGACATTCATCGTGAAGTCGGAGATGCCCGAACCCAGATCCTCAAACACGATTCCCTGCGCGTTCTTGTCCTCATCGTTCAACGTGGTCGTGACGTTGGAGGTGCTGAAATGCGCTTCCGTGGTGCTGTTGGGGATTCCAGCGGACCAGTTGGCCGTATTGCCCCAACTCGCGTCTACGGCTGTCGTGTTCCAATAGCTGGTCGCCAACAAATGCCGGTCTTCCAGTGGTTCAAACAACAGCCGGCGCCGCCAACGTGACTGTGGGGCGCGGCGTGATCGGTTGGCGAGACAGCGACGGTCGGGAGAACGAGAGGTGACCCAGGATGACATGGCAAGAACTCCGTAGCTCAGATGCCCACCGGAAAACTCTTACAGCAAAAAAGGAAATCGGCGCCCAGCAGTGGAACCGCAAGCGGCTCGCCGTCCGCCCACAACTCGCGTAGGATGGCTCTCCGAGCCGTCCAGGACGGCTCGGAGAGCCATCCCACGTGACGAGGCGGGTCGGAGACCCATCCTGCGCGACAGCGGCCAGTGGTTGTGCTTGAGGCCGAGCACGACGACCTGCCAAGTGGGAAACAACAGCGTGTCAGGCCATGCTCGACGGTGTCCTCGCGACCCCCCACGATCACGGCAAAGTTACGATAAAACAGCGACGCGCTCGAAAAGGAGGGCCAAACCGTCTACCTGCTTCTCTGCCTGCAATCTCGACTGCCCGCTTGCCCATTTACCTCGGTGCCAGACGCGAGCTTAGGTGGGACGAGATGCACGCCTCCCGTTCCGCGCCCCCTTGGTACACAATTTCGGGGAGTTGTCAAGCAGGGGTTGATAGATAAATGTGGTAAAATGCGCCCAGGACCAGAGACTCGCGGCACAGCGCCTTGCCGCCACCAACCAAAGAAGCCCGGCACTGCCAGATACAGTCGCCGACTGGAGAGTCGCAGGTCGCTTGGTTATGATGACGAAGACTTCTGCCGGGAAGACTCGGAAGCGGGCTGAAACGATCCAGCCGGGAGGAAGGTCATGAGACGTACTGCGAGTCGTCGTTGTTTCCTGAAGGGGGCTGCCGGCGGGGTTGGCGGTCTGTTGATCCTGCCATCCGCTCGCACGGCGTTTGCTTATCATGCTAACGAGCGTTTGCGATTGGCGGTGGTCGGCATGGCCGGCTACGGCGCCTACGTCGGATTCGCCTCGGGGCTGCACCTGCTCGAGAACGTCGACTACACGATGTCGTGCGACGTGGACCAGCGGAAGGTCCAGCGGGTGTATGACTTCTGGGCGGCGCAGGCGGCGGAATGGGGCCAGTCGGACAAACCGGAAGAGCGCGCGGCAGCGGCCCAGTTGTATGGTCCGCTGGCCGAGAAACCGCCGCCGCTGGTCGCGGACTTCCGCCGCCTGCTGGACGACGCGGCCGACCAGTTCGACGCCGTCGTGGTCGCCACGCCCGATCACACGCATGCGATCATCGCGGCAGCCGCGCTGCGCGCCGGCAAGCCGGTGTTGGCGGAAAAACCGCTGGCCATCAGCGCCTACGAGGCGCGGGCGCTGTTCCAGTTGGCCAAACAGTGCAAGCTGCCGACGCAGGTGAACACGGGCGGCGCCGCCGCGCCGGGCTTCCGCCGCGGGGTGGAACTCCTTCGCGAAGGCGTCCTCGGCGACGTGCGGCAAGTTCACGTGTTCTTCGCTCGCGGCGGGCGGAACTTCCAGGCCACCCCGCAAGGTTCGCAGCCCGTGCCGAAGGAACTAAACTGGGACCTCTGGCTGGCCCAGGTCAAGTGGCGCGAATATCACCCGGATTGGATCAACCGCATTGCCTGGCGCGATACGAGCATCGGCGAACTGGGCAACTTCGGGCCGCATTCCGCCAACATGGCTTTCCTGGGGCTGAAGGTACACGAGTTGTGGCAAGCAGGCGCCGACCGAGGGCGGATTCGCGTCCTGGCCGAATGCTCCGAGGTCAACCTCATCTCCTACCCGCGCTGGGAGCGCATCCACTGGGAGATCCCCGCGCGGGGCTTGCTGCCGCCGGTCACCTTCACCTGGCACCACGGCTATCCGCCCGATTACGCCTTGGGCACGCGGAGTATGCTGGAGAGCCTCCTCCGCGACCACGGCGCGACGGACGAGGAGTTGAAGAAGTTCCTGCCGCAAAACGGCGCCGGCTGTGTGATCCTGGGCAGCAAGGGGCTGCTGGCGACGCCCAGCCACAACACGGAGGTGCATCTGCTGCCCCGGCCGAAGTTCGAGCACATCGAGCAGACCCGACCGGTGACTCTGCCTGCGTCGCCGGGGCATTACAAGGAATGGATCGCCGCCTGCCGCGGAGGCCCGCAGCCGATCTCGCACTTCGAGTACGCCGCGACGCTGGCCGAACTGCTGACCGTGGGAAGCATCTCCACCCGGTTCCCCGGCGAACCGATCGAGTTCGATCCCGCCAGCGGGCAGATCACGAACCATCCCCGCGCGGCGGCGCTGTTGCGTTACGAATACCGCCCGGGCTACACGATCTGACGTTCCGGGGAGATTTCAGAACATGGAAACGCCCAACCAACGAACCGCCAGGAGACGCCGGTGGACCCGCCGCCAGTTCCTCGCTCGCACCGCCCGCGGCGCCGGAGGCTGGTTGGTGCTGGCCTCCTCGCGCACCGCGTTTGCCTGCGACGCCAACGCTCGGCTGCGCCTGGCCCTGTTCGGCAACATGTACAATGCGGCCGCGTTCGTGACCGGTTCCCATATCTACAACGCCGAACTGGTCGCGCTGGGCAATGTCGATCAGCGCAAGATCCCCGGCATCTTGAAGCAGTGGGACGAACAGGCGAGCAAGCTCGACGATCCCCGGAACCCGGAGCAGCAGCGCGTGGCCCAACGGTACCGCCGCCTGGCCCAGGGCGACGGCGTGAAGATCTTCGCCGACATCCGCCAGTTGTTCGGCGAGATGGCGGACCAGATCGATGCCCTGGTCGTCTCCGAGTACGATCACCTCCACGGCGTCGCCTGCGGGGCGGCGATGCGGGCGGGAAAACCGGTGTGCAGCGAGCGCCCGCTGGGGCTGACCATCAGCGATGCGCGGGCTCTGCGGGCGTTGGCGGCCGAGAAGCAACTGCCCACCACCTACCGCAGTCCGGGCACCAGCACCGGCCAGTTCCGGCGGGCCATCGAGCTGGTGCAGGACGGAGTTCTCGGCCAGGTCCAGGAGGTCCACATCTGGTTCCGGCGCGGCGGGTCGGACCGCGACGCGTTGCCGCAAGGCAAGCAGCCGGTCCCCGAGGGACTCGACTGGGATCTCTGGCTGGGGCCACTGGCGTGGCGCGAGTACCACCCGGATTGGATGAGCTATGCGCACTGGCGGGAGACCTGCAACGGCGGCCTGGGCAGCTTCGGTCCGCACACCACGATCTTTCCCTTTGTGACGCTGGGACTGCGCGTGCTGTGGAACGCGCCGGGAGCGACGATTCGGGTGCAGGCCGAGTGTTCGCGGTTGAATCGCCTTTCGTTTCCACGGTGGGAACGCGTGCGCTGGGAAATCCCCGCCCGCGGTCCGCTGCCGCCGGTGACGATCACCTGGCACCACGGCCCCGATTACGCGCCGGGCACGCGGGCCTTGATCCACGACAAGCTCCGCCCGTTGGGCATCGTGAAGCCTGAAGACGCCGGCGCCCTGATGGCCACCGCCGGCTCCCTGCTGCTGGGCAGCGACGGGGCGCTGCTGGCCAACGACCATAGCGTCCAAGTGACCGCCCTGCCCAAGGAGAAGTTCGAGCAGATCGAAACCAACCAGCCGCAGCGGATCGCGCCGTCACACGGGCTGTACCGCGACTGGATCGATGCTTGCCGGGGCGAGAAGCCGCAGATTTTGGCCGGTTTCGACAACGGCGGCCCCTTGAGTGAATTGCTGATGCTCGGCAACCTCGCGACGCTGTTCCCCGGAGAAACCCTCACCTACGACCCGGTCGCCGGACGCATCACCAGTCACGCCGAAGCCAATCAGAAGCTCGCGTACCCGTACCGCGAAGGCTGGATACTGTGATCTTCTCCCTCATTTCGCAGGGCATTTCCCAGTCCTCGCCACGCGCGTCGAGACGGACTCAAGTTGCGGCCCGACGCTACTGCCTCGCGAGCCGTTTTTCGATTTCACGTTCCTCGAGCGTTTGGGCTTCTTCCAGTTTGGCTCGCGCCTTGGCCTTGGCTTCGCTCGCAGCCACAACTTTGTCCGCCAACCGCTGCTGCCATCTCAAGTCGATCTTGCCGTTCCCGTTTCCTGGGAGATACACGATGAGCTTGGCGACGTCCACCGGATAGAGTTCCAGTTGGCCGGAGGAGCCGGTCTGGAACATCTCGCTCTGGGCCAGCCCCGGCGGCGAGTTCAGAAACAGTGCCAGGTACACCGGAAGGCAAACCTTCGGATCGGGACGCAGGATCGAAACGTGGTTGTCCGCCATCGCTGGATCGCGCCGAAGCCAACAGGCCGCGCGTCCAAGTGTCCCTCGTCCAGTCGAGTTCAACAAGACGTCACTGAAATCGACGCTGCGGATTCCGGCGAGAAAGGGAACCAGTTTTCCGGCGGGGAGGTAGCCGGTC
>CAZAQY010000312.1:0-9405 GCA_964486845.1 uncultured Pirellulaceae bacterium
TCGTTAGTCGGCACTCATCTACCAACTGACCACGTTATTATGGCACGAGGCCATGCCGGGTAGATTGACAAAAAAGGCAGATTCGTCGCAGTCCCAATTCTTAGATCCTGCGTTCGGCGGCCGGACTGAACGAATCTACCTGTTGGTGGTACGAGGGGAATGAGATGCCTTCACCCATCGATCGAAAAAAATCGTTTATTCTTCGCGCGGCGCGAGTCGGGAGGCGCGTCCGCGTTCCACCTGGATACCTTCATCCGGGTCGCCATCGTCAAACCTCCCTTTTCAACGTTCTTGTGAGGAGGTCTCATCCATGAGCCAGCGTTTTTGGAACAGGCGAGCCTTTACGCTCGTCGAATTGTTGGTGGTGATTGCCATCATTGGAATCCTGGTGGCACTACTCTTGCCGGCCATTCAGGCCGCGCGCGAGGCGGCTCGTCGCACCCAGTGCGCGAACAACCTCAAACAGTTGGGGATCGCGATCCATAACTTCCACGACATCTACAAAAAGTTCCCGATCGGGAACCCGGACGACGACTGCAACAACTACTCTTGGTCAGCCTACATCTTGCCGTTTATGGAACAGTCCGTGGTCTACGACGAGTTGAAGGCCGGGGGCGCTGGACTCGTGTATATTCCGGGTGGGGACAACCTGGACGTCCATAGCGGCTTTATTCAGGTAGGAACCAACATCCCGACGACCCCGCCCGTAAGAAACACGGACACTTACAACTGGTGGTGCCAGATCGTAAACAATCACGGCAACAGCATCGCCAAGACGATCCTGCCGCCGTTCATCTGTCCCAGTGACATTTTGCCTACGACCGACAACAACGGTTACGGCAAGTCGAACTACTGCGCCTGCCTCGGCAACGAGACGCCCTGGGTGAATTACTTCTCCGCCAATGGCGCGACGTCGTGGACCCGACCGAGTGGCCAGACTGAACAGAACGGCGTGTTCCGCTTGTCCCAGGACAATAACTATCATTACGTCACCGACATGGGGCAGATCTCGGACGGGACCAGCAACGTGATTGCGATCGGCGAGGTGAGCGTCACGGTCAACGTCAAGCCCACGATCACCAACACCGTCTTTCCCCTATGGGTAGGCGGCAACAACGATTGGGCCGGGCAGTGGCGCATTTCTTCCTTTGGCCGCGTGACGGGCTTACTCACACCCATCAACAATCGCGATCAAGATTTTGGACTTCCCACCATTAACAGTCTGCACATTTCCGATTTCGCCTTCGGTAGTCAGCATCCCGGAGGCGCGCAGTTCGTGCTGGCCGACGGTTCGGTGCGGTTCCTTCCGGACTCGATCGACCCCGTTGTCTATTCCCGGTTAGGTGACATCCAAGGCGGTGAGCCGGTGTTCCTGCCGAAGTAGCCGGCGCGAGTCGCGGCCTTTGATTTCACGGGCCGGAAAAGGTCGAATGGAGAAAGGCAGGTTTCGCGTCTCGTTCCTGATGCGGTTTGCGGCGTCAACCTGAGAAGCTCGGCTTCTTGAAAAAGCCGGGCTTCTAACGATGTGTAAACCACGACCATGCCAAAAGGTGTTTGTGAAGGGAGCTTTCGATGAATTCGGCGGTGCGATTGGCGGCGGCGCTGTGCAGCGTTGCCTTGCTCATGGGTTTGCCCGGATGCTCGGGCGGCGCGAAGCAGGCGGCGACCGGAAAGGTTTCCGGCAAGGTGACGTATGAAGGAAAACCTGTCGAGGCGGGCTCCATCACATTCATTCCGATTTCCGAGGGCACCTCCGCGGACACGGGCGTAGCGATTAAGCCCGCCGGGGGCACCATCAAGTCCGACGGCTCGTATGTCCTGACCACCTACCAGGACGGGGACGGAGCCATCGTCGGACGGCACAAGATCACGTTCTTCCCGGCCGTGGCCCAGGCGGCGGAAGCGTCTGGAGGCGAAGCGGGACAGCACGACGAAGCGCCCACCGTCTCGCCCTACCGCGGCCTGATGCCCAAAGAATCCGAGGTGGAGGTGAAGGAGGGGACGAACGAGGTCAATATCGAACTCGTGCCGAATCCGGAGGCGCAGAAACTGCTGAAACCTAGCTAGCTGGATGTCCTCAAGACGCCTCTTCCTTCTCGCGAGCGTGAGCGTCGTCACGGCGGCTGTAGCCGCTGCGACGGTGTGGCTCACATCCAGCGGATCGCGGCCCCTGCGACCGCACGCGATTTTGGCATCCTTTGACCCCAGCAGCCCGCCCGGCGGTTTGACCGTCCAGTATCCTTTCGACGAGGCGGTCTTTCCGCCCAGAATCGCCGCGCCCACTTTTCGCTGGGAAGACAACAGCGGCCAGTCCGACGTCTGGCTGGTCCACGTCCAGTTCTCCGGCAGCGCACAAGGGATCTCCGCCGAGTGCGCGTCGCAGGAGTGGACGCCGTCGGAAGACCAATGGGAGACGATCCAGCGCCGCTCGCTCGCCGGCCGGACCGAGGTGACCGTGCTGGGTGTGCGACGCGCGCGCCAGGGCCGGATCCGGTCGTCGGGCCGCGTCGCATTCAGCACGTCTCCGGACGAAGTCGGTGCGCCGATCTTCTACCGCGAGGTCAACTTGCCTTTTCGCGATGCGGTCAACGATCCCTCCCACATTCGTTGGCGTTTCGGCGATGTCGCTTCCCCTCAACCGCCGCCAGTCGTCCTCAAGGATCTGCCGGTGTGCGGGAACTGCCACTCGTTTTCCGCGGACGGCACAATCCTGGGGATGGACATCGACTACTCCAACGACAAAGCTTCCTATGCCATCGTGCCCGTCGGCCCGCAGATGGTCTTGGAACCCAGCAAGATCATCACGTGGAGCGACTACCAACGCGAGGACGGCGAGACGACGTTCGGCCTGCTGTCCCAGGTTTCGCCGGACGGGAAGTACGTCGCCAGCACCGTCAAAGACGGTTCGGTCTTCGTGCCCACGCCCGATCTGACATTCTCGCAACTCTTCTTTCCCATCAAAGGGATCGTGGGGATCTACTCGCGCGAAGACGGCACGTTCCGGGCCCTGCCGGGCGCCGACGATCCGCGGTACGTGCAGAGCAATCCGGTATGGAGTCCGGATGGGAAGTGGATCGTCTTTGCGCGGAGCAAACGCTATCGCACCGAGGGCACGGGACTGCTGACGTTGGAAGAGTGCAAAGTGTTCACTCACCGAGGCGAGACGTTCTTGTTCGACTTGTACCGCGTCCCCTTCAACGGCGGCCAGGGAGGACGAGCGGAGCCGCTGGCCGGGGCGTCGTGCAACGGGATGAGCAACTACTTCGCCCGCTACTCGCCGGACGGAAAGTGGATCGTATTCTGCAAGGCGAGAACGTTCATGCTGCTGCAGCCGGACAGCCAGTTGTACATCATTCCCAGCGGCGGCGGCGAGGCTCGCCGGCTGCGCTGCAACACCTCGCGGATGAATTCCTGGCACAGCTTCTCCCCCAACGGCAAGTGGATGGTGTTTTCCTCGAAGATGTTTTCTACCTACACCCAGTTGTTTTTGACGCACTTCGACGAGGCCGGCCAGACCAGTCCGCCCGTGCTGCTGGCGGACTTTACCGCGCCCGACCGGGCCGCGAACATCCCCGAGTTCGTCCGCGCCGCCCCGGACGCCATCCGGCAAATCAGCGAACGGTTCCTGGACGATCACTCCTACGCACGGCAGGCGGAGACGAACATTCAGTTCGAGGACTTGGACCGCGCGGTGGCCACGTGCCGCAAAGCGCTCGCCATGAACCCGAAAAACACGGAGGCCCTGCGCAATTTGGGAGCCGCGTTGACGAAGCAAGGCCGAGCGGTCGAGGCCGTGGAGCCGTATCGGACGGCGCTAAAACTGGACCCGGAGCTATTTGAAGCCCACTTTGCCCTGGGCATGCTGTTGATGCACTTGGGCCGCAACGGCGAGGCGGCCGCAAGCTTGGAGGAAGCGGTCCGACTGCGTCCGGCCGACGTATCGTCCCGGCAGTGCCTGGGCTTGGCACTGCAGGCGCAGGGCAAGTTCGAGCAGGCCCTGACGCAGTACGCCGGCGTGTTGGAACTGGACCCGGACTTCGCCCACGCGCTGGCGCAATCCGCACTGATCCGCGCCACCTGCCCGCAGCGGGAACTGCGCGACGCCGCCGCGGCCGTGCGGATGGCCGAACGCGCGTGCGAACTGACTCAGTTCAATCAACCGGAGTTCCTGGTGATCCTCGGCCGAGCCTACGCTCAGGCGGGCCGGCGTCCGGACGCCATCATGGCCGCCCGCCGGGCCCTGGAACTCGCGCGGCGCAGCGGCCGGCCGGATCTCCTCCGGCGGTTCGAACAAGAATTCCGCGACCTCTCCGGCGACTGAAAGGGGAAAAGGGGGACAGGTTCGCTTATGTGGATAAGCGAACCTGTCCCCCTTTCAACCTGAGCCTTGCGACCCGGGGCGGCACGGTTTCCCGGCCCGGTAGCACTCCAGGCTCTGACGAATCCATTGGGCCTGGGCGTTGTCCTTCGGGTCCACCAGCTTCAGGGCCTTGGTGGCGGTGGCGATGGCCTCGGAGAAGTTGCCCGCCTCGGCGTAAGCGGCTGACAGCGTATTCAGCAGTGCCGGGCTCCTGAAATTGGTGACGGCGCAAGCTCGCCGTGCCAGGTCGACGGCCTCCGCCCCGTTGCGGACGTCGTCGTCGGGGCAGACGGCCAACAGCCAGGCCAAGTCGGCGATCGGCCGCACGTTGTTCGCGTCGACCGTCATGGCCTTCCGCAACTGGGCCACGGCCGACCGGAAATCCCCCTGCATCACCAGCGATTTGCTCAGCAAAAGGTGCGCGTCGATCGACTGGGGATCGAGCGCCAGTGTCTTCTTGAACTGCTCGATGGCCCCGGCCAGCATCTGCCGCTGGAAGAGGACATTTCCCAGCTCGAAGTGGCCCAGCGGATCCCGGTCGTCCAGTTCTACGGCCAGCCGGAAATGAACCATGGCCTGTTCCAGCTTGCCCTGCTCCCGGTAGACTTTTCCCAGGTTGACATGAGCCGTTCGGTAGTAGGGATCGATCTGGAGCGATTTCTGGAAATGTGCCACGGCCTCGTCCAGCCGCCCGCTTTGCGCCAGGACCATTCCGGCGTAGCCCTGCGCGCGGCTCTGTTTGGGATCGAGTGCCAGCGCCGTGTTCAGCCGAGCCAGGGCTTCGTCCAGCATCCCTTTCTGGGTCAGCGCGATCGCCGCCTCGACATGCGCATGGTGAAAGTCGGGTTGCAGCTTGACCGCCGTGTCCAATTCAGCGATGGCGTCGTCGAATTTTCCCTCCTGCCGCAAACGGGCGCCTCGGCTGGCGTGCCGGTAGTAGTCCAACGCCGGAACAGCCAAGCTCACCAGGTCGTCGTACGCAATGTTCACAAACTCAGGGATATTGACGGCCCGATTGGCTGCGGTCGAGTTCGGAACCAGCACCGCCGGGCTGTCGTTTCCGTCCCGGTCGATGTGCGTCAGGAACATCTGAGTGTACGGCGTGTTCGCTTTCGAGGAGAAAACCAACCAGCGGCTGTTGGGCGACCAGCTGTGCCAGGAGTTCATCAGGCTGGTGTTGCACCGCATGCGCCGGGCCGTGCCGCCGGTGACGGGAACGATCCACAGCGTGCTGTCCGGACGCATCAACTGGCCGTTGCGGCACTGGACGAACACAATCCACTTGCCGTCCGGCGAGACCTTGGGAAACGTGTTGCTCATCCCGTTGTCCGAGGCCCCCGCAATCGGCTCCGGTTGCCCGCCCCGGCCGCCGCGAAACGGAATGCGAAACAGGTCATACTGGATCTGGGTTTCGGCTGCGTCGTTGGCCCGCTCGGCGAGCTTGCCGTTTTCCGGGTAAGGGTCCTTCGCCTCGGCCCGCGCAAAGACCAAATGTTCACCGTCGGGGCTCCAAACGGGGTCGCAATGCACGTACTTCGGGTCGTCGGCCCCCGGCAGAGCCTTGATCTGGCCGGTCGATCGGTCGTAGTAGCCCAGGATGCCGCGCGTGGGGAAAAAGACCTGCAGAAATCGGTAGTCCATAAAGTTGCACACGTACACGGATTCGTTCAGGGTCGTCGCGGCGTACCGCCCGTCGGGCGAGATCCGCGAGAGAAAACCGATCGTCTTCTGGCCTTCCGGCTTGTCCGGGAAGGAATTCCAGCTGATCACGTCCTCCGGGCGGAACTTCGTCTCTCGCGTGACCGGCGCGATGACGTAAGCCCCCTTGTCCCCCTGCGGGCCGTCCAAATCCATGCCCAGCGTCTTGCCGTCGGCACTGAAGGAGTGGCAGTTGGTGCAGGTCGGCACGTCGGTCAGCAGCAGTCGGCTGTCGGATTTCGAGATGTCGCGAAGCCGCCAGCCGATCAGGGACACCGCATTGTCGGCCAGGGGCTTGATCACGCCTTTTTCAGTGAGCGCTGGGGACAGCGGCACGTCGCGATAGAAGATCGGCGCACCTACAGGATCAGTCGAAGTCGTAATCGAGACATGGCCGCGGGAAAGGATTTTCGTCTTGGACGGCTGGGTGCTGCGGAAGCCGGCGATGCGGATGCTCGCCGCACGCCCGGCCGAGCCTTGTTTGATCGCCGCCCAGATGTCGTCGCTGGGAGTCCAACTCTTGGCGGACGCCTGGTAGGGCGTCGGGCGGTAGATCTCGTTGGTCTCGGCGATGCCCGCCGGGTCGATCGGGCCGGCGGCGGGAGCGCGGCCCCCCGACAGAACGTAAATGTGCTCCGAATCGCCGGCCAAGGCCACGTCGATCAGCCATGTGTCCGCCTGGGCGTCCGGTTCGTGCCAAAGGAAGGTGGGAGGAACGATCTCCGGCGGAAAGATGGTTTCGTCCAGCGGGTAGTCGACCGCCAGCGAGGCCGGCTCAGCGGCCCCGCCCGCCGCACGAATCACCGCCTGAATCGTTTCCTTCAGCTTCAGGACCGCCGTCGAACGAATGTCTTCGCGACCGCCGGCGAGCACCGCTTCGCCGGCCTCGTCCAGCAGGGGATGCGGCGTTGGGGGAGCGGAGGGTGGCGGGGCGAGCGGAGGCGAAGAGCCGATCCGGGTTTCAGGTCCGGCCGTGTCGGCGAGCTTCGTGGATTCCCATCGCGCGGCCGTGTCGCGGGGCGTCTGGAGACCGTTGCGGGGTGCCGTGTTCAAGCGCGTCCGCTCGATCCACAGATACGCCGCCACCACCACGACGATCACGATGCCAACAGCGACGCACGCGGCCTTGCGCTTCATGGATAAGGAAACTGGCACAGGAGATTGCCTCCCGCCAATCCGGCTCCCGTACCCGCTCGGAAGTTCCGGGGTCCTTCAAAGCCCGGCTTTCTTGGAAAGCCGGGCCGCTACTCGCCGGAGGACTTCTGAAGACGTAGTTACCCTGTTACTCTTTGGGCTGCACGGGATTCGCCGAACCTTTCACCAACTCGATGTTGATCTCGTTGGTGCCCGCCTTCACCTCGACCTCCGCTTCCTTGGGTACGAGGCCGCTGAAGGGAATCTCCACCGGTTTGGCCTCGTCGTGCTTTCCCGGTTCAGGCATCTGAGTCTCCTGCTGTGCCGACTCGCCGGCACTCGGTGAGTAAATCACCCTGTGCCGACCGATCACTGCGCCATCCCCGGCAGCGTTCGTCGACAGCGTGTACGAACCGTCGGCTTTCACCGCGCCGACCGCGGGCTTACCGACTGCCCCGCCAGCAGGGGCGAAGGTCAGACTGCCGCTGGTAACCGGCTTGCCGTCAAACGTCACCTTGCCGGCGACTTTTCCCGCCGGAGCCCCCCCACCGGAACATCCGATCAATGTCACCAGTAGTCCGACGCTGACCAGAGAGAAAAACCAACACGCTCGCCGATCGGTACTCTTCATCGAAGACAACCTCCTGCAAATACGCAAGACTAAGCACGAACCCACCTCACAACCCCTGAGCACACGCACAGGAGTTCTTGGACCACGCATGGACGGGGCACTAGCCGCGATCACCGTCCCGGGACTTGTATCGCCTGTCCGTCATTGATCGCGGCCAAGCACGCGTACAACGTTGTGTTGATCGAATCTTGTAAGAAGACCACGGACCCGTCGCCCAATACGAACTGGGCCCCGCCGGGATGCTTGCTGGAAAAACTGTAATCCGATGTCGTCAGGCCGGTGTCCTTCCACTGGACATTGCCGATGATTTTATAGTTCTGGTTCATGTAGCAGATGGGACCGCACAATCGCCCCCAGGCGTTCATCCGCCACTGGCCGCCTCCGTCGTTGTTGCCGCCCGCCCAAATCGGAAAACATGTGTTGGTAGTGGTTGGGTTGATGAAATAGGATTCGGTCACCTCACCCATCATGATGGTGTTGCTGGTGCCATCCGAGATCTCACCCATGCCCACAACTTGCGTCCAGTCATTGCTCTGGGCAAGACGGAACATGCCCGTCTGGATGGTCCGGCTCGGATTCCCCCAGGATTTGGCCGCCTGCGCCTCCCATGGTCCATCGTCCCCGACGCAAACGCAGTAGTTGGACTTGCCATAGCCGTTGTTGTCCTCTTTGGGCAGGACGTCGCTGGGGCACATGAAGGCACCGATCTCGGCAAAGGTGGCATTGCCGTGGTTGTAGCTGGTCTGGAAAGCCGGGCGGTAACTGTCCGAGTTGGACACGGGAGGAACGGGCGGCACCCAAGTCGTAGTTCCGGGCGGAACTGCTTTGGTGATTCCTGCATGCACCTCGATGTTGTTCCCGCTCTTGGTGTATACAAACGCGGCGCCCGCGTCCTCCATCTGGTCCCGAATCGCTTATTGTTCCATGAACGGCAGAATATAGGGGCCCCAGCAGTAATAGACATTGTCTTCGTTGTACGCACCGACTGGGAAATTCTTGTACGTGTCGTGGAAGTTGTGCATCGCAACCCCGAATTGCTTCAAGTTGTTACTGCACTGCGTTCGGCGCGCCGCTTCGCGTGCCGCCTGAATCGCCGGCAGCAGCAGGGCAACCAGTATTCCGATGATGGCAATGACCACCAACAACTCAACCAGGGTAAAACCCCACTTACTACCTTGCTTGGATTTCATGGATCGAGCCTCCGAATAAGAACTAGAACGTTGTGACGAAGATACGAACCCAAATCAACCGACAGCCCTCGTCAACATGGACCGAAAGACCGAGTTGAGATGAGTTCGACCCAGCGGGAATTCCTTCCCACGTGCGGGACGCTGGAGATTATTTAACACTACCGCACCGGCGTCTGTCCAGGGGCAATATCGCTTGACAAGGGATTTGTTGGCGGCTTCTGTTTTTGCCCGGCTGGGAAGGCGCGTTTTCCGCGGTCGGAAACGCCAGATGATTGTCGCCAACGGCCTCCCAAAATCGGTCCTGCACCTCCGCGTGCGCGAGCTGAACCGCGACAAGAGGCTAGTGCCGGAAATCACAATTGACGGTACATGAAAGAAGTATTTTGCCCAGA
>CAZAQY010000313.1:0-9363 GCA_964486845.1 uncultured Pirellulaceae bacterium
AAACACACATGTTGACCGTGGCCTAACTGGTAAGGCGCTTGATTGTGGCTCAAGTCGATGCCGGTTCAAATCCGGTCGGTCAACCTGGCATCAAATGAGGAGAACAGTCTTCACCAAGGTACTGAACAGACCGACGCTGATCCTGAACCGCAACTGGCAGCCAGTGAACGTGTCCACCGTGGCGCGGGCCTTGGTGCTGCTGTGGAACGAGTCCGCTCGCGTCGTGGACCCGGCCGACTACCAGACCTACACGTGGGAGGACTGGGCGAAGCTGCGGCCCGCGGACGGCGAGCGGTTCATCCAGGCGGTCCGGTTCCGCCTGCGCGTGCCGGAGGTGATCACGTTGACCGGCTACGACCGGCTGCCTGCGGCGGCCGTGACGTTCAGCCGGCGGAACATCTTCAAGCGTGACCACTACACGTGCCAGTATTGCGGCAAGCAGCCGGGCATGGACGAGTTGACGGTTGACCACGTCACCCCGCGTGCCCAGGGCGGCCAGTCGCGCTGGGACAACTGCGTGCTGGCGTGCCTGGAGTGCAACAAGCGCAAGGCTGACCGCACCCCGGAGCAGGCCAAGATGCGGTTGAAGCGAAAGCCGATCCAGCCGACTTGGAATCCGCTGTACGCGGCGTACGATCTGCGGATCGAAAGCTGGTCGAAGTTTGTCAGCGAGGCGTACTGGAACGCTGGGATTTTGATAACAATCGCTTCTGTCCCGGAGATGCCCCGAAAACGAAGAATGAATCACGCGTCTCCGGGGACATCGGGAAGAATCCTTCCTCGTCGATCAGTTGCCCGTGAATCTCGTATTTCCAACGTCGTCGCTGTTTCCCAGCCTGACCATCAACAGGAAAGATGTAAATCCCCATGCGTCGGCCATCGGAATCCTTCCCCGAAAAAACAGCTTCAGCCAAGGCCCGCTTGTCCTCCCACGTCATGTCTTCAAAGGCTCGGTTGATGTCGGAAATGGTAATTCGTTTCTTCGCTGAAACACGTTCGCGGAATCGCTTGGAAAGCTCCTTCGCTGCCTTCAAGATCGTATCGGATGACGGAACTTTGTCAAGATGCTCCGTCAAGCGGTCTAGTTCGTCGCGGAGCCGGTTTTCCCGCTCGTCCAATTCCGCGAGCTTCTTTTTCGCGTGGTCCTTCGTCAAATCCCCGTCGGCGACAAGATCAATCACTCGATTTCTGCCCGCTTCAATCTTGGCGAGGTCTTTTGCAATCTGTTCCGCTCGCTTGCGGGATTCTTCGTTCTTCTCCGCATCTGGGGTAGCTTCTTCGATGGCCCGTTGAACGGCTGCGGGATTTCCGAACGTCTCGAACAGATGACGCATCACAATATCTTCGAGGTCATCAGCCCGGACGCTCCCGCCCAGACAATTCGGAATGTCGAAGGTATGCTGGTGATAGCGATAGCCGTTCGTCTCTGCCCCTCGCATCGCTCGGTCGCAGATGCCGCAGAATACCATGCGACTGAACAGATAGCGATTCTTGTTCTGCCCGTGCTTGTACGTCTTGTTCGCTTCGGCGGTCCGCTGAACAGCTTCGATGGTCTTCTCGTCGAGCAGCGGCGGAACTCTCACAATGACTTCTTCACGGATGTTGAAGCGATCAGAATCAAAGCGAACAGTCCAGTCCGGCCCGCATCGTTCCCTTAAAACTCGATCTACTCGTGATCGGCCGATGCCATACTCCTTAGCGAGACTGTCGAGCGATTCCCCCGCGATGTACCGCTCTGCGATTTCACGGATTATCCTAGCCTTCTCTTCGTCCAGTCCCCACGTCCGAGTCCGCTTGCTGTAGGTTCGACCGAAAGGAAGCTCCCCAACCGCCAGTTCCCCTTTCTTCAGTTTAGATAGCCGATTCAAGACCGACTTCTGCGCGAGCAAAGCGGCCTGCCATCCATTCATCGCCGTGGTCATTTCAAGGAGTCCGCGGGCATGGGGATCGTGCAGGTCGTACTCTTGAAGCATCGCAAAAAAGCGAATATGGTTGTCGCGTAGCAAATCTAGCCCCGGTTCCGACCGGCCGTTGTCCCTGCTCCATCGTGACGGATCAGCGACGATAACAGCGTCGAACTTTCTCCGGGGGCTGGCTGCATCTTGAAGCAGTTGCTCGAATTGTTCCCTTTCCCAGCCGGCTGTAGCGTGCTCTTGTCCAGCATAGCGGGCCGTGATTCTCCCCTCCATCGCTTCAACAGCCTGCTCGATTTGCGTTGCTTGAGTGTTCAGGGAATCCCCTTGTCGTTCCTGCTTCTCGCTAGAAACGCGGATGAGAGCAGCGAAGCGGAGCGGCTTCTGCTTTGACATGTCGTGACCCTTTCCCCGTGACCCAAGCATCGGAAGAAACAAAGGGGGGCGGCGTGGCCTCTCCGGGTCACGGAGAAGAGTGGCCCGTCTTGGATAGCTACTTCCAAAACGTGCCGCCCGATGAATCATTCTATCCGAACGAGGGGTTGTCAATCAAGCCCCCGATTCCCGAAACTTTGGCCACCTCCTCGATGTATTCGTCGTCGATCAGAACAGGCTCGCCGATGCCACTAAAGAATTCCTCGAACGCTTCCATTTCCTGCTCAGTCAGTTCCCCATAGCCTTCGATCGCATCCAGTAGGCTCGCCAACATCAATTATCTTCCTTTGTGAGAGGCCCCGTTGACCTTCCTGCAGAAGGCTTTCAAACGTGCGAGCATTCGCCACTACCTCGCCGTCGATCTCTAGTCGCAGTTCGCCCATGAAGTCCCCGGAGAGCGACGCATCCCAGCCGAAAACTTGCCTGACAATCCGTTCGTGTTCCCGTCTCATCGTTCCGATCCTTCCGCAAGATAAAAAGTGCTGGGCGGCCCGTTCGATGTTGAAGGAGACAACCCCATCGAACGTGATGGGTGGCCGCCCAGCTGCCCCCTTTGATGCATCCAGGACGTCTCCCATGATGCACGATACAACGGCGTGAGGGTCTACAGGCTCACGTCGAAGCATCACGGGGGCCTGACTCACTCCCACGCAGGAAGCCCAAGCGGTTCCTGCTCGTCTTCGACGACGTGTCCCGGCGGGCTGGTGTCGTCCTCCTCTTCCTCCTTCTCGTACTCGTCCCACAAAGGAAGCCCGAGCGGTTCCTGCCCGTCCTCGTTGGCGACGAGCTTAGGCCGCTTCGTTTTCGTTGACCCCTCATCGTCCCATGACGGAATGCCGAGCGGAGTCTGCTCGTCAGTATTCGCTACGAATTGTGAGAACTCGGCATTCCGGCAGAATCCCCCGCCGTCTGCGATCGAATAGGCTCCGACCTGATCGGGCAGCAGGGCGAGGTGATCCGGCCGATAGTTGACGGCTATTCCGTCGTAGGGCGTTCCCTCATAGTCGCCGGACTCATTCCGAACGTCCACTTTCAAGCCCGTCGAAACTTCCATGACGGAATTTGTGAGGATCGTTTTCATCACTCGCGGATCAACGACAGATGCCTTAGCCTCGTCAATCCAAGCGTCTGCGCGAAGCTTCCCTGATTCCCATCGAGCGTTGAAAATGACGCCGACCCGCTGCCGCTCGAAGATCTCCGGAGATGCGGCAGATACTTCCCTCCCATCGAGTTCAGCATGATAGACGACTATCGGCTTTCCGTTCCAGTCGGATGCCGTCCTCTTGTGCTCTTCGGCCGGATAGAACAAGGGGCCTTTCGATCCGTTCAGAACTCCGACCCCAGCCATCACGACCGGAACGATTGCATGTTTCCGGCCTTCCAGTTCAGCCCAGCGAACAGAGCCGCTGGCCCTCAGATTGCTTGCTAGTTGCGCTAACTCCACAGTTGAACTCCTTTCAAAATGACCTAGACTTCGATTGCCTTGAGTTCGCCCAGCAGTTCCGTATTCCGCTGGATGTTTTCTTCTCGCTGTCGTTCCC
Source organism: uncultured Pirellulaceae bacterium (assembly GCA_964486845.1). Classification (GTDB taxonomy): domain Bacteria; phylum Planctomycetota; class Planctomycetia; order Pirellulales; family Pirellulaceae; genus Anammoximicrobium. The sequence continues at coordinate 3,890 of CAZAQY010000313.1, forward strand.
GATTGATGAGCGATTGCGGAGTATGCTCTTCGACCTTCGCCTCTGCTTCCGCAACTCGCCGCCGTGCTTCATCGACGGGCGCCTTGAGTTCGGCTAGACGCTTCTTTGCCGCTGTTGGATTAAAGGGAACCGGGACGCCCTTCATTCGTGCTCGCATCGTCGCGGCTATCATTTCCGACTTTGCGGCATCGAATTCCTTGACGGCCGCTTCCAGATATTGTTTCTCGAACCAAAGGCAGTCTTTGGCCCGCTGGAATAGATCGGGGGAGGGCTCGCGGAGCATTCCCGCGATGCTCATTTCCGCCGATGCTCCATCTGAGAAGTACATCCAGCAGCCATCATTCGAGAAAGCCCGTCCGTCTTGATTATGCGCCTGCTCGAATTCCTTGAATGATCGTGCCTTGAACATCCTTTCCTCCTTCATTAGAACATGGGATTGCCAACGTTTCGTTGTGGCCTTGCTGAAACATCAGCGACACCAGCGACCACGTTTGCTAAGTCATCGTGAAGGCCCGGGGGGTGGTCGATTATGTCTTTCCCTCCTGACCTTGTCCTTCGTTCGAGGCTGGCCAGCTGCGTTATCAAAGCCTCGATGTCGAGTAACTCGATTTCCCCTGAACAAAGCCGGGGCAGGAGTTCGAGATACAAGCCCCCCTTGGGCTTCTCCGACTTGCGATAGGTCAGCCCATGCGACGTAAACGCTTGCGCCACGAATTCGGCCGCGTAGTTGTCGCCCACGACGGAACGGACGTGATACCGCTCTATTTCCTGGATCATGTCCGCGATGGCTTTGTAGGGATTGAAGGGCGGTCGATATCGTTTCAGGAAATCGACGATTACCTTTCGTTCGTCCCGATGAGCGATAGCCAAGGCCGCATCGTCGGCCCGTCCTCCGGACAAATCGACGAAAGCGAAGTAGCTTGTTTCCCCTCTGGGCAGCAGTTCCTTGCGTCCGACGATGACTTGTTGTTCGATCACTTCACGGGGAAGGAAGATCGCCACATCATCCCGGAATTCGCCCATGTATTCCGACTTCGCCGCCGCCAGGTCTTCCGCCATAGCTTCGTCAATGACGGACTGCGGCAGAGTGGGATTCAATGTCCGCGAGGGACAATTCCAAACGAGTGCTGACCCGTTCCCGTTTCCGTAATGCCGTCTGTATTGGCTCCAGGTCCAGCCCTTCCGAGCATACGGGGAGGAAATCGCAATCAGCCTGCCGCCGACCGTGGCAAGGGAGGGCTGAATAGCCCGAATAAGTTCTGTGTCGCTCTTGACCTTGCTCTCTTCCGTATAGCCAAAGAAGGCTGCCTCGTCAACGATGACTGCAAGGCAAGTAAAGTTTCGGACGGTCCGCCAATCCCCCGCAAGGATTTCAATTCTCGTTCCGCCCCGCAGCTCAAAGCCTTCCTTTGTCTCGCGGGCGATCTCGTTAGCGAGCATCGGAACCTCGAAAATGGCCCGCATGTAATCGCGGATGACCCGGCTTTGATTCTTCGACGGGGAGATAATCGGGACGATACCCCGCTCGCCCTTGGCAAGCTTCTTCTCCCGTTGAGCGAGAATCGCTTCAAAGGCCCCGACGACAGACGCGATTCTCGACTTGCCCGACCGCCGCCCCGTCAGGAATAGGGCCGTTTTGAATCCGTCATCGGGCAGCGTGGAGACTTTCCGACCTGTGCATTCCTGAACTAATCGCCTGTTTGACGAGTTGATAATCGGCAAGCCATACAAAGCCCGCAAGGCCACTTCCCAGTTGGCCCAAGTCGAAGTATCCCCTTTGCCGTCTTGCAGGAACGGCTTGAAGAGAAGGGGATCGTTGATCGCCTGTAGGATGTTCATCGAGTGTTCTCGAAAGTCATGGTAAAGGGCCGCTTGAACTCGGTGACTCGGACCCTGTAATAGCCCGACTCGTGGACGCTAACATGGTCCCGCCGCTGCCCCTTGCTGATCGTCCCCGCATAAGTCCAATCCGTTCCATTGAACCGCTCGACAATGATGCTCGCCCCCGCCCGCTGCTTGGAGACAGAGACCCAGATCATTCCGGGCAGCGCCAACAAGCCCGACGCGCTCGGATAGACTCCGTCAGCTTGAATCGGGAAAGATCCTACGGGCAAGTCGTTCATCGTCTTCCGTTCCCTTTCACATACGCTTCCAGAGTGACAGGGGCCTTGGCAGTTTGGACTTCCAGTCCCACGGCCCGAGCGATTCCTTGCAGCGCATTGCAAGCCTGAACCCACTTCGCCAGAATCTCAGCCGTCCGCTTGGCATCGCCGCTCTGTGTCATCTCTAATTCGAGGGAACGGAGAATCTCTTGCAGCCAAACGAACCGCTCGACCAAGGCCAACTTAGTCGTAGCGATGCTTTCGTAGCCTCCCAAATCAGACACGATGGAAGCATAGGTTCTGCTGAGCCTCTCGTATAGCTCAGTCCGTTTGTCCATCGTCGCAAGGAAGCCGATGGCATACTTTGACGGAAGTTCTGTTCTCTTCGTGCGGGCCATGAGTGTTCTCGCTCCGGGGTGATGCGATCGTTCCTTCGATTATAGGGAGTAGCGAAATCTATTTCACTAATAACTTGCATGTACTTGGGGCATAAAAAAAGGGCCAGACTGACGCTTGAGTCGTCAGGCTGGCCCATACAGGAGGTGAAGAGTTGAGCTTATCCTTTTAGGACATCATAGACAGTCGGGCGAGAAAGCCCTAGCGTTCTCGCAATCGCTGAGACAGAGTCGCCATCGTCCCGCATCCGTTTGATGAGCCTTTCCTTGGTCGTATCGACCTTCTTTCGGATGCCCGCTTTGCTTCCGCCCCACTTCCTCCCACTCGCTTTGGCGACGGCCTGCCCCGCTCTGACCCTTTCCCCTCGAACCTCGCTTTCGTATTGGGCCACACTCGCGAGGACATTGGCCATCAAACGCCCAGCGGAAGTCGATAGGTCAAGGCCGTCTTTGATGGAGACAAGATTGACTTTCCGTTCCCTCAGTTCATCGAATAGGGCCGTCAGTCCGCTGGCCGTCCTTCCGAGGCGATCCAAGCGCCAGACGACGACCTGAGAAACCTTGCCCGAGCGGATGGACTGTTCCAGCGCCAGCCATCCGGGGCGCTCCATCGTCGTTCCCGTCTGCTTGTCCTCGAACCATCGAATCGGATCGTCTTGGGCATCGGCCCAGCGCTTCAAATCGGGAATCTGCGAACGAGTGTCCTGTCGCTTCGATGAAACCCGAAGATAAATCGCAATCTGCTTTGTCATTCTGTCAGTCCTCCATTCTGAGAAACGAAAAAAGGGGGCTGAGCCGCAGCCCAGCCCCCCGCGATTGAATCGGGAGCCTACTTTTTGCTCCGAGACTTCCGAGTCGTCACTGTCGCTTCCGGCTTCGGAGTCTCCGCGTCCTTGCGGACAAACTGAAGGACCACCTTGTCCCCATCTTTCTCTGCCGAGACGTGGACCTTGAATCCATTTGTTTTGGCCCATTTTCGCGCCTGTTGCGCGACCGTCTGCGGCTTCGCTGTGAAGTCCTCGCCCTTCGTCAGTTGCCAGATGTTCCCGTCGGCCCAGTCGTTCCAGGGATAGCTGTTGCCGCTGGTCCCGAAACTCCGGAACTCGAACTTGTCCAATTTCTTCGCCATCTCGTCACTCCTTCTGCTTGGGAAAGTCATTTGCGATGAACACGTGTTCATCATTCGCCCTGAATTCTATGCCACCCGCGAGGGGCTTGGCAAGCCCCGATCTAAGATGAAAACTTCCGATTCCCAAGGGGCGGGAAAGGCCCGATTCCCTTGGGAAATCGAGGGGCGGGGGCCGAAGATTGATTTTTGCCAATCGGGGGCTCGAATCGGGGGCCTGGCCCGAGCGCTCGCCAGAAGGCCCCTTGCTGGCCTTGTCCGAGGCGCGGGGGCTCGGAATGGCCCGATTCCCTTGGGCTCGATTCCAGCGCGGGAGAATCGAAGCCACGGTGGCAGGACGGGGCGCTTCCGGGCATGGGCTGGAAGGCCCCTTGCTGGCCGGCAGATAGGGGGCGCAGGGGGACGGATGGAAATCAGGGGCTTTCTGACCCCCTCTCCGCTTTCTGCTCGCTTTCCCTCGTTCCCCCGTGTCCATGCAAATCGTGGACATTCCCGGATAGACGACGGGGACCCCCTTCGCTACGATGCTGCAATGGACAAGGTCCGACCGGACCAGAAAAGGAAAGCTCGCGACGTGCCTGCTTGAAGCGATTCCGTAGGCGTCTTCGCTTCCCTTTTTCTGAGCTGAGACGGACCGCCCCACGACATAAGCGAAAGGAGATGACTAGCGAAATAGAACGATTCGATAGACCACAATTTGACTGACCTGCGGGTCAGGTTTCTGCTTCCAGACAAATCGCCAAACCTGAGTCTTCGGACTCTTGAACTATTGAAGCAGTCACTTGGCAACGCTCCCCCCTTGGGAGCGTCGGCCTTGTGCTGCTCAATAGTGCCCTTTGGCGAGGGCGTCTGGAGCGGCCTTGGTGCGGACGCTCCTTTTTCTATGCGCGCTTCGACACTTGCTAGGGGGATTCTGTTTATGAAAGACATCAAATTGAAGAACCGTGGGACAGGTCTGGAAATGAGAACATTCGACGGGGAAGACGGGGCATCGTATCTTGTCTTCCGAACATCCAGTGGCGCGTATCATACCTTCGTGGAAGTCGACGCCAAAGAAGCTGCACGCCGATGTGGAGCAAAAGAAGAGGGGACGAACGCAAACACTCAAACGATATGGAGTGCGCTTTGGTCGTCCAAGCCGCAAGAATGACGGAATAGATCATCTCGTTAAGGGAGAGCTTCTTATGAGTTATGTGAAGCGAAATTTGATGCCTGGAGAGGAAATCGTTGCATCGGCTCGTCCGCATTGGATTCTGTTTCTAGCCGCCGCGTGTTGGATCTTGATTGCTTTCGTCTTTTGGATAGTGGGGACCTACTCAACTGGTGGACAGCGATACTTTTTCTTTGTCATGGCAGGCGGCTTTGTTTTGATTGGCCTCTGGAAAGGACTGAAGAGCGGGGTCGAGTTTATGACGACAGAACTCGCGGCCACGAATCGAAGGCTGATCGCAAAGAAAGGATTCATCCGCCGGGATTCGCTGGAGCTTCTACTTCAGAAAGTGGAGTCAATCCAAGTGACGCAAGGCATCGTGGGCCGGCTTTTGAACTTCGGAACAGTAGTCATTATCGGGACTGGGGGCTCCCCCACTCCATACGGACGAATCGCTTCGCCTTTGCGATTTCGTCAGGCTGTTCAGCAACAAGTGGGGGAGTAATGGCCCATTGCTTCTTTGGCCTATTCGTTTCCTTGGGATGAGCAGCTGCAGGCTAATGAAAGGCCAGCAAGGGGCCAGGGGGAGCTTTACTTGTCCCCCATGTTTGTTTTTCGCGGCCCGATTTTTCTTTGTCTATTTTGTTTTTGCACTTTAGGACAGCCTACCATTGGCCGCTTGTTCACAAACAGAGGCCAAA
>CAZAQY010000314.1:0-9251 GCA_964486845.1 uncultured Pirellulaceae bacterium
TATCGGTCGCGCCCCACGCTAGCTGCTGGCATTTCGCAATGTTACGATCAAGGCCTCAGCGTTGCTGTATCAGAATCCGTGTTTTGTTGTAAGGAGCCAAGAGATGGTGCATCGTGGTGTTGGGCATCTGGCGTGGCATCGAGGGATGCTGTTCTGCCTGGGTCTGGTTTTTGTCCTGGCGATCAGCTCGCGGTGGCTGCAGGCGGCCGACAAGCCCAAGGGCGTGTGGACGGATCCTCAAGACCCGGCGTTGCCGATCGAGTTCAAATTCCAGGGCGAGTACGTCGGCCAGATCGAGGGTGGCGACAAGCTGGCTTGCCAGGTGATCGCGCTGGGACCGGCCGCCTTCCAGGCCGTGCTGTTGCCCGGCGGACTGCCCGGAGAAGGCTGGGACGGCAAGAACAAGCTACTGATGGACGGCCGACTGGAAGGCGAGGCGGCCGTATTTGAGCCAGCCAGCGACAACCGGCAATACCTGGCAGGCAACCCCAAGGAGTTTTCCGCGACGCGACAATTTCCACCGGAGGGCCACAAGCCGTACACCGCGACGGCCAGTGGCGAAGCGATGAACGGCAAGACGGACGACGGCAAGTCGTTCGCACTCAAAAAGACCGTCCGCACGAGCCCGACCGAGGGCACGCCGCCGCCCGCGGGGGCGATCGTGTTGCTGGACGGCAGCAAAGCGGACCAGTGGAATGGCGGACGGCTGGATGAGGCAACCGGTCTGTTGAACACCGATGGCCGTGACATTCTCAGCAAACGCAAGTTTAACAGCTTCGTCATGCACCTGGAATTCCTGTTGCCCTTCCGGCCGGAAGCTCGCGGCCAAGGACGCGGCAACAGCGGCTATTACCTGGTGGATCATTACGAAGTGCAGATCCTGGATTCGTTCGGCTTGGACGGCGTGAACAACGAGTGCGGGGGCATATACAGCAAGGCGGACCCCAAGGTGAACATGTGCTACCCGCCGCTGGCCTGGCAGACCTACGACGTCGAATTCACCAACGCCGTTCGCGACGCAGAGGGCAACAAAGTGAAGAACGCCGTGCTCACGCTGCGGCACAACGGCGTGGTGATCCACGAAAACCTGGAGATCAGCGGCCCCACCGGCGGGCACCGCAACGAGCCGGAAGGCACGCAGGGCGCCATCAAGTTGCAGGGCCACGGCAACCCGCTGCAGTTCCGCAACATCTGGGTCGTGGAGAAGGATTGAGTCGCGGGGTGACCGGTGACCGGTGATCGGTGATCGGTGACTCGCATTCCATAACCGACAACCGATCACCGATCACCGATTACCGATCACTCATGGACTTCCCCACCACGGCCATTTTGCTCGGCGTCTCCGCTGCCCTCCTGATCGGTTTTTCCAAGACCGGCATGCCTGGTGCCGGCATCCCGGCCGTGGCGTTGGTGGCCGAGGTTTTTCGGGAGAACACCAGACTGTCCGTCGGCGCGGTCCTGCCGCTGCTGATCCTCGGCGACTTGTTCGCGATCGCGTATTACCGCCGCCACGCCGACTGGAAACGGTTGTTGGCCCTATGTCCCTACGTCGTGGCCGGCATGGTGCCTGCCTATCTGGTGCTCCGCTTCGTGAACGATGATTCTCTGCGCGTGGCCATTGGCGTTCTGATCCTGGTGCTGCTGTTGTTGCACGTCGTCCGCCAACGGTATGGATTTCAGCAGTTGGCCGACCGCTGGTGGTTCACGGCGATCACCGGCTCTCTGGCCGGCTTCGCCACGACGGTCAGCAACGCGGCGGGACCGGTGATGGGCATTTATCTGGTCAGCCAGCATGCGGACAAGCATCAGTTCCTGGGCACCTCCGCCTGGTTTTTCTTTCTGGTGAATGTCAGTAAGATTCCAGGGTACATCACGTTGGGGATGATGACTCGCAGGACGTTGAACTTCGACTTGCTGCTGGCGCCCGTCGTCGCCGCGGGCGCGATGATCGGGGTGCGCATCCTGAAGCGGATTCCCCAGGCGGTGTTCGACGTCCTGGTGCTGGCCCTGGCCGGCGTTGCGGCGTTGCGAATGGTGTTTTTCTGAGGCGCAGTGATGAGCAAGACGAAATCCCGACCTAGGAAGCCCTCGGCATTCCGGCGGTTCGTGGCCGTGCTGTTGCTGATCGCCGTCGGATTGACGGCCGCTTGGTACGTCGAATGGAAACCGCTGCGGCCGGCGTTTCTCTCCGTGGAGGTTTTGTTGGCTCGGCTGAGCACGGACGCGGCCCAGGAGGAGCAGCAGCGCAAGCCGGCAACCGGGCATCCGCACAAGGCGCCCGCCGTCAAACCGCAGGCCGCGGCCCAGTCGCCCGCCGCGCAGCAGACGACGGTTTCCAGCGGCCCAGCGGCCACCGTCCCGCAGGCTTCGTCGCCGAGCGTCGCGTCGTCCGCAGAGTCCAACGCCGGACCTGCTCAAGCTTCCCCGCCGCCGCCGGAATCGCCGCCGCCGACTCCCACGCCAGCACCGGCGGCCGTCCCCCAGCCCTCGTTGGAGCCTCCGCCGTGGCAGGCCGCGTTGGACGCGACGGGCGCCCTGCCGGCTGCCTTGGACGTCTGCTTCGGCGATTTCAATTCAGGCCAATTCTTGCCCCAAGCCGACGACCTGAAGAAGTGGTTCGAACCGGTGCCAGGGCAGCGCTGGACGGTCGCCAACACGCGCACCAGGTACGGCGAAGCCGCGATGGTCGACGGGCTAATGCGGTTGCGCATGCCGTGGCGTGAAGATCTCGGCTTGCAGCTGGCGATCGACAAACTCGCGGGTTTGCGCATCCACCTGCTGCACGGAGAGGACGGCGTGACGCTGGCCTATTACGAGCGGGACCAGGACAGCTGTTGGGTCGCGTACACGTCGCGGCGCAGGCAGGGAAGCGCGACGCCGGAAGAATACGCCATGGCGTCCAGCGACGAAGGCCGCACGCTCCGCACGGGATTGGCGCGGGACGGCGGCACCTTCGAGTTGCGGTACGGCGAGGGCGAAGTGACGCTCAGCCGCGGCGACATCGTACTGCTTCGCGGGCCGCTGGCCGGCACGCCGCAGGAAGTGCTGTTCGAGGGCAAAGCGACTTTCTATGGAATCGCCGCGGTGCGCAGCGCCGGTTTTCCGGGTGCGGCGGACCGCGATGCTGCGGGCGCTGACGCGACCCCGCCCGCCAAGCTGGCGTGGACGGAGAAGCTGACGGCCGAGGCACATTTCGAACGCTCGCCGGAAGGCACGGTGACGCTCTCAGCAGACAAGGCGACGGCCGCCGGCTGGGTCACCACGCCGTTGCCCCCAGCGGGAATCCATGCAGTGCTGTTGGAGGTCGACCAGGCGACGCCGGGGGCCGGCGTGTTTCTGGGACGCCAGGACGGCACACCGCACGAAGTACTGCGGTTCGTCACGAATCCCGCCGGCAACCGCATGCACTTGAGCCTGCAGGCGGACGCCGCACACGAAGTGCGTCTGCCGACGGTCGACAAAGCCCCCGTCCCGCTGGCGCCCGGCAAAGCGTGGATTCGTCTGCTGTACGGCTGCGGCGTGCTCCGCTGGTGGATCAGCTGCGACGGGCGGAATTGGGCCCAGCCCGAGCGGCCGGCATCCTCCTCGGCCGGCCCCGTGACCACGATCGGGTTGCACCACGTGCCCAAGACGGCCAATTGCCGCATCCGCTTGCTGCGTTTGACGTTACTGCCGCTGGCGGAATTGGCTGGCTTGGCCGACGCGGCGCTGCTGCCCCGCGCGCCGCCGTTGCACGACGCGCCCCAGTTGGGCGTGTGGCTCACCAGGGTTGCCGAAGCCCAGCCGCCGGAGGCCGGCGTGGACCCGTGGCGGCGCACCTGTGCGGTCCGCACGCTGGGCGCCGGCTGCCAGCGGGATCTGGGCACCGCGCTGCTGGAACTGCTGCTGGACGGCGTTGCCGAACGCGGCTTGCCGCCGGAGCGGCAACTGGCGTTGCTGAACGAAGCCGCCTTGCTGTGGGACGTGACCAGCGACCATCAGCTGCTGCAGAAGCTGCTCCAGCGTTACCGCGACGTGGGGCTTCACGGTCAACAACGCACTCGGCTGCGGCCCTACTCGTCGATCCGCCGCGACCTGATGAGCGTGCCGCTGGTCACCCCGCACAACGTGCAGGTCGCCAACGAGCCCGTGATTCGCGCCGAATTGATCCAGTTGGCTCATGAGTACCGTTGGGCCGAAACGCGTGACTTCTGCCAGCTTTTGCGTTACTTCCGGCAAGACGAAATCTGCCCGTTGACGAGATGGGCCGAAGGCGGCGGCCCGCTGGCCGTGGTGGGGCGGAGGAGATGGCAGCGCCGCGCCACGGTGTCCAATGATTGGCAGGAGCCGTTGATCGAGGAGTTGAGCAAGGAAGCGTACAACACGGTGGCGGAACTCAACGCCCTGCTGGAAAGCGCCGCCTTTGACGACGCGGCGCGCCTGATTGCGTCGCTGGACGCCGAGTTGTTCCAGGGCGTGGCGCCGCACGTCCGCGACCGGCGACTGCTGGCGTCCTTGCCCACGGCCGTCGCCATGGCCTTGGACGTCTACCCCGATTTCCGCAACGCCGTGCAGAGACAGTACGGGGACACGTCGCTGTTTCGTGTCCGGCGAGCGATTCAGGAGAACAGCTTGGCGGCCATCCAATTGGCCACCGTCCAATTCGCCGGCTTGCCCGCCGCGGCCGAAGCTCACCGCTGGCTGGGCGACCGCGCGTTAGCCATCGGATGGTTCGACCATGCGATGGCACAGTACCGCCAGGCGGCTCAATCCGCGGATGTCGTCCATGTGCGCGACTTGGCCGCCCGGCATCGGCTCGCCGCCGCGATGCTGGGCCGCGAGCTGGGACAGCCACCGATGGCCGACGTCGAGATTGGCGGCGTCAAGCTGACGCCCGCCGCGTTCGAGGACCTGGTCGCCCAGCTCCTGCGGCAGAACGCGGCGCCGCCCGCCGCGGCTGCCGGCAGTCCGATGCTCGGTCAAGCGGTTCCCAAGCCCAGCGGTTTCACGGTCCAGCCGCGCAGCCGGCTGGACGGCCCCGCCGGTGGCGAGCCGAACGCGGAGATCGTCCCCCACGCCCGGCGGTTCGGCGTCGACTGGCCAGGCCGCCAAATCGCCGTCGTCATCGACCGCAACGCGGCGTACGTCAGCAACCGCTTCCAGGTCGCCGCCTATGATCCGGGCACTGGCGCACGCGTCTGGCAAAGCCAAACGCCCGGCGGCACTCCCATGCGCAGCCAGGATTGGGGCCTGATCCGCATGCGGCCGCTGGTCACCGCCGACCGCATCATCACGCGGCTGCTGTACGTCCAACCAACGTCCGACAAGCCGAAGACCGGCCAGTCGCCGATGCTCGTTTGCCTGGACCGCAGCAGCGGGCAGTTGGTCTGGAACGTCGAATTCAGCGACCACGAGGCCCCGGTGTCGGATCCGTTCTGGCTACAGGGCCGGCTGGGCCTGTTGACCCTGATGCGACAAGAAACAGGGGAGAACCTGTTACGCTGGACGGTCCTCGATCCTGCCAACGGCGCCGTCGTCAGCCAAACCGACTTGCTGCGATTGAACGATGTCTGGTGGCGGCGGGCGTGCTGTGAAGTCACACCGCTGGACGACGGTTTCGTGGCGATCCTGTCCGGAGTCACCCTGTGCTGTGATGCGGCTGGCAATTCACGCTGGATCCGGCGCGAGACCGTGTTGCCGCCGTCCGAAGAGCCGGCTTGGGTAACACAGACCTTTCAGCCGCCGCTGTTGGCGGGCAACGACTTGTACGTCCTGCAGCCTGGCGGCTGCGCGGTCAGCCGCCTGGATGCCCGGTCAGGGCAACTGGCTTGGAGCCGGCTGTTGATTGGCGCGCAGCGGGTACTGGGGGTGGCTGGGCAGCGGTTGGTGGTCCAAACCGAACGCGGCCTGCAGGCGCTGGCGCTGGACAACGGCGAACCGCAGTGGCTGCACGTGGTCGAGAACCCGCTGGACGCGTGCCTGTGCGACGACGCAGCCGTACTGTATTCCTGTCGTCGCACGGCGGAAGACGCACCGGGCAAGTTGCGCCCGCAGTTAGTCTGGGTGGACGCAGCCACGGGCCAGATTGTCGGCCAAACGCTGCTTCGCGGCCTGGAACACGAAAAACCCTTCCTGGGACCGCTGTTCGTCGCAGGCAGTCGCCTGTGGGCCTTTTTCGGTCGCGGCGATCAAGACCCCACGCGCGATTTGGTCGAACTACTTCCGCAGGGTCCAGCGGACAAGCCGCCGGCATACGTCGCAGCCGACCTGTGGACGCGGCACATCCCCCTGCCGCTGCGGCAGGAAACGGCGCGGTTGCTGGGCGACTGGTCGTGGTTCTCGGCGGAACTCGTCGGTCCCCAGCCCATCGAAGTCAATCGCTGGGGCGAAGCCGAGTCGTTGGGCATCCGCGCCCGTCGCTCAGCCCCCGCGACGCTTGCTCGCCGCACGAGTCTGCCCGCCGGCAGTTCGCCCCGACTCCGTCTTCGTCTCGGAAACGACCCGAACCAGCCCTGGATCCTGGAGGTGCGCATGAACGGCGCGCAGGTCGTCCGCCGTGAATTCACCGCGCAAACCGACCCCCAGCCCTGGAAGCAAGTGGAACTCGACCTCCGCCCCGTGGCTGGCGCCAGTGGCTGGCTTACCATCCAAGCCCAGACCCGCGAAGGCCAGGACACGGCTGACGTGTTCTGGAAACAAGTGGAAATTGTCTTCTGAAGCCGCTGACCCACATTCGAGTGAAAAAGCAATGCCGATCACCGGGATCGCGTCGATTCACCGCTGCTTCGGAAACAAGAGAATTGACGCAAGTCCTTACGGGATAAGTCGATAGAAATGGAAAGACGCATTCCTGTGCTTGTCCACTTGCGGAGGTGCCCGACAGTTGCTGAAGGACTTGACGGCAGCTTCGCTTCTTGAGCTTCGGGCCGGGCTCTTGCCTATCAATCGACATTTCGTACAATGTCAGATGGTGGTGGACTCAAGCGAAGGCCTGTGGGTGCCGATAATCAGCGGTTACCGGGCCGCGCCAGCACGCAGCGGAGAAAAAGGACAAAAATTCTTCGTCTGCTCGTTGACACCGCGAAGGTCCGTCGCTAAATTTCCGGTTTCCCACTGAGGGGAAGGCGGCGAATACGGCTGCCGGTTGTTCTTTGGCAATTTGGTTGTAGCGTGTAGATGGCATCTTCGGAGAATGATCCGAGCCGTCTGGGCGAAGGCTTGGACGGGGAGGTTCATTCGGAGCGCGAGAAGAAAGAACTCACTGCTTGTTCAGCGAGTATCCAAGAGCTTTGGATATTTGTGGTCAAGCTACTAAGGGCGCATGGGGGATGTCTTGGCATCAGAAGGCGAAGAAGGGCGTGGAAGTCTGCGAAAAGCCCGGAGGAGCTGACAAACGAGCGACAATTCCGGGGTTCCCGAATTAGCCGGCACTGAATCCATAGGTGTCGAGCGGCCAACCCGGCGAACTGAAACATCTCAGTAACCGGAGGAAAAAAAAGAAATCTCGATTCCCTGAGTAGCGGCGAGCGAAACGGGAATAGCCCAAACCGTAGGGGTTTCCCCTGCGGGGTTGTAGGGCCTTCCACATGGGAGTTACAAAGCGGTCTGTTAGCAGAACGGCATGGAATGGCCGGCCACAGCGGGTGACAGCCCCGTATGCGACAATGGCACCGCCTCCCGGAAGGTACCTGAGTAGGTCGGGTCACGTGAAACCCCGACTGAATCCACGGGGACCATCCCGTAAGGCTAAATACTCTCTGATGACCGATAGCGAACTAAGTAGGGCGACTGAAAGATGAGAAGAACCCCTGCTAGGGGAGGAATGTGAACCTGAAACCATGTGCCTACAGTCTGTCGGAGCACTATGGCTTTTGCCACTGTGTGACGGCGTGCCTTTTGCATAATGATCCGGCGAGTTACCGTTGTTGGCTTGGTTAAGGCCTTCCGGGCCGAAGCCGTAGGGAAACCGAGTCTGAATAGGGCGATTGGTCAACGGCGGTAGACGCGAAACTGCGTGATCTACCCATGAGCAGGTTGAAGCGCGGGTTATACCGCGTGGAGGACCGAACCCACTCGGGTTGAAAACCGAGGGGATGACTTGTGGGGAGGAGTGAAAGTCTAACCAAACGCAGAGATAGCTCGTTCTCTCCGAAATAGCTTTAGGGCTAGCCTTGAGCCACTACGCCTCGGGGGTAGAGATACTGAATTGGATGATGGCCATTACCCTGGTACGTCTCCGAACCAAACTCCGAATACCGAGGCGACTATCTCAGGAGTCAGTCCGCGAGGGATAAGCTTCGCGGTCAAAAGGGAAACAACCCAGACCATCGGCTAAGGTCCCGAAGCCATGCTCAGTCACTAAGGAAGTTAGGGTGCAGAGACAGCCAGGATGTTGGCTTAGAAGCAGCCACCATTTAAAAAGTGCGTAACAGCTTACTGGTCGAGCATCCTTGCGCCGATAATGATCGGGAGTAAGCATGGCACCGAAGCCGTGGGCACAGCATTTTTAGAGCGAAAGCTTTGAGACCAGCTGTGCGGTAGGAGAGCGCTGTACGTCAGATACGAGCCGTACCGTGAGGAGCGGTGTTGGGGCGTACAGGTGATTATGCCGGAATGAGTAGACGATAAAGCAGGTGAGAATCCTGCTCGCCGAAAGCCTAAGGTTTCCTGGGGAAGGTAATTCCGCCCAGGGTTAGCCGGTGCCTTAGTCGAGGCCGAAAGGCGTAGACGATGGATAGCAGGTTAACATTCCTGCGCCGTCTTGTGGAGCGATGGAGGGACGGCATCCGGATAGCGATCAGACAACTAGAAACGTCTGTAGGGCAGACTGAGACTGCGGGACTGGAAAATCCGCCCGCGTCCGTCAAGGTCTGAACTCGAGCGGTCCGTCCGCGAAGTCGTTGGAAGGATGCCCAAGAAAAGCTTCTAAGCGTTGAAGCAAGGCGACCGTACTAAAACTGACACAGGTAGGCGAGACGAGAAGTCTAAGGCGCTCGAGGAAACGGTGGTTAAGGAACTCTGCAAATTGATCCCGTAAGTTCGCGATAAGGGATGCCCTTGAGGGTGCAAGCTCTCGAGGGCCACAGTAAATCGGCACTAGCGACTGTTTATCAAAAACATAGGTCTCTGCTAACTCGCAAGAGGATGTATAGAGACTGACGCCTGCCCGGTGCCGGTAGGTTAAGGAAGAGGGTTAGCGAAAGCGAAGCTCGCGACCGAAGCCCCGGTAAACGGCGGCCGTAACTATGACGGTCCTAAGGTAGCGAAGTTCC
>CAZAQY010000315.1:0-9185 GCA_964486845.1 uncultured Pirellulaceae bacterium
GCAACCGGGCGACGTTTGGTTACCACACCACTGCCGAGGGAAGGCAAACGTTGAGCGAGATCGAGTGGATGGACGGGAGCCGTTTCACGTTTGTCTACGATGGGCAGGACCGCGTCAGCTCGTTGATCAATCAGAACGGGGAACGTTCGACGCTGGTGTGGAATGAGCAGGGCCGCCGGACGGGATTGATCGACGCGCAGGGGTATCGATTGACGTACGCCTACGACAGCCACGGCCAGATGGAGTCGCTGACGGACGCGTTGGGGAACACCGTGACGCGCGTGTACGATGCACAGGGTCGTCATGTGGCCAACGTCAATCCGCTGGGGGAGCGAAGCACTCGCACGTTCGACGCGGCGGGCAACATCATCGCGCGGACGAATCCGCTGGGCCACACGACAACGCTGATCCGGGACAACATGAACCGGGTGGTGGCGCGCGTGAATCCGCTGGGTTATCGGACGACGTTGACCTACAATCTCAACGGCCGCCTAGTGAGCCGGGAGAACCCGCTGGGTCAGATCGGGACCACCGTGTACGAGTCGGGGCAGCTTAGCGCTCAGGTGGATCCGTTGGGCCATCGCACGACGTATACTTACGACACGGCCGGGAATCGGATTGCGACGACCAATGCGTTGGGCGCGACGACCAGCAGCGTGTACGATGCGGCGAACCGGCTGGTGGCGGTGGTAGACGCGCTCGGTCACCGGACAACCTACGATTACGACGCTTCCGGCAATCGTATCGCGGTCCAGAACGCTCTCGGCGCGGTGGCGACGAGTGTGTTCGATGAGCGGAGGCGTAAGGTCGCCAGTGTCGACCCGCTGGGGCAGCGCACGAGTTACGTCTACGATCCGGTGGGACAGTTGCTGGCGGAGATCGATCCGCTGGGGCAGCGCACAAGTTACACGTACGAGTACGGGCGGCGGGTGGCGGTTCAAAACGCGTTGGGGTACGTCACCACCGCCGTCCACGATGCGACCGGCCGTCGACTCGCGACGGTCAATCCCTTGGGTGGGCGGGCGAGCCTGGCGTACGACGGGGCCGGGCGGGTGGTGGCCCAGATCGACCCGCTGGGCTACCACACAACGACGGTTTACAACGCCGCAGGCCGGCCGATCGCCAATGTCAATCCGTTGGGCCATCGGACAAGCTACACCTACAACACGCGAGGTAATCGGATCGAAATGATCGATCCGCTAGGCAATGTTTCGACGGCTGCGTACGACGCGGCGGGGCGGCAGGTGGCGGCAATCAATCCCCTCGGCGAGCGAACCACGATGGTGCTCGACGCGGTGGGCCGGGGGATCGCCGTGGTTGATCCGCTGGGCCACCGGGCGACGACCGTGTTCGACGCCGTAGGCAATCAAGTGGCTCAAGTGAATCCGCTGGGGTATCGGACAACTAACGTCTTTGACGCAGCCAACCGGCACGTGGCGGTGATCGATCCGCTGGGCCACCGTACCACGACGGTATACGACGAGGTGGGCCGTGCGACAGCTTCCGTCGACGCGCTCGGCAACCGGCACACGACCGTGTTCGACGAAGCCAGCCGGGCCGTTGCGACCGTGAATCCGCTGGGGAATCGGACCACGATGGTCCACGATGCCGCGGGCCGGAACATCGCCACGATCAACCCGCTCGGCAACCGGGCGACCGCGGTCTACGACGCGGCCGACCGGCAGATCGCCACCATCGATCCCTTGGGCCAGCGGACCACAACGGTCCTTGACGTCGCTGGCCGCACGGCGGCCACGATCGACGCCTTGGGGCAGCGCACGACCTACACGCGCGACGCCTCCGGACGGCAGACGGCCGTAATTAACGCCCGCGGGGCCGTAACCACCACGGTCTACGATCGCGCCGGTCGGGCGCAAGCCAACGTGGACGCTCTGGGAAATCGGACCACGCTGGGCTACGACCCGGCGGGTCGGCAGGTGTCTGCGACGGATGCCCTGGGCTATACTTCGACGACGGTGTTCGACGCAGTCGGTCGAATGGCCGCGGGTGTCGATCCGCTCGGCTATCGAACCAGCTTCAGCTACGACGCCGCGGGTCGGCGGATCGCCCAGATCAATCCCCTGGGCCATCGGACGACGACCGTCCACGATGCGACTAGGCAGACCATCGCGATGGTCAACCCCCTGGGCTGCCGCACCACGCTGAGCTACGATGCCGCCGGGCGCCAGATCGCGTCCATCGACGCCAACGGACACATTTCCACAAACGTCTACGACGAAGTGGGGCGGCGTGCTGCCGAGGTCAATGCGATGGGTTGTCGGACGACGAACGTGTACGACACGGCGGGTCAGACGATTACCCTCGTGGATGCGCGGGGGAATCGTCACAGTTTCACCTACAATGCGGCGGGCAGGCAATCGGACTTGATCGATCCTTTGGGCCGGATCACGACGAACGTGTACGACGCCGCGGGACGGCAGAATCTGCGGATCGATGCGCGCGGCAATCGGACGACGTACACATTCGACGCGCTGGATCGACAGACGGGCCGCCTGTATCCAGACGGCTCGCGCGTCACCTTGGCGTACGACGAGGTCGGTAACCGGACGTTGCGCGTCGATTCGACGGGGATCGAAACCTACACGTACGACGCCCTGAATCGCTACGAATCGCTCACCAACGACCTGGGAGAGGTCACGGCTTGGGGCTATGATGCCGTCGGTCAGCGGCAATTCCTGGTGGATCCCGATGGGGGCCGCGTTACGTGCGCCTACGATGCCGCGGGGCGCCTTGCCCACGTCATCAACGCCCAGGGAGAGCGCACCACCTTGATCCACGATGCCGCGGGACGCCGGACACGGAAAGAACTGGGCAACGGCGCTCGTGCCTCGTTCACGTACGATGCGGCCGTTCGACTGACCGCCCTTGCGAACCTAAAGTCAGATGGTTCTGTGATTTCGAGCTTTAACTACGGCTTCGACAAGGCGGGGAATCGGACGAGTGTATTGGAGGCCAATGGCGATCGCGCCACGTGGACGTACGATGCCACGTACCAACTGACCGGCGAACAACGTTCAGGCGCCGACGCCTATCACCACACGTTCGTGTACGACCCGGTGGGCAATCGGCTGGTCAAGGACGTCGACGGGTCGCTGACGACGTACACGTATGATGCGGCTAACCAACTGCACACGAGCCACGACGCCAGTGGGGTCACGACGTTCACGTTCGACGCCAACGGCAATCAGCAAATTGTGGAGGCGGCCGACGGGAGCCGCACCACGTACACCTGGGATTACGAGAACCAGACGACATTGATCGAGCTGCCCACGGGCCAGCGTGTGACGATGGCCTACAATGCCGACAACCGTCGAGCCTGGAAGGACACCTGACATGGCCAAAACGCGATATATCTGGGACCCCGTGAACGACACGTATCTAATGGAGAAGGACGCGGCGGGTAGTACCACGGCCGTGTACACCAACGAGCCTGGGCCGTACGGTCCGCTGATGTCACAGCGTCGGGGCGGACAAACCAACTATTACCACTTCGACGGGCAGGGCTCAACGCGGCAAATGACCGACGCGAGCCAGAATGTGACCGACTCCGCAAGGTACTCTGCGTTCGGTGAGGTTTTGGGCATTTCCGGCAGTACGACTAACCCGTTTGGGTACAAGGGGGCGATTGGATACTACGTGAACGCGCAATCACCAGAGCTCTACGTACGAGCTCGGGAGCTGGCGACGAATTCGGTGATGACGATGATCGGGGCAAACTCGAACTGCAGCCGGCATACAACCGCCGTTTCGACGACGGCGGCAGACGGCCTTACGGGTCGGGTTTGTCCCAGTGTTTGTCCCAGTGACTGGGACAAACGCAAGACGCCATTCGCAAGTCCTTGCTTACAAGCAACTTGCGAAGGGCGTCAAAAAACAAAGCGGAGAGGACAGGACGCGAACACCTGTGCAAAACGTGGGGAAATACGCGAATTCAGCGGCAGGCGCTGCAGAATCCGGTGCAGTTGAAACCGCCGAGGCACTTGCGGAAGAATCCGCCTATTTACTGTCGCGCTGGCCCACGCTGAGCGACGAACATCTCCGGGCCATTCTTGCCCAAATCCACGTCTTCGTGGACCGTCACAGCGCCAACGAGTAGCACCTCACCAAGGTTACTCGCGACCACCGGGCTTCTCCGCCTGCCGTGCGGCAATTGCTGGGATCGCAACGATTCGTTGCCTGCTGTCCTGCTGCTCGATTCCATGACCGCGCTGGGACGACGCGATTTCTTTTCTCGGCTCTGAGATCCCACGGATCCGCCCAACGGCTACGCAACGTTGGAAAGGCATACCCAGTGCCTTCGCCGTCCCATCTTCCATCACCGTTAGACCGCCCCGGCGATCACCCAGCGATCTCCGGGGCGGTTCCCTTCTCCCATTTTCTTCTCGGCAAGGACGGCTATCTCGCGCACTGCCTCGGCGCTGGGTAGCCCCGCCAGTTCTACCGGGACCGCTGCCCGGATTGCGCGGTGGATTGCAGCGTGCCACTGGCGATGGTTTGGCGTCTCCACCTCGAAATCGTCGCGCCATGTGCTGCGGGCCAAGTCCGCTGGGTACAATGCGCCCAATTGCCGACCATCCTGGAGCTGCGTGATGAGAACATCCACTGGAATCATCTGTGCCTTGTGCCTGATCTGGGCTGGGTTCCTCGCGACGGCACACCCGGCCGAAGCGGGCGGCTACGAGCTGGCCTTCTCCACCTACGTCGGCGGCCAGAATTGGGAACATGCCCGCGACATCTGCACCGACAGTGAGGGCAACATCTACGTTGTGGGCGGCACGGCCTCCCGCGACTTCCCCACTACGCCCGGGGCCTACGATCGCAACTTCCACGCGGACGGAAAGGAGATCGGGGAGGCCGGGCTGTGCGACGCCTTCGTTACGAAGTTCTCGCGCGAGGGCAAGCTGATCTGGTCCACGCTGCTGGGCGGTCCCAACTACGACCGGGCATACGGCGTCGAGGTTGACCGGAATGGTAACGTCCACGTGGCCGGGCGCGCCGGGCCAGGCTTTCCCGTGACTGCCGGTGCCTTCCAGACCGAGTACAGAGGCACCCGCTACAACGAGTTCTATGGCTCCCAGAACGGCTTCGTAGCCAAACTCAGCCCCGATGGCGGCCGGCTGATCTGGGCCAGCTACGTCGGGGTGGGTGAGCTGTGCCGCGACATCAACCTCGACGCCGACGGCGACATCTACCTGCCGCTCGGCTGGAACACTCGATCGGGAGAGGTCTCGGCGCCGAAGTGGCTGTCACGGGGTTTGGCCAACGCCTTCCAGAAGAAGCCGGCTGGTTCGCTCGACTGCGGAGTCGTGAAAGTCACCAACGACGGCTCCGCCGTGGTGTGGGCGACTTGGCTGGGAGGCTCCGGCAGAGAGACCCAGGAAGCGTCGATCCGAGTCGATGCGAAGAAACGCGCCGTGATCGCCCTCGACACCCAGTCCACGGACATGCCCACGACCAAGGGCGCGTTCGCGGAACAGCCCCTGGGCGGCGGGGACGGCTACGTCGCCATGCTCAATGCCGATGGCTCGTCCCTGGTCTACGGCACCTACGTGGGCGGCAAGGGCAACGACTGGGCCGTCAGCACCCACACCCTGGCGCTGGATGCCGAAGGCAACGCGTACGTGGCCATGGGCACCGATTCGCCCGACTTCCCCGTCACGCCCGGCGCCTTCGGCCACCGCGCCGGGCCGAATGACGTCGCCATCGTCAAGCTCTCGACCACAGGTGCGCTAGTGCGCAGTGCGCTGGTAGGCGGTAGCGGCCAGGACGGCGCTGACGGTATCTGTGTGGATTCGGCCGGAAACGTCTTCTTCGTTGGTGCAACCGACTCTACCGACTTCCCCACGACGCCGGATACGTTCCAGCCGAAGCACGGCGGAGACCACGACGCTTTCGTCGTCCTGCTATCGGCCGACTTTAGCAGTCTGATCTACTCCACGTACATGGGCGGAATGGCTTTCGACACAGCGCGTTCGGCCTGCCTTGGGCCGCAGGGCGATCTTTGCCTGACCGGTGCGGCCAACGGCCCCGGCTGGCCCGTCAAGAACGCCGTTCAAGCGACGTTCGCTGGCACCAACGATGGTCGCTGGGGCAACGGAGACTGCATTGTGGCCAGATTCCGGCGAACGACGCGCTGACTGTTGTTGGGGTCAGGACTGAATCGGAGTGCAGGATGAGACTGTTCGAGGGTACCCAATGGGACAGGCCCCCGCGCTGCGAGCGGTGCGGCGAGCTGGAAGAAGTCTGCACTTGCCCGCCGCCGCCCAAGGTGCTGACGCCGCCGGAGAAACAGACCGCCCGCCTCGCCGTCGAAAAACGGAAGAAGGGCAAGGTCGTCACCGTGGTCCGTGGCCTGCCGCCGGATGAGAACGATCTGCCTGGGCTGCTGGGCCAGCTCAAGGCCGCCTGCGGAGCCGGCGGCACAGTCAAGGACGACGAACTGGAGATCCAGGGCGATCATTTGGAACGGTTGCGGACCTTGCTTGCGGAGATTGGCTACCGCGTCCGCGGATGAAGGAAAACGCCCCTACCGCGGCGTCTGGCTGCCCAGCGTGACCGTTGCCGCAACCGGAAGAACATCGTCCAGCGGTCACACCCACGTTCCACCGCCGGCTTTTGCATAATGATCCGCCGGCCGCGGATTTGCCTCGGTACGGCCGCCAAGCTGGCACTCAGTACGGCGGCGCAAGGCGGCGGAATCCGTGCAGCAGCACCACGATCAGGAACATCAAGTTGCGCGGCAGCACCGCAGGCCAGAAGTAGCTGACCGGCCCCAAGGGTTGGCCGCCCCGTTTCTGCTGGCCCAACCGGGACACCACCTTGCGCAGCAGTCCAATCGACCGTGGCCAGTCGATGATCCCGGCAACCCAGTCCTCGGGGATGCCGCTGGCACCAACGGCTCCACCTGCCAGCGCCCCGACGATCGCCCCGACCGTATCGGTGTCGCCGCCGCAGTCCAACGCGGCTTCCAAGGTGGCGCGAAAGTCGCCGTAGTGCCGCAGCCAGGCATATACGGCCACCGGCACCGTGTGGTAGACGTAACCGGTCACACCGCCGCCCAATCCAAGTGAAGATGCGAACGCGGTAACCGAGTCCCCGCGCCCCCAAGCCGCCTGCATGCTGTCCACCTGTCCGCCCCACTCCTGATCTGCCGGGGCCAACTCCGCCAACAGTTCCCCGACGAGTTCCGCGCTCGGCGGCTCGGCAGGGCCATGCTGTACGGCCCAGGCAGCCAGCCGGGCGACGGCCAGGGCTCCGGTCAGGGCACGCGGGTCCGTGTGGGTTAGCTTGGTCGAGGCGGCGACGAAGCGTTCCATCGCATCCTGGTCTTCGCAGAAGTAGGCGCCAAGCAGCGCGATCCGCATGGCCGGGCCGTTGCCAGCGGAGTAGACGCCGCTGCGTTCGGGCGAGAACCCCAGCCAGAGCTTGAGGCAGGCCCGAGCCGTGGCCAAGCCGACGCCGGCCGGTAGCCCCAGCAACCACCACCGCAAACGCCGTGCGAGGTCGCGCCCGAAGGCTACAGCATCGTCCGGGTGTGTCAGGAGCGACTGAGCCACCATCAGCGTGTGCTCCGTGTCGTCGCTGATCATCCCACGCCTGCACAGAAACCGATGACGCCAAGGGCCGGGCAACAGACGCTGGCGGCGGCGCGGTGACAGACCCTCCGCCGGTAGCCCGACGGCGTCACCGACTGCCGTGCCCAGCAGCACCCCTGCCAGCCGATCCTGAAACGTGTCGTCGAGTACCTGCTGCATCTCTGTCACGGTTCCCGCCCCGATGTCGAACGGCAACTACTGACGGTCATCCCCTATCCCGTCCTTGTCTTTATCGGTAACG
The DNA here is from genome assembly GCA_964486845.1 of uncultured Pirellulaceae bacterium. Taxonomy (GTDB): domain Bacteria; phylum Planctomycetota; class Planctomycetia; order Pirellulales; family Pirellulaceae; genus Anammoximicrobium. Next base: position 7,858 of record CAZAQY010000315.1, read on the forward strand.
CCGGACAGCGGGTTGTTGACGACCGCTTGCCAGGCGATCCTGCGGAACACACGATCCAACTCACGGCTGGGGTAGTTCGGCGATCCGCCGAACCGGATGTCACCCTCGATGAGTTCAGGCGACCGGCCATACAGCGTTGCGTAAAACACGTAACCTTCGAGGCGCTCGAAACCAGGTCCGAGATGGCCGATCATGTCGCGCCACATCGAACGCTCCTTCTTTCCGACCAGACCATGGATGCCCTCGACGCCGGGCAATTCGCCGCGACGGTAATACTGCACCGCCAGCACCATCGCGTCACACGTGGGCAGAATGAACACTTTGTTCCCGTACTTTTCATTCAAGGTTCGCACGATCCTGGCGTAGGGCTCCTTCCTGATCTCGCCCATTCGGTTGATTGTCTCCGCGGTTAGGGCATCCTCGGAATCCGGCACCCCGCCCAGTTGCCCCAACTGCGGCCAGCCGTTCATCAGATAGAACTTCATCTGAGGGTTGTATTTCAGACAGAAGTCGATCCAGCACCTGTAGTACGCGGGACGATCGTGGTAGTAGGGTCCCCACATCATCGCATCCCACTCGGCATTGGCGATCGACGCCAGCAGTTTCGGTGTGGGGTTGCCATCAAACTGGAAGATCCCGTTTTCTTCTTCCCATTTGTACCGGGCGCTGCCCGTGATGCCTCCTCCCGTGTGGGTAACCAGCGGCGGTTGGTTGAGGCCGGCGGCGCGGGCAATCGCGGGGAATGCCTGATAACCCGGAGCCATAAAACTGTGGCCGGTGCCAACGATTCGCAGCGATCCGTCGGCTGGCTTTGAATACGAAGTGACCGGTTTCTGTTGACCTTTGAGGCACTTGGCATAGGTGGTCGCAATCTCCTTGGGTGACCGATAGCAGACCGCATGATCGGGGAACCGGTCGCGCTGCCACCCGGGGTCGATCTTAGGCTCCGGTGGTGCACCCGAATCAATGCGTCCCTCCCGATCTGAGGTCCCTTGCGGCCGAACCGAATTCTGGCGGTCAGCGTTGGCTTCCTCGGCGGTCAGACGCCCGTCACCGTTGGCATCTGCCTCCAGGGTGCGTTCGAGCCGGCGAGCGAGCTGTTGCTCGGATCGTTGACCGAGAACGAAGCCACCATCGAGGAGCAGCAGCAGTACCGCGAGGTTGGTTATTCTTCGCATGATTGCTCCGATTCATTAGCGGAAGGAACTCATTTGTCCAACGCCGCAATTCGAGACCTGATTTCCTCGTACAACTCCGAAGGCAAGGGGCCGTGAGGCCGCGTAAATGAATAACATTTCAAAATTGATATTTTCCGGAAACGGAGTTTG
>CAZAQY010000316.1:0-9097 GCA_964486845.1 uncultured Pirellulaceae bacterium
CCTCTACAGTAATTAACGAGGAGGTAACTGTCTCAGTCATATTGGCACAGAGGGCGTTACGATGGTGTCTTCGTCCGGCAACTGATCCTAACCTCACGCCGCTTCGATCAATTGCAGGAACTTCTTGCGCAGCGGCCCACTGAGTTCCTTGAACTTTTCGACGAGCCACTCCAGCTTTAGGGCGTCCAGTCGTTTCTCGATGCCTTTGATGACTTTCTGCCGTCGTTTCTCATGCGATTCCGTCAGGACTGCTGGAGGCGAATCGACCCGATCGTGTAGGCGATTCGCATCCGCGGCGGACATTGCGTCCACGTTTTCGCTGGCTTGCTCGATCGCTTCGATCCACGCCGTACTCGCTTCCTTCCGCTGTTTAGCAACACTTTCAGCGAGAGCATCGATCACGTCTGCAGGCGTCCAGGGAACATCGTCTTCCTTGATAAGGTCTGACGCGCTCTTCCGGGTATCCTCCGTGAGCTTCTCGAATTCTTGCCAAGTCAGTCGCTCGTTGGTCAGCCGCTTGTGGGCCTCTTGATAAGTGCGCAATGCGGTGCGCATTACGTGCAAATCCTTAAGGTCCGTTGGGCAGCCCTCGAAAGCCAGGACGAGTGCGTCGATGTCCTCCAGAAATCGTTCGATATCATCCGCGGATCGCAACTTCTCGTTCCACAGACGAGTCGCCCGCTTGAGCACGGTTTCGATGGCTTCCTTGATCTTAGCTAGCGCGTCGGAGAGCTGTGCGCGAAGCTCTGTTAGTTCAGGGAGCGGTATGCGTTTGGCCATGCCTTGCAGCTTGGCGGCGAGTTCTTTTCCATCGTCCAGCAGGTCACGGCTCTCAGCCACGCGGATGACGCGGTGGGTTTCCCCATGAGCGGTCAACCACGAGCGAACGTCGCGGATTAGCTGCCGAGCCTCCGCCACCGTCTCGACGTGCTTGAGGAGTTGGGCAACGTGCTTTTCCAGGGCTTCGATTTCCGCGGTGAGTTTCAGTTTCTTCAGGTTGCCGACCGTGAGGTGCAGCATCTTGTGTTTGAACTCGCCCACGGTGTCGGGGCTATCGTCTCGTGGCGATTGGCGGCTGAGCCAGTCGGCAAACCCCTGGATGGCAACTTGACGAGCGCGCTCGACGTGGGGCTTCACCTGATCAATATCGTTGGCGTCCCAGAGCGGAACTTCGGCTTGCATGCGGTCACATAGTTCCTGGAGCTGAGCTGCCCCCCAAATGACAAGGCCCAGGTTCGAGCGTTCGTAACCATTTTCCAGCTTGCTGAGGGCATCGTTCTGTCTTCGGTCCATTTCCGCCATCGCGATCGCAGCTTTCTCCGCCAGGTCCTTCAGGTGGACCACGCGGTAGTGGAGTACTGGCGGAATGGGTACGCGGTCTTCTAACGCATCAGCGCGTTTCAGGCAGGCAACCCTCGCGGAGTGGCTTTCGGCCTGCTCCCATTCGTCTAGGAGGATCTCCCATTCGGGCGTCTCCTCCCCAATCGAGACCAGGTCGGCGCCCAGAAGGGCCTTGATGTCGATGAACTTGCCCTTGAACAGGCCATCCTGCAGCCACTGCGAGACGGCAAATCGCTGGCCATCACGGACGACCATGAGCTTGTCGACGCGTGGCGCGATGAACGTCCCCAGAAGTAATCCGGCTGAGGCGATGTTAGCCCCATAGGGAGGTTGGCACAGCTGCTGAAGCGTCTCAGCCAAAGGCAGCCTGCGTTCGCCGGTTGCCAGCAGGTCGTCCCACTTTTCGGTGAGATTCCGCAGTGTGTTCAGCTTGGGGCGGGTCAATACCCGTCCATTCTGGGCAAAAACTCCCCAGGCATCACTCAAGACCGCGATCGCTCGATTCCTTGTCTGCACCGGCTTGCTCATCACCGCGTCATAGTCTAGCTTGCCGACGAACAACTCTCGGGTCAGATCCTGACACGAGTCCGCAGCATTGCCCCGGGCAGTGCTGAAGCCGTCAAACGGAAAGGTCAGCGGCGACTTGTAGATCCGGGAGAATATTTCACTCCCGGCCCTGTCACGCCTGGTCGCCTCGAGTGGCTCTTTGAAGCATGTAACGTATCGCCGTTGTCGAAGCATCGCCTCGACTCTGCTACGAACAACGTCGAGCTGTTTCTCGACATGGGCGGGAATCAGGTTACCAAAGAGCAACCGGTCCTTTTCGCTGACGGATTCCTCTAGTACGGCAAGCTCTCCGAGTGCCTGTCCCAGGGCTCCATCTTCATCGTTCAACATGATCACCAGAATCGGCAAAGCAGTCGCGTCAGCGTCCTTGGCGGCGGCTCGGAGAGTTCTGCCGAACTCTTGTTCCAGGTCTCCGGAATCCCGGCCAGGCTCCACATAGCAGTAGATCACCGTCCCACGAGGCTCATCGACGGCGAGGGCATTTCGCCAACGGTCCGCTGCCAATTTCAGATACATCGGCAGGTTGGCTACGTTCGATGTGACCGCCTGGTACCGCCATTCTCGGGTTGTGATCTTGTGTGCCTCAGCGAAATCGCAGTCCAGATCACTCAGGACATCCCCACACCATTGGCGCGATTTGCTGGCAAACAGTTTCGCCTTGCCTTCGTTGTCGTAGGTGCTGGCCACGCGCTGCCGGAGCCAGGACAGGAATTGGGTGCGAGGGACCGCATCGCCGAGAATATCGAACTGCTTGAAGGCGTCATCCCACTCCAGCACATTGTATTCATCGTGCAGGAGTCGCAGGTGCCCGTCGGCTTCACCAACCTCCATGCCGGCTAGTCTCGCGAGGGCGTCGACGGCGTCCATGCGGTCCGACGCCCTCAGTGCCATCTTCGAGCCCAGCACCACAGCTTGAAGCACACGGCGCTGGCCAGTGGTCAAGCTGCCACCATGATTGGCAATCACCGAGGCGTAGGCATGTGTGATCGCACCCTGTTGTCCGCCCTCCTCGGATGTGATCAGCTCGTGTTGCAGGTCGTCGGACCAGAAATCGACCGGAGCCAAAGACCATCCGGCGCTGTCACCAACGGCGTCGTCCCTGTATCGGTCAAACAGCTGACCCAGCAAGGCGAGCGCCGACCGTTCCTGGAGGTGCTTGCCGGCGGCAGCCAAATGGAACAGAAACCAAGTGGAATACGGCGATAGAGGCCAGCAACCTTTGCGAATGACCTTGTGGAATTGGGCCGGGTCGTTCCAAAGCCGATGATTGCCAGACTGAGGGAACCAGCGGGCGAGGTCCTGCATGGTGGACTCCGACTCCTTTCTCGCCGCGGGGTTGTCAAAGCGTCGGTCGAGATCCTGTGGGTCCTTCTTCTCGATCAGGTGGGCAATCAGGGTCTCCATGTTGATCGACAGGTAGACTCGGTTGGCCGCCTGATATCGTGTGACATACCGCAAGATCTCGTTCCGGTACTCGGGGGCGACTCGCTGGACGTAGGCGCTGAGTTCGAACTGGATGAAGCCGGTGAAGCAGGCGGTGCTGCTGTGGGCCTGAATGCCCTCGAACAGATCCTGCAGCACACCACTGCCAGCAATCTGGCTTTTCATGGTTGCGAACTCCGTGTACCGTCCAAACTCGTCGAACAAGACGAGCAAAGACCGGAACGGCTTGTTCGCACCGCAGTAGTTCTGAATCGAGGTGTCGACGACGTCACGAATCGATTCGCCTCGCAAGGCAGTAAGGATCATGCCGCGGCGGGAAAATACGTCGTATACCCGTCGGTACGTCGCCTCGTCCTGCCGCTGCAACCGCGCCAGGATTTCCTCCGTGCTGTTCGCTTCACACTCGTTCAGCAGTTCGCTTGCCACCTCCTGATTGGCCATGCCAACAAGACTGGCGGCTTGGGAGAATCGGGGACGCAATTGGTCCAAAGGGCTTGTGTCGAGACTTCGAGCCTTCAGTTGATGCAGCACCTGCTGCGTGAACTGCGTGGTGAGATCGAAACTCTGCATCCCGTTCAACGCCACCACCAGGCACGGCTGATCGGCTTCGACGAGTATGGCGCGGACTTCGTTGCCGATGGCAGAATCCGCCGCCTTGATACTGTTCAGAACGGCCTGGGCCGTTTCGCTGCGGGGTTCATTCAGCAAGGACGCGGCGGTGAGTCCGAGGTGCGACTTGCCGGTGCCGTAACCGGCGATCGCCAGCGTGAAAGGCTCTTCCTCGATTCCATAGCACCGCCGGACGAGCGAGCGAACGAAACCCGCGGTATCCTGCAGACGGTGGCCGTGTGCAGTCCCCACATCGGCTTGGGAGACGCCGTGGTACTCTGGCCCGTGAAAGATGAAGGACTCGGATGCCGCCCTGGCTAACGCCGCGTTGTTCGAGAACCAGTCGATACTTACGGCGCCATTGAACAACTTCTCGCCGCGGAATTTGACCAACTCGTGTAATGGTCGAGGCATGGCTTTTCTCTCACAAAAGATCGGCGTAGATGCGTTTCCAAGCCGTTTCGACAGGGGTCGCGGGCCGGATCAGCCACGGCTGCATGTGGCGATCGACCGAAATCAAACCCTTCCGTTCAATCAATTCCAGGACGCGCTGATGGCTGCCGATGTCCCAGCCGGGAATGGTCCGCCAGCCCGCCTTGGTATCCAACTCGGTCACCGGCACTTGTGCGGACACCGGAAAGTGATCGGCCATCAACTGCAAAAGCCGGGCGCCGTAAGCAAGACCGAACTCGTCGCTGATCGGAGCCGGTCGGCGTTCGATGACTCCGGACGATTCCGCCAGAGCTCCGCAGACGCGGAAGGAAGCATCCTCCTCGTACATGCGGACCATCGGACCGATGAGTTCTTTGCCGTCATAGATGAGGCTCAGGTACGCGTCGAGTTGAGCCCGCGCGAAACGCATCCCCAGCGACGCGACGCCCTCAAAGAAAGTGTGAAACCAGACGTCGGCGCCAGTCAGCGGACCGCAGAGGTTCAAGTGCGATATCCACTGGCTGATCCCGGTCTTCAGGTACGGATCTTCCAGCAGGACGACACGGCCGAAGGGCGTCAGTTCCGGCTTCTTAACCGCCGACCGTTCCTGACCGCCAAGCCGCACGAGCCCCATGCCCCGGCAGTAACTCAGGATTGCTGGCACCTTGCCGGAGGATTCACCCGTCGGGATGCCTGTCGCGGCTCCGATGGCTTGATGGTCCCCCTCGCCTCCCGACGCCGCGAATTTAAGCATCGCTGAGATGTATTGCCGTTCGGGCACGAAGCTCTGATGAAAATTTCGTGGCAAACGATGGTGTTGCACTGCGTCAGGCATGGCCGCCGCGGTCTCCCAAGGATGTGATCCGGATCTTGAATGCCTTCACTTCCAGCTTGCCTGTCGCTTCGTTCAGGCTGGGACCGAGTGAGTAGCACTCTCCCTTCTTCAAGCCTGCCAGCTTTTTCATCCAGGCGTCTGGCTTCTGCTCCGTGCTGACCGCGGCGATCTCGGCATAGGTCTTCATCTCCGTTTCCGCCGGCCGGAAGAACAGCTTGTGTCCGGCCAGGAACAGCCGGTCGCGTTCATCCTTTTCCAAGTTGCTCATGATCTGCGTCGCCAAGATCAGCGAGAATCCGAACTTGCGTCCCTCCCGCAGCAGTTGTGCCAAGGGGCTATCTTCGCGATGGTCCAGGTTTTGAATTTCGTCCAACACCACGACCCGCGGCCTGGCCTGAGTTCCTGAAGCGCGATAGAACCAGTACAGGTCAATCAAGCTGAATTCGGTCACCAGCCGGGCAGCGTCCTTCATAAAGCCAGCCAGTTGAATCACATGGCAGCGGTGCTTCGGATCCGTGAACAGGCGCTCCCAGCTGCCCGGCTCTTCGGTTCCAAAAGGGTTCTGGTCCAGGAATGGCAGAAGCTTGCTGATCACGCTGCCGGCGACCTGACCTTGGGTTCCCCCATCTTCAGCAAGCTTTTCCAGGCGCGGTACCAGGTCCACCAACGTCATGCCCCGGACTCCGGCTTGCTCCAGCCCGTTCTTTATCGCCTGGTACAACGCAGAGAACTGCTGATCGCCAAAGTTGTACACACCGGAAAACACGCCGCTGACCCGTTGTGCAGTGACCGATTCGCTTTCCGGGAAAGCGTCGCCGCCAATCATGTCTACCTGCTGGCGAAAAGGGTTGATCGCCAAGGGCTGCTTGCGGACGATGTGTTGCCGCGGCGCTAGTTGCTGCTTGAACTCCGGTTCCAACTGATTGTCAAAGAACCCGTTGGTATAGTCGACGATCAGCGAATTCTGGCCGCTTCGGCCGAGTTCGCTCAACAGGCATTGAATCGTGTAGGTCTTGCCCGTGCCCGAGGAACCAAAGATGAGCATGTGCCGATTGCTCAGGTCTTTGTGGCCGAATTCCCAATAGACTTCACGCGACCCGGGCGTGGTGAGCCCCAGCAGGATTCGTTCCGGGACTTTTGCGACCACCTCGGGCACGGAGCGCTTCCCGGAGTCTCCCTGGCGCTTGGTGTCCGGCTGGCCCGTGCCCCCAGTCGTTCCGGTTCCAGGCCTAGGAGCAGGCGGGCCAATATCGGATTGGCCGTCTCTGCCCGAACCGTCATCATCACCTGACCGTTCCTCGTTCTCCTCCCGCACGGGCCGTTGAGCGGCGCCGAACCTCAGGCAGGATTCAGACCAGGGCAGCGTGCTGGCCCGACCGCCGACGCAGAGATTTCGGACAAATTCGCTGCCCGCCGACAAGACCGAGATCCTGAGTTCTCCGTCCTCAACGGTACACGGCCAACTGGCTGTCTCCTTTAGTTCATCCGCAGCGTCATCAGTCCAGAAAGTGACCGCAGCTGCTCGCCAGGTCACATCAAAATCGCCTTCCGCCAGCCGTTCCAGGGCCGTCAAGACGAGGCATTCGTCCTGCTTGGTGACTTCCGCCTTGCTGGCGATCAGGCGATGCAACTGCAGCCACCAGTACCGCTGGTCCGGCCGATGGTTTTCATCGCCGGGCCCCTCGCCCCGCGGCCTGAACACCTGCGGCAGGTGATGCAGCCCGTTCTCCAACTGCTCCCGCGCCTTGTCCAGGTGTGCCTCGGAGACCTTCGCCAACTTGCATTCGATCAGCCGCAGGTCCAACTGCAGACGACCTTTGTTGTCCACCCGGGCTATCATCCACAGCAGATCCGGCCGGATTTGCGACTCGGCCGAGTCGAACCAATGCCGATACGCATCGAGCGACACCAATTGGTCGCAGAGCACCTGGCCGCCAGCCCGCACGAGCTTTCGGATCAGCGAGTAAGCCATGTAGTCCCGGATGTACTCGCCCACGCCCGTCGCCCGAACCAGGGACAGCCCGGACAAGCGTTGCGATTCCCGCAGGACGCTCTGGGCAACCTTCTGGTACGTTTCGCTGTCCCAGCCGAAGTACAATTCCTGAATGGCGGCGGCCAGCTTGTGCAGCACATCGGCCAGCTGGAAGTGTTCCGTCGAGATCGTGAAGTTGGCTTCGCCGTGCGGACCGACGCCGGATCCGAAGCCAATGATCTCCCGCCGCTCCTGCGTGTCCCGCCCCTTTTCCGAGATCAGCCGTTCGTCGATATTCGGGTCGATGCAGACCACCCACTCCGCCCGCCGATGAAGGGCATCCACCACACCCTGCCATGGCGTGTAGTCTCCGTAGCCCAGAACGACATGATGTGTGTTCTGCTGCGTGCCGTGGTTCTTGAACCGGGCCATGATCTCGGCGTGGCCCGTGCTCAACACGAACTGCCGGTTGCTCAGTACCCGCGCCCGTTGCAGACGGAGCGCCGGGTCCTTCGAGGCACAGAAAGACTTCTCCAGAATGGGGAATTTCAGTGTCTGCGTGCGGACGTCATAGGCCCCCACGGTCTCGAAGTCATTTCCCTGGCTCCCCGCCCGGATAAACCCGTGCAAAAAGGCGATGTCCACCTCCAGCCCGCCTTCGATCAACTCGACGAACTGCTGATAGTTCTTCGCGGGCGACACAATGCGGTGAGACAAGGACAGCCGGGTCCTCCGGTAATGGCCCAGCGACACCTGGCCTTCGGCGGCTTCCCAACGGTCTTTCCATTGAGCTACCCAGCGGGATACGCTGGCATCGTCGGCGGACTCGGTGAACACCGTCACCGACATCGCGTAGTCCCGAGCCTCATCGGGCCGCTCGCCGCACACCTCACGGAGGTACTCGTCGACCGCGGCGATCACGGGCTGGATGTCGTCGTTCTGATAAATGGCGATGCTCAGACCGTCCTCCCCGTGGGGGTGCAGCTGCCGATAATCGTCCAGGATGCGAGCAATCAGCAGCGACACGCGGCTCGGGCGGAACAGTTCCGAATCGCTGATGTCCTCTTCCTCGAAGGCGTCGTAGCGGAGCAGCAGACGGGTCGTCAGCGGCGCATCGCTGGTCGCGGCGGAGCCGACGCGATGGATCAGCCCCTCGCCCCGGACATCGGTGTCGAGGTTCCGGCTGCGATCCTTCAGCAACCCGCAGATGGGCATCTGAATCGCCGCCAGGTCAACGAATCCCTGCCACAACAGTTCACGAAAGGAGCGAGGCCCGGTCGCACGGAGTTCTTGCGCCGCCAAGTGGCTGAACGAGGCCAGCAGATAATCGAGTTGGGCCCGCAACATTTCCAGCAGGGCGGGATGCAGGACCGTAACGACGCACGACGGCTCGTGCTCCGACCACATCCAGTGATCGGCTTCGGCCTGGCTGCGGCGATGGATGATCAGGAACGCCCGAAACAGGAACGACGCCAACGGCGATTTCCCGCAGGCTTCGTCGTTCAGATAACCGCCGCCCGCTTGCTCACACGCCTTTCGCAAGTCCTGCCAGTTCTCCAATAGCGCCTGGTGCAGACCCTCGCTTTTGGCCCGCTGCAGGAACTGATCGTACACCGAGGCCAGATTCCGCACCCGCGGCAGCAGGGGATCCGTGTTGTCCAGTCCCCGGGCGGCCAGCAGATTCTCCAGCCCGTCGCTTTCGTCTTGGACGCATTGCAGCAGCACGCGGCGAGTTTCCTCGTCATCTCGGGCCAGCATCAGTTCTTCGTAATACGGCGCGTGATACACGGGCAGGCAGTAACCAGGAGCCTGCTCCACTGCTCTTGCGGCCCAGTGGATCAACCCGTCTGCGACCCGGTAAGGATGGATCTCCGGCAAGCGCCAGGCGAAGCGTTTGC
>CAZAQY010000317.1:0-9072 GCA_964486845.1 uncultured Pirellulaceae bacterium
GTTTCCGCCGCCCGGAAGACACGTTTGGGCGGCCGATCGACCAGCCGCTGCCGTCGATCACGATCGAGCCGCCGCCCGACAGGAAGGGTTCCACGTCCGAACCCCAGTCCAGTGCGTCCCGGTGAAGGACGCTAGAGCGAGTCGCACCCGCCACGGTGGGGATTTCCTCGGCTGCACCGATTTCCGGCTGGCTTATCGTACTTCGTGGCTGGAAAACGGCCGCCGGTTGTGGAAAATCGCCGAACGACCGGGTAGATTCATGGGCTGACGCGGGAGCGTGCGTTCCCGGAATCGCAGAACCACATGGAGGACGACGAGAACACGAAGACCTAACATGTAACCGGCTGCCAACCGACTCGGTCGGCAGCCGACAATCCGAATTGACGCGTGAGCGTCAGGTTACTGCTTCCCCGAAAACCGCAACCCTGGGCTGCAAGGCTCTTGTATCAACAGAAGCAGTGCTTGGCTCCGCGCCCCGCAAGGGGCGCTGCCAGGTGCTGTTCTGTTGCGCCCCGTTGCGGGGGCTCGGGGAGCGGCCTTGGTTGGCGCCCTTTTTGTTTGCGCCCCTGCCGCTCCTCTGGCCCACGATTCCCGCTCGCCGTTCGACTGGAACCGACCCGTCAACCTTCGGTCTGTCGGCCGCCGACCGGGACTTTGCCAGGCGTCGGAGAATGCTGTTGCGGCCTAACGTTACTTGTAATCGGGACGCCCAGCGGTCAGTGAGTCGCGAAGTACGGCGAGGCTGTTTGACGGCTGCGTCCCTGTAACCTCCGACAGAACACCGGGAGAATCGAACCGGCCTGTGAATTGCCGACTACCGCAAGCACCACGTATCACGATCCAGAAAGGACGAACAAACATGTCCGCCGACACAGAAAGACGTGATCATCCGGACGTGCAACAGAGTGCGGGCATGTCTGACGCACGCGGATCGAATCACCCTGCGCTTCCGACCAAGACACAGGCAACACTACGTGGAACCGCGGTCCGCGCGAGTGTCGTTGGGCACTATCTGTGGGTTGAGCTTCGGGCGGTGACCGAGGCGACGGCTTTGCAGATTTGGCGTTTGGTCCAGCACGGGCTCGCCCTCGCACGACTACGTCTTCTCACGGCTAAACGAAATGCAGCCCATCGTGACCTGGGAGCCAAGATGTACGAGCGCGGCGTTGGTGACGACGCCGTGCGAAAAGCAATTTGCGAGCTGGACGAGCAAATCGACAAGAAGACGGCGGCGAAAGAATCCGTATCGCGGCTTATCCGGGAGCGAGGCAGACTCATCACCCGCCTGCCCGAAGCCGCGATGCCCAATGTCGACTTCATGGGGTGGCCGGAACAAGAACAATCGCAGGCATACCAGCAAGACATGGAACGACAGCGGGAGCAAGTGGAGGCAACTCGCGTGAATCTGATGCCACGATCTCACGAGGAGACCATACGCGTCGTGCTGGGATTCGTAGGCATCTTGATCGGGGTCACGGTCGTGGGCTACGGCGTTCTTTCGGTCGCTGTGGGCGGCCGTGGCCTACCGGCTCGTGAACACAAATCACGTGTAGCTGTCACGACCGTTGATGCGGGTGCTCCCGCGCAAGCTGAAGGGACCAGTGGGCGGCGGAGCCGCCCGAATGCCTCGGACTCATCGGGATCATCGCACACTCCCGCCGCCCAGCAGGCTTTGGCTCCAGCGCCGGAGGCACCCGTCATGTCGCCCGGCTTCTGGGACAAGGCCCAAGCTGCGGCTGATCCCGTGAAGCTGCCGCAGCCAAAATACGATCGGTCAGGTCCTCAGCGATCACAGGCAACTCCATTGCCGCCGTCACGAGAGCGGACAGGGGACAGTCGGGCGAGCAGCGATGAATCCCGTCCCGGCCTGCATCGCGCAGGGTATTCGGAGAGCGGCTGTCTAATCTGCAGGAACCGGCGTTCGCCCCAAGCTCAGGGCCGGTACAGCGATAAGCGTGGGTTTGGACTCTGCGATTCGTGCGGGCGAGCCTACCAGGCGTGGACACGCTTCCTGCAGAACTCTCAGGCTGGCCTGCCTTCCTCCTCCGCCGATCAGCAGTCGGCGGAACAGTTCAAGGCGATCATGTCGGCTCATTTCCACAGTTACGATGACGAAGGAAGGCGAGGCATGGGCATGATCTTCCTGCTGGGGAAGTTCGCATCTTCCGAATGGCACACCTTAACCGGCGCGAACTGAGCGAGAACGTTGGGCCGTGCATGTTCGATGGCTAAGGCGGTGGAGGCTATGTAATGGACTCGAACGACAACGACACTGGGCAAGTCCCTGTTCGTGAGGGGCAGACTCAATCGGTGGTTCGGCGGGAAACGACGGTCCCTGAACCACGCGCTGCTGAGCAACCAGAGGGGGCGTCGGCCCGCACGGCCGAGCAGGAACGCCGTGCCAAGGTGCGGTCAACGCTCACCCCGGTGGCAGTTCGCGCCAGCATGATCGGGCGCTATCTGTGGGCTGAGCTTCGGGCGGTGACAACGGCAACCACCGCGCAGTTGTGGCGTCTTATCCGCCACGGTGACGCCCTGGTACGTTTGGCCGTGTCCAAGAAATCCCTGCGCCAAGCCCAACTCGATCTCGGAGAGAAGTTGTACCAAGCCGGTTCCGGGGATGCTTCTGTCCGCAACGCAATTTCGGAACTCGACGCGCAAATCAAGGCGGCCAAGGAAGCCAAACGTTCAGCATCGAAGTTGGTCGCCGAACGGCGTAAGCAGTTGATCCAACTTGCTGAATTGTCGGCTTCCGCCAGTGATGCGTCCGCCCCAGCGTCTGAGCGAGAACACGTGCTGACTTGCCGGCAAAATCTGGAAAAGCAACGTGACCAGCTTGAAGCAGGGCGAATGCGTCTGTGGCCAAGCTGTAATGCGGAAATCACGCGAGTCTGCGTGGGAGTTGGCGTCTGCTTGATGTTGCTGGTCACGGTCATCATGTTTGCGAGGAGCAAACCAGGTGTCCGTTCTCGGTTGGACGAGACATCCGCCGTTACACTGGCCGATGCAAAGGCGGCCCGTGCCGGTGGCGATGCCGGGCACGACGATGCTGGTTCTTCAGAGCAAACAGCGCCTGCTCAAGTGCCCATCCCTGGGCAGAAGTCCAACATCCCGTCACCGGCAATCGCGCCGTTTGGCGTTGCCCAGGCGAAGCAGCACCAGCAGGCTTGGGCGTTGCATCTGGATGTCCCAGTTGAGGCGGTCAATTCGCTCGGGATGAGGTTTGTGCTGATTCCGCCGGGAGAGTTTCTAATGGGGTCTCCCGATTCGGATGTCGCCGCTGTCAAAGACGAGAAGCCACAGCACCGGGTGAGGATCAGCAAACCATTCTATCTCGGCATGTAGGAGGTGACACAGTCGCAATACCAGAGAATCCTGGGCAAGAACCGCAGTCGCCACAAAGGCGAGCTGCTCCCCGTCGAGACCATCGCATGGAAAGATGCGATAGCATTCTGCAAACAACTGTCGGAACTGCCTGCAGAGCAATCAGCAGGGCGCATCTACCGCTTGCCAACAGAAGCGGAGTGGGAGTTCGCTTGCCGAGCTGGCAGCACCAGCAAGTATTCGTTTGGCGATTCTGAGGCGGATTTGGGGCAGTATGCCTGGTACGACAATAACTCAAGCAAGCAGACTCACCCGGTGGGGCAGAAGTTGGCCAGCCCTTGGGGGTTGTACGACATGCATGGAAATGTATGGGAATGGTGCCAGGACTGGTATGGTGTGTATGGCGGAGCAGCGGCAACAGATCCGGCGGGGCCCGACTCAGCCTTGTACCGCGTGTTCCGGGGAGGAAGTTGCGAGTTCGATGCTAAGCACTTTCGCTCCGCGGTCCGTCTCAGGAACGGGCTGGCAAGCAGTCTCGTCAACGTAGGGTTCCGGGTCGCATTCAGTGTGGCAGAAATATCCACCAGAGAGCCGAGAACCGGGGGAGAACGTGATGATTCACCGCAGTCCAAGTCGCCGGCGTCGACGAACGGTGGGGCACCTCCGGAAGAAGGTATCGACATCAATCACGACGACGCGAAGATGGACTTCTTGCGGAAGAATGCTCCGATGGTTGTCATGGGGGAGTCGCTCGACCAGCTGTACAAGCGACACCCTGATGCAAAACGAGGGGTGCTCAAGAGGAACCCGGACGGTTCGCAGGAGCTGCAGTGGGGGGGTGGTTTGGCGAGCTTCCAAGTCCTAGTCAACGAGGACAAAGTACTGGTCTATCACCTCAGGGTTCTTCGGATTTCTAAGGAAACGGCCGAGAGATATGCGATGGAGCCGCGAGAGGTTTTCGGCGAACCGCTGAGTACTGATCTCCCGAAGAACGACCCAAAAGCGGTTTCCTGCAACCGCTGGCGCTACAATGGCTACTCGCTCAAGACGGCAGTTGTCATGGACCGGCCGATTAGAGGTTCCGCTGAGTACGCCTACTACTCAGACCTTGAAGTGGGTAACCTTGACGCAATCGAGGCGATCCTCGGCAAATGAGTCGCTGAATTGGCATTGGCGGCAATGTGATCAGTCACTTGACCCGAGCCAGCTGTCGCCATCGAAACGGTGCCTGATTGGGTGAGAAGACCGGGTCAAGGCTAAAGAAAAGCCCGGTACGTGAGGTACGTGACGACAGGAGGCATGCGGGCCGCTCCCGGCACGTGTCGGCCTCAGCGCCCCGCCGTTCGCCCGCGCCGAGCCGTGGATGCGGCGTCGGCGTGGACGAGACGAGCGGGCGTCAGGTCAGCCCTACCACTCACGGCAGTGCCCCGTGGCATGATCGCACATCCCGCAGTGAAACCCCGGCCGGTAGTTGAACCGGCCGGAGTCCAGGGCGTCGAGATACTCGCGGATGACCGCAAACAGCCGGCGAAAGTGGGCGTCCGTGCGGGCCGGATAGGCGTGAAACTCGACCTTGGGCGTCTTGGTCTTGATCAGACTCCGGATTTCCAGGCCGGCTTCTGTCTGATTTGACAGTTGCCGGAACAGGTAGGCGTAGCTGGTGAGCTGGATCTCGTGAAAGATTTCCAGCGGTTCGCTACTGCGGGCCGCGGTCTTGAAGTCGGCGATCACGGCGCCATCCGGGCTGCCGACGATCAAGTCGATCACGCCGACGAGCGGGATGCCCAGGTCTTCGCCGGTCAGCGGATCGACCAGCGGAGCATTCGTGGCGACCTCCACTGCCAGGGGCTTCTCGTCGGCGGGGGCGTGAGCCAGGTACGCCGTTACCAAGCCTGCTGCCTGCTGTTGCAGGGCACGCTCAGCTTCGGTCGACTCGAACGTCATGTTCTCGGCGTCGATGGTCGGCCCCCACAGTTCCAACAGGCGACGGCAAACGTCGGCCGGCTCCAGCGTCACGCCCAGGTGGCGGTGGCGGTAGAACGCCTCCAAACCGGCATGCACTACCTTGCCCAGGAACAGGCTCGGTGTCGTCGGCTGCCGGATTCCTTCCAGGTACTGCAGCTTGAACGCGAGCGGGCAAGTGAGCCACTTGCCCAGACGGCTGGGGCTGACGTACGCCCAGATGCCACCCTGGCCGGTCTGCACGTCATCGAGAAGCAGTGTTTGGGTGGTCATGGTGTTGTGGCCCCTCCCAACACGGTGTCGAGGTCAATCTCGCCGGCCTTGATGCCCTTCAAGGCGTCGATCAACCCGGACGCTTCCAGGCTGGTCAGGCTGGCGACGGGCTTGCTGAACATCTTGTTCGCCAGGGCTTCCAGCCGACGCACGCCGAAACCCTTGATGTGACCGGCCAACTGCCGGACGTAGGTCATCTGCTTTTCGCTCGCCGGGTGGCCGTTGCCCCGGCCATTCCCGTTCTGGCCGGTGCCTGTGTGGCCGTTTCCGTTAGCGCTGGCGTGGCCATTGCCATTACCGTTTCCGTTGTGGCCGTTGCCGCCGACGCTCGTGGTGGTCATGGACGGATTGTTGGTGGGCGTCGTGGCGGTGGCGGCCTGGTGCCGGGCCAGTTCTTCCTGAACCGCACGGCGACAGGCGTCGTAGGCGTTGCGGGCGTGACGCTGGAACGCTTCCGGGTCGGTCTGCAGCAGGGCGGCGTCCAGCTCGATGTCGACGTTGCAGGACGCGCCGAGGCTGCCGTAATCAGGCAGGCCAAGCTTCTTGGACAGGCCGATGTTGAGTCGCAAGGGCATGTTGAACTCCTTCGTGGGGAAGTAGGTGGTGCTCAGGGGTGAAGCTCGGTCCGCTCTTGGACCGGGCTTTGTTTCAGGATCGTCGTGGCCGGCCGCGCTACACGCCGACCTTCTGCAACTGCTTGAGCGAAGCCAAGGTGGTCTGCACGAGCCGGGCTTCGCGCCGCTGCTGCTTGAGGCTGCGGATCAGCTCGTTGGCCTGGACGACGGCCGCACGCAGGGCATCGCGAAACGCGATGGCCTGCTCGATGGGTGTCGGCCGCTTGGACGCCGACGAACGCCTGGCTTTCGTCACGGGCTTGTCGCCGGTGGGCGGGGATTGGGTTGTGGGTTCGGACACGGTGGTCTTGCTCCTTCGGGGTTGGAGATGCCCGCTCGCGTCGTCAGCCTGGCGCTGGGTCGAGGCGATGCGGATCAGATCGGGACTACTGGGGATTGGCGAGTCGGGGCTCAGGAGAGCCCAGACCAGTTGACGCCGGCCGTCATCGCACAGCACGGGCTGCTCGCGTCCGTAGAAATGCACGTCGCGGAAGCCGAGCCGCAGGGCACGCAGCAGGTACTCGCGGTTTGAGTTGACCGTGATGGCGTCGCCCTCCAGCCGCGAGTTGGACAGAGCCAACTCGGTCGCACGTGACTGGTCGGCCGCCTTGCCGCGGATCAACACTTGCCCGTTGAGGTCGAGGGTGACCGGGCAGTTGGTGTTGTCTTCGCAAGGCAGCCGCGGCAAGGCGTCGGTCAGGAAGTCGCCGTCGCTGCCCGCGATCCTGAGATGCGACGTAGCCGCAGCCGGGTCGCCGATGTGCCGGCCGACATCGGGGAAGCGGGATTCCTTCTCCAGCTTCAGCGCGATCATCCACGGCCCGGTCTTGAACGTCACCCAGTCTTCGGTATTGCCGACTTGAATCGGCTGATCGCCGGGCAGATCGCGGCAGCCGAACACGTCCGATGCCGGTACCAGCAAATCGTCAGTCCACGGGAACGCGAAACCGGATTGCACCAACGCCTGTTGGCCATCGGTGGCGACGATCTTGCCGCTGGTGCCGCACAACTGCACGCAGCTCAGCGCGAACCGGTGGGGCTGCTGGTCCGTAGTGGCCGCTGCCTCACGTAACGCGAGCCACAGACCCGGATCGTTGCTGGCGAACGTCTCCGGCGACGACGGGAACGGCGGCAGTGCATCGTCCGGGGCGGACGTGGCGAAATCCCGGACGGCGGGGACCCGCTTGTCCGTCCAGGAGGCGGTGACCTTGTCGGCGATACCGAAATCCAACTGGACCGGATCGGGGCGACTGCCTTCGCAGGCGGCGAGCAGGTCGAGCGGCAGCAATGCCTGGACAGCATCGCCTTGGTGGGCCGTTTGGTATTCGATTGCGGCGCTGTAGGACAGGCCCCGGATACGCAGCGTGCCCTGGTCGGCCAGGAACAAGGCCCGCTGGCGGTATCCACCGTGCGCCTTGCCGATGCCGGCCCGGCGAAACACGGCCCGCAGCTCGCGGGCCAGGGAACGAGTGATCGTGATCAACGTGGAGTCTCCTGTGCAAGAAAACAAAACCGGCACGACGCGGCGAGCGCGCCGTGCCAGTGGGAGCCAGACAAGAAACAGGGACGCACGGGGGGAGGCCCGGCAACAGCTACTCGCCATCCACCGCCGGAATCTCCAGGGCGTCGCGCTCCAACTGCGTGGGCGTGGTCCCCAGCAAGGCGTTGACCTTGGACCACAGCGCCTTCAACTGCGACGTGCTGCTCGCCAACCACACGGTGTCCAGCAGGTCTTCCTGTTCCTGCCGCAGACGCAGGACTTCTTTGCCGGTGTCGCACTCGGCCAGCAGCTCGTCCTCGTGGATCTTCTGCCGCTTGGCCACGGCCGACTTGACTTCTTCCTCGCGGTGGTAGCCGTAGCAGGTGTCTTCGAGGTCGTCGGTTGGCACACCGCGGACATGGGCGAGCATCGCTTTGAGAACTTGCCCGGTGCGTTTCTCCAACTGCTCTTTCTGGCGTTCGATTGTGTCCAGCTCGGCCTGCCAGTCGGCCAGGCCCAGGGATTGCAGCGCCCGCTGGCGGGCGTCGCGGTGGATGCGATCCATGAGGTTGGGGTCCGCCGCCAGCAGTATTTCGACCTTCTTGTCGATGCGGCGGGCGATGCGTTCTTTCCAGTGTTGTTTCTCGGCAACGGTCAGGGACATGGGCGTATTGCTCCTTGGGAAATCTGTGATGACGGGCAGAACATGGACGGGGTGCCATCCGTGGCTCAGCTGGCCACGGGGTTGCAGCGGCGATCGTGCGGATGGAGTAACTGTTCTTCGTGCATTTGCTCCCATTCGAGATATTGCGGCGGCACGTCGTCCGGCTCGGGATCGGTGTTGACGTCGCGCGGATCAGCGATGCCAAAGCCGCGGCGGCGGATTACGGGCGGGGATTCGCCGGTGGCGACGGACACGACGCGGTCAAGGTCGCGTTGGGTCATTACACGGGACTCCTGCTGTTGTTGGGGGCGAAACAGCCGCAGCTTCCGGCATGAGGCTGCGGTGGAAGGCTGGGGAAAATGGGAAGCCGAGCGGCGGGTCGGTGGCAACGGTTCGGGGGCTGCCACCGTCAAGAAGCCGTCCTGGGCCCCCAGCTAGCCCAAGAACGAGCGCAGACGGGCACCACGGCTTTCCGTGCCTCGACGGCCCAAGAAGCGCCAGGCGCTTTTCCAGGGCATTTCTTGGGCTTAGCCCGTCAGCGAGGGCCTGTGATAAGCTGGGCAAGGTCATGCCCAGCGACGTGGGCTCAGGACTCCGGCGAAACCAGCCAGTGCGATTCCAGCCACTGCCGTTCGGCGTCCAGGGCTTGCTGACGGCAACCGAAGGGAAACGGCCCCAGTCGCGGACCATTCACCGGCGTCAGGTCAGCCCACCACTGGTTCTGATCATCGACTTCGACGTGGGAACCGCGTTGG
>CAZAQY010000318.1:0-9030 GCA_964486845.1 uncultured Pirellulaceae bacterium
AACCCCGTGTTTTTCCGTGTCTCCTGCGTGGTCTCAAGGGGTTGAGGGCCTAGTGACCGATAAGGTCGTGCAGGTTCAAGTCCTGTTTCCCGCACTCACTAAAGCCTTGCAGGGCAATAACTTGCGAGGCTTGCTTTTTGCGCCGATTGGGAAACAATCGGCTCTTCTGAGCACGGGGAAATAAATCGGGAAACGATTTTTTCGGCCGGTGGTTACGTCAGTTTACCTCGGCTACGGGTTTCCACCGCTAGCTGGTCTTCGCCCGAACTACGCCCCGCCGCCCGTGCCAACGCCCTAGGTGGTACGAACCTGTAACCGGCGCACAGCCAAGTGTTTCCCGGATCGTTTCCCCGGAGTGCGGGCCGGATCTGAATGCCCCCCCCTTTCGGGTGAAAATTGACTTCGGTTCATTCGAGGAAGATGACGCCGTTGATGCGGTCGGCCCGTCAGCCCTAGCCCCGATCAGCCTCCCGGTGGATCGGAGTCGCCAGGGCTCTGCTGTGGCTGGCCGCACGCTCGCAAGAGGGCGTTCGCCACCAACTCTGCCGTAGAAGTGGCCTCATACCTAGTGCGACGGCGAGAACGCAACTACCGTTTACATGCCGATCTGGCCGCACAGGTCACCCGATGCCAAGATCCCGGAGGTTGTCCACAGGTGCGGTTGATTATCGCTGATCTTTGCACGTCCTGGAACCTGCCACCAAAGCTGGCTCCAGGCGGTCCCCAGACCACCAATCCACCTATCTTCAGCGTTGGGCCTTAATGGTGCGGATTCCGGGTCGTCGGCTGCCGCTGTCGAACTGCGAAAAACCACGCACTAACGGACACCAACCATACGCTCCGCTATTTCACATCCAACGGAGCAAGAAACATGGAAATCATGACGCAGCGAGTCGAGCTTCTGGCCGTCGCACCCGGCCGATCCCCATCCGGTGAGCAGACCGTCATCCTCACAATTCGCCCCGACCAGGGCAGCTTCCGCCCCCACAACATCGCCATTTCCCAGGCTCAGGCGAAACGGCTGCTGAAGAGCCTCCGAGCCATCCTCCGCCAGCCTCCACTGATTCTCCTCTTGAGCCTCGTCCTGGCGTCGGCGGCTGGATGCTCGGCTGAGGTCGAGGTGATCTCCGAAAAGATCGCCCCTAGAGCCGATGCCGAGTCGCCGTCGCCAGTCGTTGAGGAACGGGCAAGGACGGCCGTGGCGGTGAGCCTGCTCGACGGGAGAGAGCCGAAGCCGGTGGAGGAGCCATCGCCGGTCGAGGAGCCTCCTGCCGACGATCCTCAGCCTGAGTCGGAAGAGGAAATCGAGATCAAGGGCGACGGAAACGTCGTGATCGTCATCGAGGGCGACCTGCACCAGCACCGGCATCTCCACATCCACGAGGCTCCCCAGCGAACGGAGCGAGTGGAGGTCGAGATCCGCCGCTGCGAGGTGGATGAGCGGTGCGAGCGGCTTCGCCGAGAATACGAGGCCAAGGTCCGGGAATTGAAGCGGCTGTTCGATCAGTGATCCCGAGGGAGGAATCTCATGGTGAAATTGATCGGAGACTTGATTTATGGAATTGGCTGGATCGTGGGCGGCGTGAAATACCGGCTGGGGATCGTCATTGAGATCCCCGAGCGGTATCGGCAGGGGCGATAAACTCCACAACCAACTGTGCTCCTAGAAAGTCGCCGAACGCTCGCATCCTTGAGGAACCAGGACCAACGCCCCGCAAGCATGGGTAAGGCGAAGTACCGGAGCTTTTGCGTCCCTTCTTGATGATCATCACGGAATGGCCGATAATCTCGGACGTGTCGCAACGGCGATCAAACACAGCGACGAGTGCCGCAATGTCAAAGAATGACCAGAACGCTGGACGTATCCCTCCGGAGTTCTTTGAGGAGTTTCCTCTCTACAAGCCGTTTCCCTTCTGGGAAAGCGTGCAAGAATGTGTGCAGAACGTCGTGCCAACTATTCGCCTGGAGTGCCCACGATGTGGATCTGAGCAAACGTTTAGCACTCCAGAGGTCACGATGGACCTGTCCGTTCCGCAGCCCACGAATGCTCGGAACCGCCCGACTGATGGAGCGGTGTTGAAGGTAGATCTTCAGTGCGCCGGATGTGGACGGTTCCGGTACCGGGCTCTCGTACATTTCCGAGAGGACGGCAAGACAATCGAGAAGGTGGGGCAGTATCCGAAGCCTACCATCCGGCCTGCTAAAGAGATCGAGAAGGCTCTGGGTGCCTACTCAGACAGATACCGCAAAGGACTGATCAGTGAATCGCAGGGATTTGGAATTGGGGCCTTCGCCTACTATCGTCGAATCGTCGAAGGAGTCATCGACGAGCTTCTCGATTCCTTGACTGAGCTTCTTCCTGACGAGAGGCAGGAAGAGTACCGGGCAGCATTGGCAAAGACCAAGCAAAGCCGGGTTGCTCAGGAGAAAATCGATCTCGTGAAGGATCTGCTGCCGGACAATCTGCGCCCGAACGGCATGAACCCTCTTGGTATTCTCCATCATGCCCTGAGCGAGGGACTCCACTCGCTACAAGACGACAAGTGCCTCGAAATGGCATCGCAAATCCGAAGCGTCCTTGAATACTTGCTGACTCAAGTGATTGGTGCCAAGCAGGCCAAACGCCATTTCACTGAAAGCATGAAGAAGCTGCTGGAAAAAAAGGGCGAATCCTGACCGGCCATATCCTTCCAAAGCCAGAGTATCGATTTCATTGCGGACTACGGCTCTCATAGCGAATGGCTGTTATCTGGGCTTTGCCGATTATCCGGACTGGCCGAAGCCGCTATCGGCTTGAGCAGCCTCAGCACCCACGTACCGGTCCAGCCAGTCCTCGGCAGCAAGCAGGTCCACCCCTACGGCGACGGCCTCGGACGGATCGCCGGTGATCTTCTGAATCGCAATGGCCGCATCGCACCGGAGAGCGGCGCAATCACCCTGAAGCAGCTTCTTCAACTTCGGCAAAGCCACTGCCGCCAACCCGCCCAAGTCTCCAATCGCCTCGGCGGCCATCCCTCGCCAAAGCGAATTCTTGCTGTCGAGCCCGGCCACAAGCACGGGCAGCACTCTGTCGATCTGGTCAGGATCGATCTTGGCGATGGCGGCGGCTGCCGAAATCGGGAATGGTTCGTCCTCGTCAGTCAGCCACCTCTCTAGGGCCGGTAGAGCCGCTTTCGCCTTCGGCCCGAACCGAGCCACTTGCTCAACAGCGGCGATGCGAACGAGCCGGTCAGGATCATCGAGGGCGGCGATCAGGGCCGAAAGGGTCTTCTCGTCCGGTTCAAGCTCAGCCAGGACTTCCACGGCGAGCAGACGCAGGTCGGGGTCGTTGTCGGCGAGGGCCTCGACTAGGATCGGGATGGGATTTGGCGAGAAAACGGCCAATGCAGCTTGCATCCGTTCGGGATACGGCTGGGTGGCGTGTTGGCGAATCGTGGTAAGGACTTCGTGCATTGGCCCCTCCGTGGCATCGAGGCAGAGACTTCTTGATCCGAAACCTGTTCACGGCGAATAGTAGTTGTGGTTTGTCTCGCCGCAGATGTTCGGATTGTATCAGGCCGCTCCCTGACCATCCAAGAGCCAAGGAATGGTCTCCTCGCCGGGCTCGTGGAAGTCAGACCTTCGCCAATCCCTCAGATTATTTCGCAGCCAGCCTGCTGGTGAACCTCTGCTACTCAGGAAGCTCCTCGATGGTACCGTCGAGGTCTAGGGCTGGTGCGTGTCTGTTTCACAGTTCGACCAGGGCTAGGGCGGGAACGCTGGTGTCGATGGGATTGAGTTTCGCCAGGATTTCGACGACGAGGAGCCGCAGGTTGGAATCGTCGTCGGCCAGGGAGGCGATGAGGCCCCGTATTTTCCCGTTGTCGAGGGATGGAGGGCGGGGATGGAATCGTGGACTCGGTGAGGAGACGGTAGGTTGACGAAGCGGCGTAGCGTGGCATGAACTCCGTTGATTCTCATCCAGTGTCTCAATTTACAATCGCAACCTAGATTTCAGCCCTAAACTTGGGTTTGGGCTTATTGGTTGTAATCCAAAGCGTTGAAACTTCTGTGCCAGAGACATGGTATTTCACATTCGACTCCAGTCCTTGTTTTGTGCTATCTTGAAGAGTTAGATGCACCATGAAGAAGAACGCATTGGGATCAGAAGGATCGGGCTTCGGTTCACCAATATCATACTCCAGTAACACCATCTTGGCCGGGGCCACCTGATCCCCCTTCTCAAATTCGCTTGCCCCAGCAAGCAGCATACCGTCGAGTACCTTGACTAGTCTCGCCTTGGCATTTTCTTCTACTGAAACCTGCGGCGTGTGCTCAGGTTGAAGCTGAGACTGAAGTGGTTGCGGCTGAGGTTGTCCGCACCCCGCCAAAAGGAAAACGGAGAGACACGACAAGAATTCCGCAAATCCTACCAATCCTCTTCCGTAGAGACACTTGAACGCCTGGAACTCGGTGTTGGTCGCCATTGGGGAGCACCTCCTCTGATGGACAGTTCCCTGATTTTAGGCAAGGTGATGAGAGAATCAAGGATCTCGATTACGAGGAGCCGCAGATTGGGATCGTTGTCACAACTGATTGTGGAAGAATTCCCTTCTATTCGGATTATCGCCCTGTCGATGTACGAGGCGGCTGACATGGCTGAGGTAATGGCCGACGCAGGAGCAGTCGGGTTTGTTGCCAAGGGCGAACCAGCCGAAGTGTTGATCACGGCTATACGCAATGCTTAGGGCACGTATTCCTTGTTGCTGGTCCGCCCACGGAAAGCACCTCCAAGAACCCCGGAATCTCGTCGATGCGCCATCGAGGTCGCAACGGCTGGTGCCGCCCTTTTCACAGTTCGACCTCCCGCATCGTCTCTTGATACTTCTTTTCCAGGTCGCCGTCCAGGGCGACGTGCTGGTACACCGCCAAAGTCTCCCTCCTGGCGTGGCCGGTGATCAACTGAAGCTCGGCGTCGGCCATGCCCGAGTGCCGGGTCAACCACGTAATCGCCTGATGTCGGAACGTGTGTGGCGTGGCCTGAACCCCCGCCTCCTCGGCGTAGTGCTTTACGATCTGCTGGACCCTCCTCGTCGAGAACTTCGTCGCTCGCTTCGTTTGGAAGAGCCATCGGTTGAGCGGATGGGCGGCGATGTGCGTCCTCAACGCCGTTGCAAAGCTCTTGCCGAACAGCACGTACCGATCTTTGGAGCCCTTCCCCAGGTTGATTCGGATCTTGCAGTTCTCTAGATCCACATCCGCAACCTGCATGTTACAGAGTTCACTCACCCGTACCATCGTGAAGAACAAGAGCCGCAGCATCAGGGCGTGCTGAACGTCCTCGGCACGATCCACGATGCAGTAGAACCGGCGAAACTCGTCGGCGTTCAGGATGCGGGGGAGCCGCTTGGGTCGCTTGCCAGGACTTAGGTCGCACGCCTGCCGGACCTTCTTGGCGACGTATCGCCAGCCGTCATAGTCCAGCCCCTCTCGCCGGACGATCCGGGCGATCTGGCTGACAATCCGGGCCTTCTGGGATTTCGCTTTTCCGTTCTGCGATCCGAAATCGGGCGGGTTTTTGGACATGAACAGGGCCTCCAGCGGGTGAAAACGGGCGTTGGATTTCGGGAACTGTCCCTTTTGCGAAATTGACCGTTCGCACCTGCATGGTTGGTGTCCGGTAGATGAGGAGGTCGCTGGAAGCGGCGGTGGAAACTGTCGAGTACGACCCGTTACACGAAACGAGAGCCGATCAGCGTCGTTTCTGCCGGTTTTTCCGAGGTGGGATTCCATGGCAACGACAGTTCACAGTCGGCCTGAAATCCCGTGTGGACGTAATCGGCAGCAGAACTTCGCAGTCCGCCATGCGCACTGAGCGGAAACCGACCGCCAACCAGCCCACGATCCGCTCGGCTCGGGTCCGTGCTGAAGCCGAACCCAGGAGCCAGTCCGGACTTGCAGCCGGGTTGTCGCCTGGATACCATCGAGGCGTCTGGCCTGCACGAGCAGGCGGACGTTCCAACAACGCAGGAGAAAAGCCGAACAGGTCCGCCAGGACCACGATTACAACTCGACGACCTAGCGAAAGCTGGTTCTGCTTCCCTCAAAAACCGCCAAGCTGGGCCTCACGGCCCATGAATTACAAGAAGCAGTGCTGGCCTGTCGCTCCCCGCAAGGGGAGCGTCGGCCATGCGCTGTTCTTGTAGCCCCTTGGCGGGGGTTGAGGGAGCGGCCTTGGTGCGGACGCTCCCTCTTTTTTTGCGCCCCTGCGGCTCCTCCCATCAAGCGGTTCGGTTTTCGTGAGCCGGTTTGTGCTTCGATCTCGCTATTCCCGTCAGTGGGCTGACGGGACCGAAGCGGTCACACACAACAGCAACGATACAGGAGCCAACCATGTCCCAGTGTTTGTCGCCTTTTGTGGCACTTCTCGTGTTGTCGGCGCAAATCGCCATTGCCCAAGTGGCGACCGTCGAAGTCACCATCCACGCCGTGAAGCCCGAGGCCAAGGAAATCACCGTCGCCTACAAATCCGGGACGGCGGATAAGTCCATCACGCTCGACGTAAGCCGAAAGGCCGAGATCACCTTGAACGGTAAGAAGGCGGATTTGGGATCGTTGGGGCCGGGCTTGAAGGCCAGCCTGGACTATGACAGGGGGCTTGAGATCGTCACGAAGATCGTTGCGACAGGGACTCCGGTCGCCATAGCTCAACCGGAATTGGTGGAGGTAACTGAACTAGGCGATGCACGGTTTCCGTGGTTTTCGGCAGACGGACTGACCATCTACTTCGAGCGAAACGCTGAGATCTGGACTGCTCATCGGAACGATCCCCAGTCGTTGTTCCAAGATCCCAAGCTGGTGTGCGGCGGGATGCAGCCCACGCTGTCAGCCGATGGATTGGAAATGATTCTGATCGCTCCTCGGCACGATGATCAGGGTGGCCTAGCTTTCCACACTGCAACTCGGACAAGCGTCAGCGATCAATTCCGGCGACCATCAGAACTACGAGAGCTACGTGATGTTACGCCCGAGAATCCTTGCCTGTCCCCGGACGGCCTGACCCTCTGGTTCTACTTGCCGTTGAATGGTAAGTGGGGTGGCGGCAAGATAATGGCCTCCACTCGGCCTGATCGTACCTCCGAATGGTCAATGCCAAAGCGTCTGCCGGTTTCATTGGCAGAGGGCCAGTGGCTTCATTTTCCATACGTCTCTGAAGACTGCCTTACGCTTTACTGCGTGGATGGAGGGGGCAGAGAACGAAAGCTGATGTTGTGGTCCAGAAGTGCCATTGATAAGCCGTTTGCGAATGGGCGGCACATCGACGTGCCCGGACTTCCGAACTTGAAGGGGTTGAGCCCTCGCTACATAAAGGCGACAAACGAGTTTGTCTTTAGCGACAAACCGGGGGCGAAGAGCCCACGGATATGGATCGTAAAGAACTTCACGCTACGCTGATAGCCGATGGAAGCGTGGCCCACGGTAGCCTCGGTGAGCGAATCACAATGATTCGGCGAAAATCAGCGGCGGCGGTATTTTGGCGACCCCGACTTTCGAGGAGTTTCCAGCCTGTGGGCGGAAAAACTCGTGGGACCACATAAAAAGAAGTGCGACGAAGCCGCTGTAGAGCGGCCCTGCCGGAACTCGCCGTGGGCGAAATCGTTTTGGGTTTCTGCAATTCGAGATATGCCGCACGTCGGCTTCTTTCGGCCCCGCCTAAATCGACGCAGGAATGGCGTCAGACTAGGGGCAGAAAGGAGAAAGCCATGCGACTTGTTGCCAGAGACGACGCCTTCCGCTACCACATCGAGGCTCCGGACGAATGCGAGCTAGAAATGGAGGATGGTCTTCTGTTCGTTCCCGATCCAGACGACCCTGCTCTGCCGTACTGCCTGTTCGACGACCTCCTCCTCGAAGCGGCCCGTTCAGGAGAATTCGGGCTGCGGATGCTTGCCGAAGTCCCGTTGAACTGAAACGAAGAAAGCCTTCCCCGTGCCACCACTGCACGGGGAAGGCCGCCTATTGGCTATTCGGCAAAGAATTCGTCATAGAGCTTCTTGAACTTGGCACGGAACTGGGAGATTGCACCCGGTGTGACCCCGTGCTTACGGGCCACATCCTTCGTCCTCTCGCCCGAAGCCAGTTCGTAGGTAAGCACCTGCTGGCGAGGCGTGAGCGTCGATACGAATCGTTGCACGTCCACCTTGAAGATGACTTGATCGATCACCGCCGTCCTGCGACCGATCAAGTCTTGCAGATCTACGAACTCGAACTTCACCCGGCCACGGCGGCGGCACTCGAAGGCGTCTTGGGATTTGCCTTTGCCTTGCGGTTTGCGGCCACACTTCGTCTGGCGGATGGCGTACCACAATACACCGTTCCAAGCCTTCGGGTGGTGAAGGCGGCCTTGCTCGAAGAGGCGATAGAGGAACTTCCATGCAAGAGCCAGCGTGTTCTGGATGGCCTCCTGCCGCTGGTCTGGCTCCAGGTGGCGAAAGTGCGACTGGGCGAGCCGCCGCATTTCGGCATAGTGCCTGACGAAGTAGTCGTGGAGGTCGGTGAGCGTGGTCATCATAAGGACTCCTGCTTGGGGTGTTGATGCTGCCAACACCCCTATGGCAGGTGTCCGCTAATGCCGACGTTCAGCCGGTCTCCTCGATCTCCATGATGCTCCTGATGCTGGGGATGATTGCTTCATCCACGGAGACATCCAGTGCCCGTAGCTCGTCCGTAACCTCCTGGTATTCGTCTGTCGGCAGTCCCAGATCCTCGCAGATCTCGATGTACTCCAGGCTGCCCTCCACCGCCTCGGCCTTGCCGTCGAGGAGTTTGGCGATGGCTTCCGCCTCACTGTCTGCCTGGACTCGGTATTTCATGGCGTGGACTTCGTATTGTTCGATCTCGAAAATCGGCATGTTCTTCCTCTGCTGTGGGAATAAAGTGTGGGCCGCCACGGCGAAGTGGCGGCCCTGGATGGCAACGATCAGTCGGCCTGGAACCCGTAGTACAGACGAGGATCATGCTGGAAGTAGAGGCTGCCTTTGGCCCCGTCAG
>CAZAQY010000319.1:0-8960 GCA_964486845.1 uncultured Pirellulaceae bacterium
CCGGTCACCGAGGGCGAGGAGCGTTTCCAAAGGATGACGCTGGCGGCCGCGGTGAGCGACAAGGTCGTGCCGCCGATCGACGAGGCGACCGGCCGGATCGAGCCTCTACTCGGTGTGCAAACGCTCGTGTCCGCGACATCCGAAGGCAAGACCGTCTCCGTCTTGCTCGCTCGCGAACATTGCTGCTGGCTGAACACCTATTCGCCATCCGACGAGTGCTGGGAGAAGCTGCTGCCGAGCATGACCGGAATGCGTCTGAACCGCGGCGTGATCTTCCGCTCGTTCTCCCATTCGGTCCGCAAGGACGGGTTGACCTCCGCGCGAGAGGAAGGGCTGATGACGATTCAAGACGAACCGCTCTCCGTCGACCGCGTGCGCATGCTCGCGCCCCCGGAATGGGACCGGCCGCTGGCGCAGGTGCTGCCGGTCGATCCCCGAACGCCGTCCGTGCGCATCCTTCAGGGCAAACGTCCGTCGATCCCCATTCCAGATCCCGGCAGCCAACCGCCGGCCGTCACCCTGGAGCCGGGCGAAGTGATCGAACTGGTCTACCACTGAGCATCGTTCGAGAACTAACCGTCCGATGTCATGTGAGCGGCACGGCGCTGGCCGCCGGTACTGCGGCCAATCCGAAACCGGTGGCTAGTGCCATTCCGCTCACGGATTGCTCGAACTCTGCTAAGGCTTGGTCGGCTCCTTGGCACCCTCGGCACTCGGCAGCCAGACCAGCGGGACCAGGCAATCGAGGTCGCTGGCCGTCCCGTGGGCGCCGCCGGTTGTTCCATCCGCTCGCGGGACATCGTGCTGACCGTGGTCCGCCGTGATGATGATCGCGTATCCGCGAGCGTGCAGCCACGGAACGATTTTTTGCAGCCAGGCGTCGGCCCCGGCGCACGCTTCCGCGGCCTGCGTGGAGAACGGTCCGTGGGCATGGAACACGTCGTCGGTCTTCCCATACTGGACGATGACGAATTCCGGCTTCTTTTCGTCGACGATTTCCATCAATCCGGCCAGCACGTCCAGGTCGCTGGTCTTTCCCTGAACCGCCACGTCGGCATAGCGGCCTAGCAAGCGGTCGCCCGTGTAGTCCTTCCTGCCAAACCCGCCGCTCTTCATGCCGTGCGCTCGCAACACGGCGCAGAGATCTTCGCAAGCGAGTTCCGAGTCGAACGTCTTGATGCCGGTCGTCTTCTGGGAGCCCCCCGTGATCATGCAGCCGAAATTGACGCACGTCACGCTGGGCAGAACCGAGCGCAGCTGGGCTTGGTTCGTCTTGGCTGCCAGGCTGTTCAGATACGGCGTCTTGTCGCGCATCTTGTTCCAGATCGCGGCTCCGAACGCGTCGATGCCCAGAATCGCCACTTTCTTCGCTCCGCGCAGATCGTTGACGATCGAGTCGATCGGCGGCGCTTCCGCCTGCTTTGGCGCCGGCACGCCGAGGATGGCCGCGGCGGTTGGAGCCAGCGCCTGCATGGGGTAGGTTTGGAGGGCGGCATCGCTGGACGACGCGCCGGCGCATGGTGAGGGCGAAACCGTACCAAAGAAGAATAGGAGCACGGTCAAATACAGCTTGAATGCGTTCATTATAAGCGACTCCAATGGACAACCACGAATCACACGAATGACACGAATCGCTAAACGGCTGACGGCCGTTTCCCGATTCGCGACCGGCCATCCGGCCGGCTCAAATCTCCTTCCATGCGCCGGGGACCGGCGGAGCGTAACGGCCCTGAGCGTCAGGCATCACCGGGGGCGGGCTGTTTTCATTGAGCGTGTCGATGTACGGGCAGAACTGGAAGTTCGACGCCAGGGCCTCGTCCCAGGTGATGACCTTGCCCGAATGCACGGCCGCCCGGCCCATGATCGACGCCAGGTCGGAGTAAGCGGCCCGCTTGGCCTCGTTGTGCGGCCGGTCGTCGCGGATGGCGGCCAGGAGCACGTTCCACTCCTCCTGCCACGGGCTCTCCGCGCCCCGGAACCGAGTGGACCAGGCCTTGTCCGCTTTGTAGCCGTAATTCCAGTCGATGTTGTCGGGCGAGATGCGCTGGTCTCGATAGGTGTGAACCGTGGGGGCGTGGATATCGCCGGAAAACTGCGCGGCGCACTTTGTGCCGTGCACGAACGTGGCGAACTCGTTGTAGCAGTTGGGAATGTAGCGGCCCACGACCATCGCCTTGGCGCCGTCGGCAAAGGTGTATTCGATCGAGTACGAGTCGTGGTTCTCGCTGTAGTCCGGACTGTTGGCGATGCGTCCGCCCACGCCATGCACCGACACGGGCCAGGCGCCCTTGATCCAGCAGCACTCGTCGATCTGGTGGACCATCAAGCCGATGAATCGGCCCGAAGATCCCCACAAGAACCATGGCGCCCGGCGGATCTGCCACATCAGCTCGCTGTCGTCGCCCTTGCGAGGCCCCAGGCCGCCGCCGGCATCCATGCGATAGGCGCGGATCAACTGGATCTGGCCCAAGGCGCCGTCGCGGATTCGCTGGATCAGGGCCTGCCGAGCCGGGGAATGGCGGCACATCAAGCCGGCCGCGATTTTCAGGTTCTTCTTCTCGGCTTCCTCGCCCGCCCGGATGATCCGCTTGATCCCGGCCGGATCGGGAGCGAAACTCTTCTCCATGAACACGTTCACGCCCTTCTGCACGGCATACTCCAAATGGACCGGCCGGAAGCCCGAATGGGTCGTCAACAGGGCCACATCGCCGGGCTTCAGGCAGTCGATCGCCTTGCGGTAGGCGTCGAAGCCCAGGAACTGCCGCTCCGCGGGAACGTCGATCGCCGCGCCGAACTCGCGGGCCAGGCTCCTCAGCGAGGCGTCCAGACGCGGTTGGAAGATGTCGGCCGCGGCGACCAGCTTGGCGTTGCCGTTGGGCACGGTCAGCGCATTGGCCACCGCTCCCGTCCCGCGGCCTCCGCAGCCGATCAGCGCCAGGCGGATCGTGTTGTCCTCGGCCGCGTGAACCTGCGGAACGGCCATCCCGGCCAGCGCGGAGCCTGCGGCCAAGATCCGGCCGTGATGGATGACGTCGCGCTGCGACATCGAACGCTCCCCCGCCTGCGACATTTCTTCCCGTGGCATGCTCGGCTCCTTGATGAGTGACTTGTGCTGTGTCTGACGGGCCCGTGCAAACCCGTGCGACGCATTTTCGATCCAATCGCCCGGAACTTCAATCCCTGGCAGAAGCCCGAACTCGTTTTCTCACGGACGTCATTCGCGCCGCGTTGCGCCCTGGCCCAGCATGGGCAGCAGGCCGTTGGCATGGACGTCTCCATAGTCGAACATCATAAAGCCGCCGGTCTGGTGCCGGCGGGTGACCAGAATCTGCTGCACGATGTGATCGAACCGCTCGCGCCGCCCGTGCTCGAACACAGCCACGCCCGGATAGCAGGGCGTCTTGCCGGCCCAGCCCAACTGGCTGGTGGTCCAGGTGCTCAGTTGCACGTCGCTGGGCGTGTAATCCATCGGGCATACGAAATCGAGCCAGCCCTGTTCGCACCACAGTTTCCAGTCCTGCCCGACGCCGTCGCGGTCGGACGGCCAGTTGCGGAACACGGCGGCGGAGATCTTGATGCCGGGGCGCACCTGCCGCGCCTGCCGGCTGACCTCGCGGACCACGACGTTGATGTTCTCGCGGCGCCAGTCCAGCCAGGGCTGCCGCAGCGGACCGCTGCGGCGCACGTCCGCCGGCCAGTCCTCGATCTTCACGCCGGCCGCCCGCGAAAACCGTTCGCGGCACCCGGCACAATAACAGTGATCGCCGTCGGGATAGCGGATGTAATCGAAGTGCAGGCCGTCCAACTCGTAGCGCCGCGCCAGTTCGACCATCGAGTCGATCTCCAGCTTCTGATTGTCCGGATGAGACGGGCACAACCAGGGTTCTTCGCGGCCCGCCGAATCGGCTTGCAGTCGGCCCTCGCGCCGCATCCGGTCCAGGAACTCCGCGGGGGCTTGCCGGCCCGTGTTCCAATTGACCTTCCAGACATGGATCTGCACGCCGTACTTGCGGCAGGCGGCCAGGCATTTGGCGACTTCATCGTTCTCGGCGTCGATTCCGGGAGCCAGCGGCAACACCTCGCTGGGATAGAAGGCGACGCCGCCCCACAGCATGTTGGGGAAGATCGCGGTAAAGTTGGCGTCGGCCATCTGCTTGATCGCCGCGTCCCACGTCAAGCCGGTCACGCCGCGGGCGTTGTGGCACCACAGGCCGCGGAATTCGTCTGCTACGGGTCGCTGCGCGCAGGCATACGCGTCCAGGGCTCGCTGCGAGGCCGCGGTGGCCGCCGCAAACGCCTCGACAGGCTTGTCCTGCTCCAGCAGTTGCCAGGCTTCCGCGCGGAGCCGGTCGGCTTCGTCCAGGGCCGAACGTACGCGCGGGTCGTCGCCGCGGGCTTGCGACAGCTGCTTTGCCAGCGCGTCGTAGCTGTCGGCGCCGCCCATTCGCCCCATCCGCGCCAGTTCGGCCGCCGCCGCCTCGCGCCACAAATCCGGCACCAGATACCCCAACATCGCTTGCAGCATCCGGCGTTTGTTCACCGCATCGTCATCCAGCAGAATGTGCGACATCACGAGGCTGTTGGGCGTCGCGACCACGGCGCCGTGGCCGGTCGGCCGGCCCTGGTCGTCGAGCCAATCCGCGACGATCCGACCTGCACCTGACGCCGGGCGGTGATCGTGGATGTTCCACGAGCGCTGGCCCACGACCGCCGGACAGCCCGGCAGCGCTCCGCCGGCGAACCGCATGGCGGCGAAATAGCCGGGCCGCTCCTGCCGCACGTACTGGCCGGACGCAATTCCCAAGACCGGCCGGAGCTTGTCAGGAATCCCGTAGAACGCCAGCACCTTGCCTCCCGCTCGGACGAACCGCTCCACCTCCGCCACCGCCTCCTCCGGCATCCCGGAATTGTGAGGCAGGATCACGAGGCGGACCTTTTGCAGCTGGGCGGCCGAGAGCTTCAGATCGCTCAGCGTGGCACAGCCGATGCCCAGCGCATCCAGATGCCGCGCCAAGCCCTCGGCCGCGGAATCCACGGCCCGCGACTCGTTGGGCTGGCCCACCGCCGCCGACTCGGCCCGGATGATCGCCACCGTGGCGTCCACTCCCAACATGCCGCGGAAGACAAAGTCGCGGACGCGCAACTCGGTGTTCGTATCGCCGCCTCGCCACGCCGACAGGCGGATCGTCCGGATCGCGCCCCAGCCGTCCGGCTCGCCTTCGATCCGCGTGCTGGCCTTGTCGATCACAATCGTGTTCCAGCCGGGCTGGTCGGGGTAGAACGCCGCACTGTACCAACCGTTGCCGCTCTGCAGATACAGCGAAAAACTGGACACGGGCGATACGTCCTGGCACCACAGCTGGAAGTGAACGCCGCGGCAAGCCGACAGATCGAGTTGCACCTTGAGGTCCCACGAGGCGCGTTCGACAGGGTTGCCCGCAAACCGGCACGGCAGCCGCAGCACCTGCCTGCCGGACTCCTCTACGACGCCCGCCGCGTCGCTGCCCGTCATTGGCTGCCACGCCGCACGGGCGGCCGCGTCGTCGGCGTAATCGCACGGCTCGAAGACGGGCGATTCCCGTTCCGCCGCCCCTGCGGCGCTGCCGGCGAGAAAACACAGCGCGGTGATCGTACCGAGCAGAACCGGTCCGAGCCGGCGAAGCAGGATGGTGGCACGAAAGAGTCCCCGATCTGGCGAAACGCCGCTGCCGTTCATTTTCCTTCTCCTGTGAAACTGTGAAACTGCAACCCCGCTGGTCCAGGGTCCCAAAGCCGGTCTGAATCTTCATCGCGGCGTACTCCAAGTGGAGCTTGGACATTCGAGAGCAACAGGGTCTACGGTGAGTTGTCCATCCTCCGAGCGGTCCTGTCAATAGGCTGTGGCCGCCGCCCGGCGGCCTGCAAAAATGGGAGAATGCCCCAAAACGCGGACACGGACATCGGTTACTCCGTAACCGGGCTGAAGTCATAATCAAGGGTACGGGACTGTCTGAAAGGCAACAACACTTCGGGGAGGCGAAGTCGTGAGCATCGACGTGGCAACCTGCGCGTACGAGATTGCCCCCATGATCGCGCGTTCACAGGCCGCCTTCCGGCGCGACCTGCCGGACTTGCTCAAAACCCACTACCGGCAGTGGGTCGCCTACCACGGCGAGGATCGCATCCGTTTCGGTCGCTCATTACTGGGTCGTGATGCGGGTACGCCATTGTTCTGTCATTCCGCCAACGACTTGACCAGCGCCTCCTTCGAGTCCGTGTAGAACTGGATGTCGATCTTGGTGGCCAGATCGTCGGGCAGGTTGAATAGCTGCTTGCGGGCCGAGACGGGCATCAACAGGGCGCTGGCTCCCTTGTCGATGGCCAGCTCGGCGATTTCCACGGCGTTGTGGATCGGGTCGATCGAGCCGCCCAGGTTCAGACTGCCGGCTACCACCAGGCCGCCTTTGATGCTCCGCTGGAGCAACGAGCCGCACAGGCTCAATAGGACGCCCTACCCCAGGCCGGCACCGCTTCGCGAGGCGTCGAACGCACGGAGCTGGACCGAGAATTCATGCTCGCGGGGATCTCGGTCGCCGACCAGTTCCCGCGAGCGGCTGTAAAGGTTCTGCTCGCCGTACCGCGTGCTCTCGACAAAGGCCGGCGGCTGCGGACGGTTGAGGATCTTGACGCCGGAGCCCGGGCCGACGGTGACCTCGATGCGGTACAGGCCGGGATGCTCGTCCGTGGTGCCGGGGCTGATCGTCCAGACCTGTCCCGGCGGCAGCGGGTCGGTGCCGATCTCGTTTTCGCTCCGCTGTTCCGGCGTCACGACGAACTTCTCCACGCCGTCATGCCCTAGGGTGTAGGAGAAGTGCGTGTTGCGAAACTCGGCGGGGACGATCCGCTTCTGCTGCTCCTTGACCCG
The DNA here is from genome assembly GCA_964486845.1 of uncultured Pirellulaceae bacterium. GTDB lineage: Bacteria > Planctomycetota > Planctomycetia > Pirellulales > Pirellulaceae > Anammoximicrobium. The sequence goes on from CAZAQY010000319.1 coordinate 6,905, forward strand.
GCGGCGGCACTCCAGGGCCAGACGCACCATCCATTCCAGGTCCTCGCCGGGAATCTCCATGCTGGAGTCCGGATACAGCAGCTTGACCAGGCCGCTGATCGTCTTCTGGACCCCGGTGGTACATTCTCCATCTTGTAGCTTGGGCATGGGCACCAACGACCTGGGGACATGGCCCGACACCGAGGCTACGAGCCGCAGAATCATCGGCAACTTGGGCCGCATGGATCAGATGGTGGTGGACCGAGGCAAACGGCCAGTCCTGTTCAACGTGCCGCACGCCAATGAGGCCATGTTCCCGCCACGCATGGCGATGGAAATCCACGCCAAGCGGGACTACCACAACCCACGGCTGACAACGTTCTGCGACGAACACGGCATCCCATTGGCCGACATCTGTAGTTTGCTGCGGGACGAACGTCTTGGCGACAACTTGCATCCGAATGACCGGGGTGCGAAGATCATCGCCGAGGCCGTGTTTCAAGTGTTGCCGAAGGAGTAACCCATGTTGCGCTACACGCTGCTGACCATCCTGACCCTGTTGATCGCTCACCATGTGGTGGCCGCCGAAACGAAGCCCGCCGCCGAAAAACGTCCGACCAAAATCTGGAACCGCACTGGTCCCCTCGGCGAAACACCCAAGCACGTCACTGACGCCTACCCTATGTCCGATCAAGACAACAAAGGCGGCTGGGTGAAGTTCGAGCCGATGACGGACGAGTTCGAGGGCCAGGAACTTGACCGGAACAAGTGGGTTATGGGAATCGAGGGATGGAAGGGCCGCCAGCCTGCCCTCTTCAGCGAAAAGAACGTCACCGTGTCGGACGGCAAGTTGCATCTGACCATGCGCAAGGAGAAGCTGCCTGCCGAAGCGGAGAAGCAGGGGTACAAGGACTACACCAGTGCGGCCCTGCACACCAAGGTCCGGTCGAGCTATGGCTACTACGAGGTCAAGGCCAAGCCGATGAACTCTGGTGGTTCCAGTTCGTTCTGGTTCTGCCAGGACGAGACGCCCGGCTGGGGCACCGAGATCGACGTGTTCGAGATCGGCGGCAAGGCCAAGGGGTTCGAGTACAAGTACCACATGACGTTGCACGTCACCCGGACGCCGCAGGAAAAGAGACACTGGAGCGTCGGCGGCGTGTGGGAAGCTCCGTGGCGATTGGCCGACGATTACCACGTCTACGGCTTCGATTGGGGCAAGGGCGACCTGAAGTTCTACGTCGATGGCGTGCTGGTTCGCTCCGTCGAAAACACGCACTGGCACCAACCGTTGTTCCTGATTTTCGACTCGGAGACCATGCCGAAGTGGTTTGGGATGCCGGACGACAATGATCTGCCATCGACGTTCAGCGTCGAATACGTGCGGGCGTGGAAGCAGAAGCAGTGATACGAATCTCTTTCAGGGATGCGTAGCGATGAGTGGGCGGGGTGCCGAGCCGTTCACGCCATCAGCCCCCCCCCCAATAGACGTTGCGTCCATTTTCACCTATACTATTTGTGGTTTAGTTTCCCAGCCCATTTCTCAGGAGAACGACGATGCCACGGATTGCGGGACTCAACAAGACGGAAGAAGTCAAGAAGGCCCTGAGTGCCAATCCCGGAATGACCTCCAAAGAGATCGCCGACATGTTGACTGCACAGGGTATCAAAGTCTCGCCCAACTACGTGTTCACCATCAAGTCCAAGGGCAAAAAGAAGGGCAAGAAGAAGGCGAAGAAAGCCGCCCCAGCCGCAGCGCCGGAAACCGCTCCCGCCGTCCCGAAGGATGCCGTGTCACTGGCTCTGCTCCAGAAGGCGAAGAAGCTGGCGGCACAGTTCGCCAGCATCAGCGAAGCCAAAGCGGCGCTGGCTGCGTTGAGCCAGTTGATGGACTAGGTGCTTGTCAGCAGGACTATGCCCGCCATGCTGGCGAACAGGGTGGCGGGCAATGCTGACTTACGCCGCTTCTTCGAGTTCGCCCAACACGGCGATGGCGGCGAGAGCGTTTTCCATGCCGCCGATTGAGCGTGCGCGAGATCCGGGCGGAATAATCAGCAGAATCTGAGCAAGCTGCCTG
>CAZAQY010000320.1:0-8950 GCA_964486845.1 uncultured Pirellulaceae bacterium
AAGAACCTGAATGCATTTTGGGATGACCTGATCCGCAAACATTTTGGCCTTGATAGTAAACTGACGATAATGGCGAGCGAGGAAGACGAAGTGACTACCTACGAGCACGCAATGCTTGATGCTTGCGATGTGGAAATGGCCCACCCGTCTGCAGCTTGTCTCGGCGGTCACGCTGGCCTGCGTCGTCCTTTACGTCTTTCTTCGCGGTGCATGACGATCAGTTGTGACGTCGCGGTTTTTGCTTCTGAAGCCGTAGATGTGCATCCGGTCGACCGAGGAACTGGTCACGTCCACTTCCACCGCCAGATCGGGCGGCGGGTCACGTCCCGGCACGTAGTCCGGCTTGTCGCGGACTTCTGCCTCATGGGCGACATGATTTCCAGGGTCCCGTCGTCGTAGGAGTGCCGCAGCCGACGGTCCCCGACTGCTTCCAGCAGGCATTCCTACGCCTCCCACGAAACTTCGTGCAGAACGAGGCGCTCAGCGACTGCCGGCTGGTACACGATCATCGGATTCAGTCCGCTCCGGGAGGAATGCGCATGGCGCTCGCGCACGCCGCGCCACGCCACGCCACGAATATCTTACGATCTTGGACACTCAGCGGGAATATTGCCCGATAGGCGGTTTCGAGGCCACGGAGGCGATTCGGCGGCAGGAACGCGAGCGCGGCGGCCGAGTGCCCATGCCGCTCTCCCCGCCGCCGGCGGACTGCAGTCCGCGTCGGTTTGTTGACGGATGTGGAGTATCCGGTTTACACTCTTTCGCGGAGCGAAAGGCGACCATGCGACCGTTGTTGGTTCGCCGATCCTTACTGGCTCTGCAGAGAGGGACCGACGTGCCCACCGATTCGCCATTGTCGCCGCCCAGCAACCCGTTCGCGACGCGGTTTACGCGGCCCAGTGTCGGCGAATACCTGTTTCCCGCCGGCGCCGGTGCGGGCGCGCTGCTCGCTCGGCTGCGGGACCAACACTGGTGGGGCCAGATTACGGGGCCGCATGGCAGCGGCAAGTCGACGCTCGTACACACGCTGCTGCCCGAACTGCAAGCGGCGGGACGCCGCGTCGAATGCTACCCGCTCCATCAACCCGCCTCGCGTCCTTGCGGCACGAGTCCCGCGGCAGTGTGCTGGGGCGATCACATCGCCAACTGGAACGGATCAACACAGATTGTGATCGACGGCTGCGAACAACTTGGCCGGTGGCGACGTGCTTGGCTGCAGTGGCACTGCCGCCGGCACGGGGCCGGCCTGCTGGTGACGGCACACCGCGACGTGGGATTGCCCCCGTTGTGGCGGACGGAAACCAGTGTGGAACTGGCTCAACGACTGGTGGCCCGGTTGCTGGGCGAGGGCCACGCCGACTGGATCGGCGCGGAGCAGATCGAGCGATTGTTCGCGGAGCACCGGGGAAATCTGCGCGAAATGCTGTTCGCCTTGTACGACCTGTACGAACGTCCGCTGCCTTAACGCCATCTGCCGGCGGCGTTTCTAATACCGGTATTCGACGCCGAAGTTCAGTCCCTGGGCCCAGAAGCCCGTGGTGGCGAACCCGAATTCAGGGTGCAGCGACGCGGTGTTTTGACTGGGCGGAAATTCTCCGGCGCCGAGCGTCGTGTCGATCTGATCGCCGGCCCGCGCGACGCGGGACCAGTACAGGAACGAGTAGCCCAGCGATGCTCGCCAATGGCAGCCGAAGGCATAGCTCAGCTTGAGTCCCACTTCGGTCAGGCTGCTGAAGGAATCGCGCTCGTATCGGCCCATGTTCGTGGGCAGCGCCAGGAATCCGCCGGCGGCTGTGGAACTCGCGCCGGTGGCGGTCTGCGTCGTTGTCGTGCCGTCGATTACGACCTCGGAATGTACGGTCCCCAGGGCCACCGACGTCAACAATTCGAAGCTCCAGCAACCCATCTGCCGCTGGGCCACCAGGCCGAGTTGCGCCCCGTGGAACGCGTTCTCGGCCGCGAAGCGGTCGAACAAGTCGAGTGTCGTGCCGGCCGTCGCTGTCTCTGCGGACCCCATCGTTTCGGAGATCGTCAAGTCATCTTCCAACAGGGCGTAGCGGTAGCCCAGCCGGAACGTCAGTCGCCGGCCGCACTGGGCCAGCAGCGTCTTGAGCAGCAGCGCTTCGGCAGTCCCAAACCGCGTGCTGGCATCGATGGCGATGTTGCCCTCGGCCACGTTCGGGAAAGCGATCAGTCCGGCGTCTTGGGCGCCGCTGTCGGCGTTCAGAAAGGGGCGCGCCAAAATAGGAGCGTCTTCGCTGGCGGCCATGTACGTCGAGCCCTCTTGCTCCAAGAAGGCGTAACGGAGTTCAAACCCAAAGTCCCGGCAGGGATCGAACCAGCCGTTGATGGCAAACCGGCCGCCCGACCGCGCATCGTCGCCGAGCCCCGTGTCTCCAAAAACAACTGCGGTGCCCGGCTGCCCTAAGACTCCCGCCTGATTGCGGGCCGTACCTGCCGGACTGGTCGTGACCAGCGCCGGTACGTCCATGGCGTCGGTCCACCACAGCAAGTACTCCGCGCGCACGTCCAGGCACAGATCAAAGCCTAGTCCGCAAGGGACGAGTTCCCGGCCCTGGGGTGGGCAATCCGACACCATCGGCTGAGCGGCGGCCGGCGAACACCATGGAAGCACCGCGGCGAACACCAGGATCACGAGAACGGCTGGCCGCCAAGCCGTCAGCCCTTGCAGGCGGAGGAGGTCCGTCGAAGTCATCGTGCTTGCTTCCCACTGTGAGGGCCCCCCCGCGTGGATTCTCCGGCCAGACTTGCGCGCGAACGCGGCATTGGCTCGGCTGCCGGCGGCTTGCCGGTCCAGCCCAGGCCGGCGACCAGCCCCGATGCGCACTTCTTCTGGGACAGAAAATCCGTGAACCTCCATATCGGCCAGATCCGCTGCAAACCTTAAACCTTTCGCTTTCGGAAAAGTCTTCCCGTCTTAACCAGAAGCCCAGCACCGCCAAACGGCAAGAGATTGCGCAGGAAGGAGGAAGCCTGAGTGCAATGTGCCCGCGAAAAGGTTAGAATCAAAACCTGTTTCCTACGACCTTGGACGGTTTTTCAACAACGCATGGGAGGACGCTATGATGAAGCGACCAATGGGAACGAACATCGTCGGGACGGGGCTGGCTGCCTTGCTAGCGGTGATCGCGGCCGGGCAGGCAGGGGCTGCTGGCGAGAGTCAGGGACTGCTGGCCGAGGCCCAGAAGACTTTCAAGCAGTTGCCGGACAAAATGCCGGGCGGAGAGAAAGACACGCCAGCCATGATCCGGCTGGGGCGAAAGCTGTACAACGAGCAGAGGATTTCGATCAACGGCACCCAGTCCTGCAACAGTTGCCACCGGCTCGACCAGAACCTCGCCGGCGTCGACAACGAACCGACTTCGCCGGGCGCGGAAGGCAAACGTGGCGGGCGCAACTCGCCGACGACGCTGAACGCCGGCTTCCACATCGCGCAATTCTGGGACGGACGCGCGGCCGACCTCGTCGAACAGGCCAAGGGGCCCGTGTTGAACCCGATCGAGATGGGCATGCCCAACGAGGAAGCCGTGTTGGAGCAGTTGAAGAAGGCCGGCTATGAGGGACTTTTCAAGAAGGTCTTCCCGGATGCGGTCCCACCGCTCACGTACGACAACTACGCACTGGCGGTGGCTGCCTTTGAGCGCACGCTGATCACGCACGACCGGTTCGACGATTTCCTGGGCGGCAAGGAAAACGCTCTGACCGACCAGGAGCAGAAGGGCTTGTCGCAGTTCCTGAAAGCCGGCTGTACGGGCTGCCATCAGGGCGCGTTGCTCGGTGGTGACCGCTACGAGAAGATGGGCCAAGCGGAGGCCTACGCGAACAAAGAAGACCTGGGCCGCTTCGACGTGACCAAGAAGGAGGAGGACAAGTACGTCTTCAAGGTACCGTCGCTTCGCAATATCGCCTTGACCTATCCCTACTTCCATGACGGCAAAGCGGCGACGCTGAGCGACGCCGTGTCCCAGATGGCGGAGCTGCAACTGGGCGAGAAGTTGAGCCAGGACCAGGTGGCCGACATGGTCGCTTTCCTGGGTGCGTTGAGCGACAAGGAGCGTGCCAAACCGGCGGCGTCCCCGGCACGAGAAGGGGGTGCGAAGAAGTTCCTCAAAAGGAAGGTTCTGAGGAAATCGTAGTCGCCGGCCACGCGGCTCGATGAACCCCGGTTTCACGGAGAAACCGGGGTTCGGCGCGGTCCCGCTGCCGGTGACTGACGTTCATTCCGCGTCACATGGACCTGCATTGGGAACTGTTCAAGTGGCTGGCGATCCTGTCCCTGGCGGTCGCCACGGCCATGGCCTTCGCCAGACATGTGGGTGGGGTGCTCAACGGGTAGACATGAAAGCAAACCCGCAGAGCCGGGTCGGCCTAACCCTGGCCTGCGGCCAGGTCGGCCTCCCGCCGGATCGCCTTGGGGAACAGCACATTGTTCTCTTTGTGAATGTGTTGGTGCAAGTCCCATTCCAGTTGCTTCAAGCCGTCCAGCATCGCGCGGTACGTATTGCAGGCCCACTCCGGCGGCCGGTAGTCGTCCGTCGAGGCGCGCATGACCGCCAAGGCCTTGCCCGCGCTGTCGTGCTCGTATTCCATCTGCCGAATCGGGTTGGCGACCGAGCCGCAGTGGAAGGCCGGGACGTGAGACGATGACTCCAGTTGCCGAATCATCGGAAACAGGATCTGCTCCTCCTTCATCAGATGACTGGACAGTTCCTGGTGCAGGCCCACAAACGCCCGCCGCACGTCCGCCAGACGCGGATCGGATTCGCCATGCACCTCCAAGACCTTCTTCGTCATGGCGTCCAACCTCGGCAACTCCGCTTTCAGGTACGTGTGATGCACCTGCTCGATATGGTCCGCCAGCTCGGTCAAGGACATCGCGCCGGCGTCGGCCAGATCCTCATCGCCGAGGGCGGATTGCGAGTCGGACTGCTGGATCTGCTGGAGCACGGTTTGTGGATCCAACCCGCGTTTGGAACACGCGACGGCCAGCGTTTCCGCGCCGCCGCAACAGTAATCGATCTGCAGCTGCTCGAAAACCCGGCAGCGTGCCGGACGCTCCTTCACCCATTCGCCGACCGTGGTCTGTAAGTCCAGTGCCATAGGCAGTACCCTTCCAATTCGTGAGAAAGCTTTGCTTGTGGTCAGTCGTCGCAAGGTGTGCAAAGTGCCTCGGCACGGCTCGCGGCCAAGCACAATGCTTTAATGCTTTAATGCACACTTACTATCTTTTAGGCGACCGTTATGATATTGTCAATACGTGCAGACGAAGGATTCTTGACGAGACTGCTGTCCGTTCGGCGCGGAGAAGCCGACCTGTGCTGCCTGCCCGATTCACTGTTACCATGTGGACCGGCGGCAGTCGGGCCCGTTCGTTCGCAGTCACCGGCGACATGCTGGCGGCCGAACCCGATTGTCCGATTGTCCCTACCTGCCGTCCGCATTTCGGGAGGCAGTGTCGGGGTTCTCCCGCCCCTGACTTAAGGCCCGACTCGCCATGGTGCATCCATCCAGCCTGACTCCACCGGACGAAGCCTTGCGCATCGTATTGCAGACGGCCCAGCCCGCAACGCCTCGGGGCGTTCCGCTCTTCACCGCGGTGGGGCTCCGCTTGGCGGAGGACGTCCGCGCGGATCGGGACTACCCTCCCTTCGACCGTGCCATGATGGACGGCTATGCGGTTTGTCTGGCCGATGCCGGAGGGGCCGTCCGGGCCGCTGGCCAAATCGCGGCCGGTCAGGCGGCCGGCGCGGTCGTGACGCCCGGCACGTGTTTCGAGATCATGACCGGGGCGGCTTGTCCGGAAGGCACACAAGCCGTCGTCTCCAAGGAACTCGCCGCCCGGCACGGCGACGACGTTCAACTGCCGCGCGACCTTGGCGGCGGCCAGCATATTGCCCCGCGTGGTTCGGAATGCCGCGAAGGGACCGTCGTGCTCCGATCCGGCGACGTGCTCACGCCGTTGGCCGTTGGAGTTTTGGCTTCGGTGGGGCGGCAAGCGGTGCTGGCCGTGCCCGCGCCCAGGCTGGGCATCCTCACGACCGGGGACGAATTGATCTCCGGCGCCGGGTCGCCCGGAGCGGCCCAGATCCGGAATTCCAACGGCCCCATGCTGGCGGCCATGGCGACGATCTGCGGCGCGGCTCCGGCTCAAATCCTCCACGCCGCCGACGACGTCCCGGCGATCGTGGCGGCGCTGGAATCGCTGCAGGACTGCGATCTGGTGGTCCTCACGGGCGGCGTCTCGATGGGACGATACGATCTGGTTCCGGACAGCTTTCGGCAGGTCGGCGCCGAACTGATCTTCCATAAGGTCTCGCAGAGACCGGGCAAGCCGCTCCTGTTTGCCCGGCGGGACCGGCAGCTCCTGTTCGGATTGCCGGGCAATCCGTTAGCGGCCCATCTCTGCTTTCACCGTTACGTGGCCGCCGCGATTCGCCGCTGGTGCGGGCATTCGGCCGCCGCTCCCGACCGCCGAAGGGGTCGATTGACCGAATCCGTGCGCCGCGGCGACTCGCGGACGTGGTTCTTGCTCGGCCGCGCGGAACGCGCCGGCGAGGCGGAGGGAGACTGGAACGTGCGGCCTTTGCCGGGCTGCAGTTCCGCCGACCTGTTCAGCACCAGTCAGGCCAATTGCTATCTTGAAATACCGCCGGGTGACGCCCTGCTGGCGGCTGGCGAGGCCGCCGACTTCGAGTGGCTCCAAAAAGCGTGAGGCGACCGCAAACATGAACCCTATTCACATCGCCGTGCGGCCACGTAGCGACGTGCCGCGTGTGGCGGATAGAATCAGGAATCTGGCGACCGGGAACCGGCCGCCGGTGTGACGAGGATGCAGGATAAAGGAGGAGCACTGATGAGTTCCACACGATCAGCCAGGCTCGGCGCCGTCGTTTCCTTGTTAAACAAGGCCCACGTCGGCGTTTACGCCTGCGTGGTCCAAGCCGGCCTGGTCCGTCGATACGCCCCCCTTCGCCTTGAAGAATGAAGCGCTGACGGCGCCGGACCTCTTTCCCGTAGATGGTTGACTGCCGCGCGCAATGAATGCCGTCTTTCGAATCAAGCCGGCATCGACTGCGACGGTGCGTCTGAACCTCTCTGCCAGCGGGACTGCTGGAAGCCCCAGAGTTCCTCGGAGCCGATCTGACCGGCACGGTGCAGGAATCTCAGGCGCAGCACGAGCTTGTGCAGCAGTTGCAGAGCGATTCCCGGACCGTAGCGCGTGTAGGCTTCGTTTTCGACAATCACATTGGCATATTCGCAGGCCTGAAACGCTTCTTCGCGACGGTGGAAGCCTCCACAGGCGGCGATGAACAGCGACGGGAAAGCCCGCCGCGCGGCCTCGATCGCCGTCTGCCGGTAGGCCGCGAGACTGGCCCCGCATTGGATCGCCGTCTCGAACGGCCAGCGGGCCGGGTTGGGCGTCTGTTCCCGCGGCACCTCGCGCCCGCCGACCGCGACGATCCCCGCGCCGCCGCCGTCGGCAAAGGCGCCGACCAGATCCAGCCAGGTTCGCTCGCCCGACGACTCGAAAGCCGGCATTTCGGCCAGCAACAGTCGGCCGGGGGCGGCTGCCGACATGGCCTGGGCGGCCCGGCGGAAGGTCTGGGGACACCAGACGCCGGGCCAACCGGCCAGGGCAGGAAGCCAGACCAGACCGTCCGCGTACGGGGCCAAGGCTTCCGCCATCGTCTCGAGTTCGCGCAGTACATCCGAGTCGTCCGTTGCGGACCGGCAGCAACCCACGATAGCGGGCAAGAGGACCGCTGCGCCGCCCGCCTCGCGATAGGCCCGCAGGCGTTCGCGGACCGGAACCAGTCCCTGGCTCGCATACGTGGGCGGGACGAGTAGATCTTCCCGCCGCGAATCCTCCTGGAACGGCATCTCGGCGGGATGGTGAGGGTGCATCGCAATCGGGCCCGGCATCTGCAAGCCGTACAGAAAGGAGAGAGGCTCCAGGCCTTCCGCATTGGGATCCACACCGGCCGCGGTTCCGACGGGCGTCGTCCATTTTTCCGCGACCGGGACGCGGAGTCCGGCATAGGAGACGGCCTCGTCAAAGCACTCCAGGAATCGCTCCGAATGCCGCTTGATGACGTGCAAGTGCGCGTGCAGTCCCTCCAACGCCAACGCCTGGGCCTTGACGATGTCGCCTCCCGCGTGCCCCTGAAGGATCGGTCGAGCGGCCCCGTGGAACGTACCCGGCTGTGTCAGCGCCAGCGCAAAAAGTTGGTCGACGGCCTTGCCAAACAGGCTGCTGAAGTCAATACGGAATTTCATGAGTGGACAATCAAATGGATGGAAGACGGAGCAAGGAACCGTTGTCCTTGCCGCTGGACGCCAGTCGCGCTTGCCGGCCAGATCTTCGCAGATTGCCCGCCCATTGTCCAGAAGGAAGAAATCGCCGCAAGAAAGGCGAAGCCGCGCGGCCTTCGGATGCGTGAACGCGGGCTCCGGCGGCCGTTTGGCGGCGGCATCTTCCCTGCCGGACAACGCCCGGACAAGGATCCAAAGCACGAAATCCGAAACGAATCCGAAGACTGAAATTCGAATGACCGAAACGGAGGACGCGGCCGTGGGCAAGAAGGCGTCAGGCGACCTGATTGTCACTAGGTTCAAAGGAATGAACTCGCCATCCCGAGCGCGACGGCCAATTCAGGCTTACGACGTTCTGTTCTCGAACGTCCAAACATACTTGCGGAACATTGCGATGGCCTCGTGGCATCCGGCGTTCAATCAGTCCAGCGATACGTCCTCGTCGTTGCTGCGTTCGGGGAAGAACCGGCGGTCGATCTCTTTCGGGCCTTCGCCGAACAGCTTCTGCGTCTGCTGCTTGATCCGTTCCTCGATCTCCTTGGGCTTCACGGCCCCTTTTTCCCGGCAGCGCATCGCCCACGAACTGCCCCACGACCACATCTACCGGCTCGCGCCC
>CAZAQY010000321.1:0-8857 GCA_964486845.1 uncultured Pirellulaceae bacterium
CTTGCTGTCGGCGATCCGAATCACTTGACTCATGGGGTTTTCCTCCCTTTCCCTGCATGGTAGCAGGAGTGGGAAACGAAACCATTGGGACTTTCCCACCAAGAGCCAGTTCGGCAGCTTCTTGACAACGCGCGCGGCGAACGTTCCCAGCTTTCCCCGCTGGACCCCCGCGGACACCATCTCATCCGACCAGCAGTACGCGGTCCACGAGGACCTGGGGGTTTGGAGGGGAGTCTTCCCGAATAACTTCCGCATCCGCTGCCCCCACACCTCGGCGCTGGTCCCCAACCGCTCCAGAATCGAGGCCACTTCCCGGATCTGTCGGGCTTTCCCCTGCCGGCACAGACGCCCGGTGTAGTCCACCAGCAACAGACAACTGCCCAGCGAGAACCCCTCCAGCATCCCTTCCCGGCCAGCTCCCTGCCGACGCCGGCCTTCGATGGGGTACATCCAAAAGTCGTGTTCCAGATCCCCGACCGCCCGCCTGGCTATCCATGACGGCAAATCTGCAGACCGACACAGCGAAGCAGGTCGAGAGCGTCCCCGGCCGCTGTTCGATCCACAGCTTGCGGTGTTCGAAACCCTCACCGCACAAGAAGGCCCGTCGCACGCAACAAGAAATGCAATAGCAGTAACGCGATACGTCAACGTCCACCAGTTGACTTCGAGTCACACTCATCGCCAAATTGAACAGGAGGAAACAGAGAGAACGGAGTGCCGGCTCGATCGCTGTTATCTCTGTTCCCTCCTGTTAAAATGCGTTCAGGAAAGCAAGAAATCGGGCAATAGTACTCCGGCGCCATGAACTCCGCAGGGCACGGGCGACCCACGGTCGGGCCACAGCCAATTCCGGCCGCCGAGTCCCGCGAAGTTACGATAGCACTCCGCGTACGGGCGTTGAACCGACTGGCGCCAAGAACGATAATGGCGGCACAAACTGCAGAGAATGGATGGACGCGGTCGAATCGCGAGTCGAAGCATCCCATACTCCTGCCGGCCTTTATGCACCACACTCCCTTTTTCACGGCGCTCGATCCGGACGCACGCATCAAGGGGTCGCGTGACCCGCTCGGCTTCGAGAGGATCTGGACGGCGTTCGGCCGCGAGATTATTGGCAATCTCACCACGGTGACGCGATCGGTCCGGCAGTTCAGCACCCTGTTGTTCGTGTTCCACTTGGCCAACCAAGCGACCGAGTCGCTGGCGGATCGCGATGAGGAGTTCCTGCCCGCGTTCCTGCGATTCGAGCAACTGGCCGCGTATGCCCGATACCGCGGCGACCAGGCGGCCGCCCGTGATATCCGTGGGATCCGCGCCGTGCGCCGGAACGTCGACAAACATCGCCACGGTTTGTGGCTATCGCGAAAGCCCGAATGGCAGCTTCTTTCGGACCAGAAAACGTACGGTCTGTACGGTCTGTTTCGGATGGCGGCTTCCAACAGCGGCTGGCTGCACCCGGAAAAACCAACGCAGTTGTCGCCGCGAGCGAGGGAATTCGTCGAGCGGCGATTGCTGTCGGTGCCTCGGCAGGCTCAGGAAGAAATGGTACGCAGCATCTCCAAGGACACCAAGATCGACTTGGACAAATCGTCCATCGTGGGTGTGTTGGCGGACTTGCTTCGGCCGCAGTTGAGCAGCGAGGAGGTGGATTTCTACGGGCCGGACCTCGTGCGTGGCGTTCAGCAGGCAAAGCCCTGGCACGGCCAATCGCAACTGTGGGACTGCATCGAGGCCGTCAACTCGCCTCCCCAGATGTTTTGCTGGAGTGACGAATTCGGCATGGCGGAGTTACACGCCTGTATCGAGCTGTCCAGGTCCCGCGGCCACAACGAACTGGCGGATAGACTCTACCGCATCCGCCGGGCCGAGGAACTGCTGGGGGCCGCTGCAATGCTTTACGATTTCCTGCTCACGCAGGACAAGCAGCCGATCGACGCGGTGGCAAAGCAAATCGCCCATCCGCTCCGCGAAGGCCTGAGTTGGCTCAATGTCGCCGACCTGTGCCCCGTGTTTGGCGATTCGGCCGAGCGATTGGTTTCGCTGGCGCAGCACCTAGCCGGCGGCCGGTATGCGGCCGCTTGCCGGACTCTGATCGAGCACAACGACGAGGTGATGCGCCAGCGAGGCGGCAGTGCTTGGATCGTCTTGAAACAAGACACGCTGGAAGTGCGGTTCCTGGACGAAGGCGGGGACCTGCCGACCCTGAAGGACATCCAGCATCCCTGGGTCCATACCTATTTCCTGAACGCCCTGAAGCGAGTGGGCGCCTGCGTGTATCACGGCCAGACCGGAGGCGATGAAGATGCCGCGGAATGACGCCGGGACACCGGAGCAAATCGTGCTGTCCGACGCCCTGACGCGGGTCGTTGGCGACCGCCGGGTGACGGCGGCCGTCTTCACCACCTTCGAGTTCGAACCGGATTTCTTCGAGCTGCACGTGTTGCCCTGCCTGTTCCCCAACGTCGCGTGGAGCCACATGCCGAACGTCAAGCGGGTGCAAGTCGGCGAAGCGCTGGTCGGCCTCGAACATGTCGCCGTCTTCTACGACCGCCGCGGGCTGAGGTCTGAAGGAGGCGCCGCGCGGTTGGACTACGAGCGGATCGGCTTGGCGCGGGCTGCCGGTGTGTTCCATGCCAAGAACATCCTGCTGCTGGTTGAAAGCCCGGCCGAAGACGAGGCGGACGACGACCAGCGGTGCCAGAGCCTCGTCGTGGTGACGACCTCCGCGAATCTGACGCGGAGTGGCTGGCACGAGAACCTGGAAGTCGCGCAGGTGCTGGAGATCGAGTCCGGCGAGGCCAGCGCCGTGCGAGATGACATGCTTCACAAACGCGGACTTCTGTCGGTCTTGGAGGACGCGGCCCCGGGCGGTTCCACTTCCGATGCAATGTCCCAGGTTGCCGCAACGGCGGTCATCCGTGAGTTCCTGCTCCAGCAGACCGAAAGCCCTGCGCATCGGAAGCACAGAGGTCGCTTGCGTCCGCGACTGTTCGTCGGGCGCGAGAAGTTCGCGGAATTTCTGCGTGTCGCTGGCCGCATCGATCCCAACGAGTACTGCTTGGAGATTATCTCGCCGTTCTTCGAGAATACCGCGGAGGCCTCGACCCTCAGGGCGTTGCTGGACGCGGTCCAGCCGGCAGAGACGCGCATCTATCTGCCGCTGGCCGACGACGGCACGGCGCGCTGCTCGAAGGAGTTCTTCCAGGCCGTCCAGGGCATGGACCGCGTCCGTTGGGCAAGCCTGCCGACGAAAATGACGCAGTGGAGCCGCAAGGGCGATAAGACCAAACACCGGAACGTCCATGCCAAGGTCTATCGTCTATTCAAAGGCGGCCGGGCGAAGGACGATTGGCGGGACGTTCAGATCGTGGGCTCGGTGAATCTGACCGGCGCGGCCCATGCGGGCGGCGCCGTTCGCAACTTCGAGACGGCGATGCTCGTGGACTTGGAATGCCCGAATCGGCCGGACTGGTGGCTAACGCCGCTGGACAAGCCGGCCGGAGCATTCGACTTTTGTGTGTCCGAACACGACGCCGGCAGCTTGGCCTGCCACGAACTGACGCTGCGATTCCATTGGCACAGCGATCCGCACGAGGAACGCCTCGACTATTTCTGGAAGGCCGAGTCAACTCCGCCGCCGTGTGCGAGCATCTGGGCGAACGGATGCCGCTTGTTTGGGTTTGGCAAGATCGAATTCGACCGGTGGGAGCCCCTGGACGACGGGGCACGCCAGGCGATTCAAGAGCGGTTGCGGACCAGTTCGCTGGTGGAGTTGCTCGTCGAAAGCGTTCCAGACCAGGAATCCTCGGCGTCGATGCAGCCGTTGCTTGTTCAAGAGATCAACATGGCCCAGAAACCGCCGCTCCTGGAAGGGCTTTCCGCCGCGGAGATTCTGGAGTACTGGTCGCTGCTGACGCCGGACCAACGGAACGAGTATCTCGAACGCAAGCTGACGGCCTTGCTGGAACGGGCCGAGACACAGGGCTGCGCAACGACGCTGCCGGAACCGTCGGAGTCGCTATTTGACCGGTTTGCGGGGATCTTCCACGCGTTCTCCTGTCTGGAAGAGCACGTGCTGGAGGCCCTGAAACGCGGGGCGGAAAAGGACGCGCGCTATCGGCTGATCGGGACCAGCTACGATTCGCTGCCGACGCTGGCCAATCAGGTGAAGGATTCGGCGGACGCAGTGGTCGCCTACATCACGCTTCTACGCGCCGGCGAGGTGTTTCGGCGTCTGCGTGGCCAGATTCGGCGCGAGGGTATCAAGAGCGACTTCTTGGAGAAACCTGACGTGAAACAGACCTGCAGGCGGTACGAACGGGAATGGCGACAGGCGTGCCAGGTGAGCAAAGGTCGCATCGCAGCGGAGGGGACATCCATCCCTGACGGCTTCTTTGATTGGTACGAGCGGGCGTTCACCGGTTCGGTTAGGGTGGCCGATGATTGAAATCAGACCGATTACACTGGCGACTGCCAGGCAGTTGCTCGACTTCGCTGGCCGGAGCGACGTGGCCCGGTCGGGCGCCGCCAGCCAGTTGGAAGGCGCCGTCGCGATCCACAACATGTTGGCAGGAGGCCGCGTGGCCTATCTCGCCGACGAAGTTGGCATGGGCAAGACCTTCGTCGTACTGGCACCCTCGCGCTCTTGCGGCATTTCCACCCAACGCTGCGCGTGCTGTACATCGTGCCCAAGGCGAACCTGCAACGCAAATGGAGTAAGGAGATTCGTAACTTCACCGCGAACAACTGGCGGGTGGTGGACCATCGCGTCAAGTCCTTCCAGGGAACGCCCGTCGCCGCCCCGGTGTTGTGCGAGAACCTGCTCGATCTCGTCCGCGAGTCGGCCCTGGACGCCCATCGGGATTTTATCCTGCGGCTGAGTAGTTTCAGCCTGCCACTGAGCCGCAGCGACGGCCGGGCGTGGACGGAGAAGGCCGAGCAACTGCGGCGAGTCTTCCCTGGCCTCGCTGCGAGAGCCCTGGAAGTAGACGGCCGGACCAGCGACGCGCATGAACAGCGAAAAGATGCCTTCGCCTGTGCCGTGAACGAAGTCCTGCCGCACTTCGACGTCCTCGTGCTCGACGAAGGCCACAACCTGAAGCACGGTTTCCAGGGGCACGACGGCGCCGCGCGGAACCGGCTCTTGGCCTACGTGTTGGGGACTCAGAAGGGGCCGGAGGGCCGGCACCTCAGCCGCCGCATGGACCGAGCGATCATCCTCTCGGCCACGCCCGTCGACGACAGTTATGGCGACCTGTGGAACCAGTTGAACTTGCTCGGCTTGTCCGATGGCTTCGAGGCTTTGAATCAAGAAGACGCGCCTGATGACGAACGGAAGAAAGCCGCTGCTCAATGCCTGATCCGGCGTTTGACGCACATCGCGATCGGTGGCCAGCCCCATACGCGGAATATGTACCGCCGCGAATGGCGCGGGGGCGGCGTCGACGAACATGACCAGCCGCTTGAACTTCCCGGTGATTCGTCCCGCCTGATCGTCGCCCTGATGCAAAAGAAGGTCGCCGACGTTCTGGCCGAACAAGGTCGCAAACGCCAGAAGCGGTTCAGCCGCAGTTTCCAGATCGGCATGCTGGCGTCTTTCGAGAGCTTTAGCCGCACCGCGAAGCTGGCCGGGGAGGACTCCAACTTCGACCAGACGGAGCAGTCGGACGACGCAGGTGAACGGCAAGGAATCGACACGTCGACCATCAACGACATCGCCAAGAGCTATCGCGAGCGGTTCGGGGGGAGCTTGCCGCATCCCAAGATGGATGGCGTGGTGGCTGATCTGTGGCGTGCAGTAGAGTCCGGGCGCAAGACGCTGGTCTTCGTGCGGCGGATCCACAGCGTACCGGAAATGGTCGAGAAGCTGACCCAACGGTACAACGACTGGCTCGTGGGACGAATCCGCAGGGAATTGCCGGAGGCAGAACAGAACCGATTCAACCAAGCATACGAGGAATATGGTCGCCAGCGGACGGAGTTCTATTCGCGTGGCGCGGTAGCGGCCTTTGCCGGCGGACAGCAGCGAGCGGAGGACGAGCCCGAGTTGGCATCGTCCGCGAAGAAGGCGGAACCGGCCGGTTTCGAGTCGTTCTTCTCTTGGTTCTTCCGCGGCGATGGGCCGGACGGCATCCTGTCCGGCGCCAGCCTGTCCAGGAATCGGCTGGAAAAGGACAGCTCGCAGTTAAGCACGTTGTTTGAAGACAACTGGCTGCTGTGGCTGTTCGGTTACCCGGCGGACCCGCTGGCGGAGTTGGCTCGCTTGGTTGGCATGCCCCCAGATGAACTCGCACGCCGGCTTCGCGACCGCGCCGCGGAGATCCATCCCGCGAAGAAGCCTCAGAAGCGAAAGGTGTTCCTGGCCTACCAGCAGGCCGCCCTGGAATTTGTCCGAGACCAAACCGGTAATGCGACGCTGGCCGAGACGGCCCGGACCATTCTCGAACAGCACCAATGGTTGGAGCGTGCGCGGGCCGCGTCCAGCGAGCGATCGTTTCCCGAACCACACCGCTACCTCGGGCTTAAGACGTTCTTCACCGAGTTGGCTCAGCGGCCGGCGCTGTGCGCGGATTTGTGGCCGAGCCGCGATACCAATCCGTTCGGCGAAACACCCGCCGAACTCAGGCGGCTGCTGCTGGAGCGCGAGCAGCGTCGCCTGCTGCTGAGTTCGGCCATCCGGCTCGGCCACCCCATGATCGATCTGTGGCTCGCTTACACACGACTGACCGGCACGCTCGCGCCCGGCAGGTCCGAGGAGGCCGAACCGCGAGAGGATCCGCCGCCGGGGTCCGGCGTTCCGTTGGATGAGCAGTTGGCATTTGACTTTGTCCAGGTGCTCGATCGTCAACGCCAGTCGACGGAACGATTCAGCGGGCCGGTCAGCTACGCGGAACTCCACCGCCTGGCCACCGACTTTTCGTTACTAGCCGATGTGAATTTCCACGAAATGCGCGAGCGGCCGCTGAAGGACTTGCCGGGCTACTTCGCCGACCAGATCGGCCAGCAGCAGCCGATTGCCGGGATGTACGGCGGTGTCTCGCCGCGAACCGTCCGCCAGTTTCGGATGCCGGGCTATCCGTACGTGCTCGTGACCACCGACGTGCTTCAGGAGGGCGAGGACCTGCACACATTCTGCGACCGGATCGTCCACTACGGCATCAGTTGGACGCCGTCCGCCATCGAACAGCGAATCGGCCGCGTCGACCGGATCGGCTCGCTGGTCCAGCGGCGGCTGGAACGTGAACACCAGGCGCCAGCGGAGATCAAGGACGACGATTACTTACAGGTCTACTTCCCGTACCTGCGGGACACCTACGAATACGTGCAGATGGGCGTCGTCTTTGAACGCCTCAACCGGTTTCTGGAGATGCTCCACGATTTGCGGCTTCCGCGAACAGGCCAGGCCAGCGAATTGGATGTCTCGCGGCAGATTCACGAGCGGGCAGACAGCGTCTTCCAGCCTTATCGCGAGCCGCTGAAGAGCGGCTTCCCCATCCCGGAGGAACTCACGCCCGAGGGGCCGGCAGAATTGGCGGTCCAACTAGAGAACCCTCGGCTGCTGAAGTACTTCGACGAACTCGCAACAGGACTGGCAGCCCGGTTCCGGATCGAGTGGAGCAGCGCCGATCACGCCGAACATCAGAGCGAGGGCACTGCGTTCGTACAGGACGACCGGCTGCTGGGGGCGGACGAAGACCCCGACCGAGCCGGCGTTCGACAGCAGCCGTTTTCGTTGGGCCTGAGAACGACACATGGCGGCAGGCTGCTGCTGCGCTGCACAAGTCCGCTGGGCACGGTGTACCAAGAGCGATTTGCTGAGGTCATGCGGCTGCAACGGGCCAAGCCCCATCTGAAGATCTGCGCCAACATGGGCGACACGGACGACTCGTACCATCTCTCGGTGCAAACCGACCTGCTGTTTTCCCGCGAAACCACACAGCCGGAGGAATTGGAGCACGTTTTCGGCAAGACACTCGTCGGCGCGGACGAAATGGAACGCGGACTTTTCGCTGGCAAGGACCACACCGCAGCCGAGTTCGGCGTGGTCGGCGAGCAGGATACCAAGCATGGACCGGATTGAGCGCTTGATGGCCAACCGAGCATCCCTCCCCGATTCGCGGCTGACGGTCCGCTACGAGGCTGGCATCGCACGAGTGGAACTGGGCGGCGGCCGTAGCCAGGCGGTCCGGATCGAGCGGGACGGAGACGGCTACGTATTCACGTCGGTCGTGTTGGGAGCCGCGCGCGCCGATGAACACCGCCAGGACCTGCCGGCCCTGGCGAACAGGCTGTGGCAACGCAACCGGCAGACCGACGTGGTGAACTTCACCTTTGACCGGCACAACCGGCTGATCGGCCGCATCGAGCATCCGGCCAACACCCTGGACGCCGAAGAGCTGTTTTTCTACCTTAGTCGCCTAGCCATCGAGTGCGACCGGCTCGAGTACCTGCTGACGGGCAAGAACATCTTCTAAGTGACGGGCGTGGCCCTGCTCGGTTTGGCACGGCTCACTTGTTGGCCGTGCCTGAAGCGCGGCCGAAGCCTGCGTCGAGGAGTCTGGGTTCTGGTCCGTCGCGGGCACAGGACGGGCCGGCGGGAGGTCGCTCTCTGCTTGCGGCGTCCGTCGCCGATTGCCACTGCTAGCCGCTGCGCAAACGCGGGCCGGCTGCGGCTCACCCCCTGCAAGCAGCGACGACCGCGGCGGGCTGCTTGGCCAGCCAGAAAAAGTGGGGCATTGACTCGGCGCGGCGTGGCCACAAGACTCAGTTCTGGCGGGCTCACGTCGTGAGTTCCAAAATGGTCGTCGCCTCGCCCAATCACCGTTTGGTTCCAGGAGGCTTTGCCCGTGAAATCGGT
>CAZAQY010000322.1:0-8833 GCA_964486845.1 uncultured Pirellulaceae bacterium
CGAACTGGCCCATTCTGGTGACCAAAGTGGCTCAATTCTCAATGGCCGCCGATAGAAGATCGGTCCGCGCGGGCCGAAGAAGCAGAAGGACCTTCAACTCTGGGACTTGGTTACGGATTGCTTCAGGTGTGTTCCCTGCAAGGTCCGTTATTACCAGGGTGGGGCCAACGGCCGCGGCATGAAATGCAAGAACGCGGATCTCTGCCCCTGTCTCACCGTAGTCGAGCGTAAAGGCGCCGTCCGTGCGGTCTGCGCGAAATTGAGCGAACTGCTCCAGCAGGATGCTGAGGTGATCGAACAGGTCATCGGCTGCGCGCAGCAACTGGATCGTGCCGGCGAAGATTCCGTTCGCGAAGACTTGAACGGTATGGACAGGAAGGTCACCGCCTTGACCCGGAAGATCGATGATCTGACGGAACTGGCCGGAGAGGGCACCGATGAGGATCGCGCGGCGCTGAAGGCCAAGATTCGAGCCGCTCAGGTGGGGCGGGCTTCGGCGCAGGCCGAACGAGCACGGCTGCAACAGTCCCTGGAGACCAACTCGGTGTCTATCACGCCCGAGCGCGTCCGCGAACTGCTGGCGGGCTTGACGACCTTGCTGGAGGACGGGGCTGCTGGCAGGCTGGGCAGCGACGTCATCCATAAGGCAGCCGAAGTTTTCCGAAAGCTGGTGGGCGGCCACGTCGACGTGCATGTGGAACGGCGCCCAGGGCGCAAACGCACGACGGTGTATGGCACGTTCGTGCCCCGATTACTGCGCACCATGCGGGCGGAACTCCGAGATCATCGTCCTGTGGTCGCCGACGATCCGGAGGCGGTCCGGGTCTGGCTTCGCAAGCCGCCTCGCCTAGATGCACTTGCGGAGCGGGTCCATCAGCTCGTGGATCTGGATGGTCTGAGCTATCGCGAGGCCGCCAAGGTCCTCCAGAGCGAGCGTCACAAGATGAATTCCGGCAACGTCTGGTACAGCTATCGTCGCTGGTACGAGATGCAAGGCCTGCCGGTGCCCAAACGCCCGTACAACAACGGGCGACCGCGGAAATCGGCATAGCTGAACTTGCGATTCCGTCCCCGTCCTCCCCGTCCCCATTTCTCGCCCCGTCCTTGCGACGGGGCTTTTCTTTTGCGCACCTGCCAGCCTGCTCGCCCTCATATTCCTCCACTTGCTTTGAAGGAGTCCACGATCATGACAGAGCTTTCTCTGGATCGCTCCGCCGAACCGCCGCCCGACACGCTTGACGCCCCACCGTCACCTGAATCGGCACGCGCGCGTCTCGTCGGCGATTTGGCACTTCTGGTCATTCGGCAGTTCCGCCGGGAACAACGCGGGGCAGTTGGCTCACCAGCCACTCGTGACGAGGCGGGGCCGCAGGCCAAATAGCCGGGCAGGACACGGCATGTCGCGTGCGGGGACCCGCTAGCCTTGCGAGATTGCCCTTCTCCACTGCAACCGTTCCGAAAGGAGGTGACTCGTTGAGTCAAATCGCACTGGCCTTCGTGTCTGTAACCCTGTTGCTGGCAATCGTGGCCCTCATCCGAGAGCGCCGTCTGCGGATTGCCATACAGCAGATCCTTCGTCGTCTCTTGGATCGCTGGAGGTCCCATGAAAGCAGCCAGAATTGTGTTTGTCCCGATCGCCGCCGCGCTGATACTGACGGTGATCGGGTGTGACGAGAACGCCCGTCTTGCGGAAATGGCCGAGCGTCACCTGGATCGGCAGGCTGAGCAGAATCGGCAAATGGCCGAACTGCACCGTCAGGTCGC
This sequence comes from uncultured Pirellulaceae bacterium, assembly GCA_964486845.1. Taxonomy (GTDB): domain Bacteria; phylum Planctomycetota; class Planctomycetia; order Pirellulales; family Pirellulaceae; genus Anammoximicrobium. The sequence continues at coordinate 1,765 of CAZAQY010000322.1, forward strand.
CGACGGCTCCCAGGAGTTGGTGGCAGCCGACGCCAAGGCGCGCGAAGAACTCGCGGCCCTACAACGCGAGGTTCAGACGGAGCGGGCGGAGACGGGCCGCCAACGCGATGAACTCGAAAAGGAGCGAAGGTCGCTGGCCGCGGAGCGCCGCCAGGATCCCATTATCGCTGCCGCGATCACCAGCGTCGGTCTGGTCCTGGCATGCCTGCTACCCTTGCTCCTGGGTTGGCACCTACTTCGCGCCCCAGCCGATGACGCCGATCGCCTCATTGCCGAGGTATTGATCGAAAATCTTGTGTCGGAGCATCCGTTGCTGACGCGGGCGTCGGCTTCGCCTCACGTCATCATTTACGACTCCGCAATCGCCAACACTGAGCATGCCGATCCTACGAACGCCAGCCCCGAAGCTAAATAGACTGGGGGGAACGCGTCAAAATCTGTAGAACGGACAGCTTACCTCTTTAAGGCGAGTGTTTCAGTCTCAAAGCCCCGCTCTCGACCGCCATTCGGTTGTGGGTGGGCACTTTCTTTATGCGCTCTCGCATTGGTGCGGGAGCGGCTGTGTTTTCCAGGACACGGCCGCCCCGCGGGGCGGCCTCAATTCGAAGGAGATCGCCCACCAATGATCGCCAATGCCAAGAAGATGCGCCGATCCGCTGCGTCTGCCCGCGCTGCGAAGTTCCTGGCCCTGTTGCCGCAGATTCGAGAGCAGGCCCGGTTCGCGTTCCGGGGCGAAGGCGGGGAACGCCGTGAAGAGTTGATCGCCGAGACCATCGCCAACTGCTGGGTTGCTTTCGTCCGGCTCGTCGAACGTGGCCTGATCGATGCCGTCTACGCCACGCCGCTGGCCCAGTACGCGATCAAGCAGGTTCGCGACGGTCGCCGTGTCGGTTGCAGGCTGAACGTCCGCGATGCCAGCAGCGAATACGCCCAGCAGGCAAACGCTTCACAGTCGAACGTCTGGATCGCTACGACGCCGAGGAGGGCGAGTGGCGCGAAGTCCTGATCGAGGACCGCAAGGCAGGACCGGCCGACACCGCCGCGGCACGGATGGACATCGCCGACTGGTTCAACAGCCTGCCCCGTTACAAGCGTCGAGTCGCGAAGATGTTGGCCAGCAGCGAGACGACCAAGGCCACGGCGCGCAAGTTCGGCGTCAGTCCCGGCCGCATCTCGCAGACGCGGCGTGAACTGGAAACCGCCTGGAGGGACTTCCAGGGCGAAGTCTCGCTCACCTGATGGCAGATGCTGGGACGAACCAGCCTCAAACGATTCACGAATGTCAACTCCATTCATTCACTCTGGAGCGATTCTGCATGCACGACTCCATCCGCAGTTTGTTCGGACTGGTGATGGCGATCATCGCCTCCGCTTTCTGCATCACCGTAGTGACGGGCAGCTATTCCCACTGGCCCGTCGTGCTGTTGGGCATCGGCATGGGACTGTGGGCAGTGCGGACTACGTCCAAGTCTTGAGCCGCAAGACCCAATCGGTTGCCATCCGTCCAATGTTGCAAGAAGGGAAATCCTCACATGAGCCATGTTGTGACGATTCGAACCGAGATCCGCGACGCCGGCGCGGTGCAAGCCGCTTGCCAACGTCTGCGGCTACCCGCGCCCGTCCAAGGGACGCACAGACTATTCACGAGCCAGGTCACGGGACTGGCCGTGCAGTTGCCCGAGTGGCGCTATCCAGCCGTCTGCGATCTGGCCACCGGTCAGGTCCAGTACGACAACTTCCGGGGCCACTGGGGTGAGAAAAGACACCTCGACGCGTTTCTCCAAAGCTACGCCGTGGAGAAGGCCAAAATCGAGGCACGACGCCAAGGGCACGTTTGCACGGAGCAGCCGTTGGCCGACGGTTCCATCAAGCTGACCATCAGCGTGGGAGGTGCCGCGTGAGTAAGATCATCGAGATCATCGTGTCGCCGCAAGGCGAGACGACCGTCACCACCAGAGGCTTCGCCGGTTCGTCGTGCCAGGCGGCCAGCAAGTTCATCGAGCAGGCCCTGGGCCAACGCACCGGTGAGCGTCTCACGAGCGAGTTCTACGCCAGCCAAAGCGTTGCCCAGCAGGCCAGCCAGCGGCAGTAAGCCGGCGCTCCGGTTGGCCGATCTGCTTTCCTCCCGCGGTTTCTTCGGCGGGCGGTGTATCTTCTGCGGCAGGTACACCGTCCGTCATCGACGTTCGATGCGACGTGACGCCCCTGCGCGCGGACAGAACTTGGTTTCTTCGTTCTCCGACTCCCGCTTCCAGGCCGTTTTCGGTCACGGCCCGGAAGCACACTACTACGGACCGATTGCGCGAGGAATCTCGTTATGGCAGTTCGTTACAGCACTCAAGCTGTTGTCTCGGAACAACTCCCCGGCAGCGAGTATGCCGTCGTCGCCGGCTCCCATTACGACGACGAGCCGGCCGTATGGTGCCGAGTTCTCACGCCCGGCCGCAACCGGGACTACCGGGCGGTGATCGTCGAGCCCGGCGATCGCCTCGGCAAGATGGTCTTTGTCGCGGCCACGGCGGGCCCGGACAGGCTCAAGAGGCTCGTCGGCCACTTGGTCCTGGTCGACGTGGAGCGGGAGAAAGACCGCGTGTGCTTCGGCACGCCGGCCAAGCTGGCTTTGGCCACCATCTGCGACGGCATACCCAGTAACACGTGCCGGCCCGACCTGCGGCATTGCGCTGCGGCCGTCGATTCCGTGCCCGAGGCGGAAAGCCGGTTGTTGGCCGAGATGGACAAGGTCCTGGCCGTCTGGTTGAAAAGGACCGTAGGCCGGAAAGCCGACGCCGTCGCGACCGGCGAAGCGGTGAGTCACAGGCGGGGCAGACGGCAGAACAGACGACTCTGCAACGCCGGCACGTGACTTGTACCCCGGCTATCCCTTCGTTCCTGCTCGTTCCTGCTGCAGGCGGCACATCTTCCACAGCAGGTACATCTCACCGCTGTGCTTGGCCTCGTCGTGCAGGCCGTGAACAATCCAGCCAGCGAGGTTTCTTCTGCCGCCCAGGTTCGGCGCCGGCTGCGAATGCTGGCTGGGCGAAACCTCCCCCAGCAGCTTCAACATCCGTTGCAGCTGGGCTTCAAGCAGTTGCTCGACGTCAGCACGATCCGGCCAGACCGATGTGCTGGCCGGATAACTGTTCATGCCGAATCGTTCCGACCAGCGGGCAGGCAATTCGCTCTGACCGCTCAGCGGCTGGACGCACATCACATCCTGGAGCCATAGGGCGTGCCCCGCGTGCCACAGGATGTGATTAGAGGTATGGGGCGGAGTCCACGTCAGCCAGACTGTCTGGGCGGCGGCGAGGATCTGGAATGTGCCCTGCCGAACTTCGCGGGCCAGTTCCTGGAGTGGTTGGCCGCTGTTCATCGCGCGTCTCTCCCTTCCAATCTGCCCCTCGCCACGTCGGCACGCCCGCCGCTGGCTCAGGGTCCCTTTCCCGTATAGCCGTGTTGCGGCAAGTTGCCGGCCAAGCCAGCACCCGCGTGCTTTCCATAGTCAAGGAGTTACTGCGCACGTCGGGTTCGCAACCGCTCACCGCCTGTAATAGACCCACCGGCCCCCCAGCTTAAGCGCTCGCTCTCGCCAGACCAGCGCTCGCTGGAAGCGGCGCTCAACCGGATCGCTGGCGTGCTCCGCGCTGTGAACACGATCGCGTATTACAGCCTTGGAGTCGCCGTCTGGCTTCGGCACGTGCCGGCGGATCCAAGCGAGCGGATCAAACGACTGCCAGTCGTTGACCGCCTGCTGACGCGGTTGATGCGCCTTTGCGCAGCCGGTGTCGGTCGGGTCGCTGCCGATGCGGCGCAGGCCACACCGATTTCTGTACTTCAGGCTGACTTGCGAATGTATCCCTGGGTGGTGCCGGGCAGCGCGCTGACCGTTTCTGGTTTGGTCGCGAAGAATCGGTCGCAGGCTTTCTTGACGCCGGGAGTTCCGCTCCACGAGTAATCGTCGATCACCGCAACGGCGCCTTGCGACAATCTCGGATACACGTGCTCTAAGCTGACAAGCATCGAGTCGTACATGTCGCCATCCAAGTGGGCAAACGCAATCGTCGCCGGGAGGTCGCGTGGTAGGCTGTCGCGAAACCAACCCGCATGCACTTCCGGCGGACGGGCGCCGCGAGCAGCAAATGTCCGGGCGACGTCGGCAGGGGTACACGACAGTGCCCCCGGCTTCAAGAATGCCGCGGCCTCCTGGTCTTCTGGACGCTGTTGCGGAAGCCCTTGAAACGAATCGTACAAATGAAGTCGTTTCGGGGAGCCCAAAGCGTCTAGCACCTTTTGAAAATAAACGGCCGTGTTGCCTCGGTAGCAGCCGAGTTCCACCACATCGCCAGGGATCTCCCCGACGATGACTTCACCCAGGAGTCGAAACAGATGAACCCACCGGTGCTGGTCCATATTTCCGTCGCGCAGATTTGCCAATTCATCGAGAATCCCGGCGATTCGATCCAGGCTGCCGATTCCCTTGGCCCGATCAGCGTTCGGGACACGAACTGCGTCTTCTACGCGGGCCGGACAATCGGCGTGGAGAAACTCCATGACGGCGCTCACATCCCGCCAATGCGCCATCTTGTGGAAGAAGCCGGAATACCAGTCACGGGCATAGTCCCGGCCTACCTGCTCCCGGTCATAAATGCTTTGCACGAGATCAAAAAAACGGCGGCGGTGTTCAACGACTCGGCGCAATGTTTCTTGCCGGATCAAGTGTGGCGAAAGATTGAGGGAGATGAGTTCCCGTACCGCTTCCGCAATGGCCGTGGCATCGTCCGGCACAATGCGCACAAACCGCGTATCGAACCACTCATCGCGGCCGCCGAGACTCGGCGTTGACACGACCGGTAGACCGCACAACAGGTACTCGGTTGCGGCGTACATCGTGCCCTCGCACGCGGACAGGCACAAACCGACTCGCGCACCGTTCAGAGCCTGCGCGACTTCGTTCGCCGTCAGCCAGCGATCGTGGGGCGCGTGCGTGAAGTGAGCCTGGGGCAGTTCGCGCCTTACTTGCTCAAAATAATCCCAATTGTCGGTCTCGGCATGGACCCCGCCGACGATTAGCAGACTACGAAGTTCCCGCGCCAGCACGTGCCGCTTGAAAGGTGCCATGCGCGCGTTGTAAACCGCATCGTACCGCTTACCGGTGGTCTTCTGCACGTTGAAAATGCGCTCGTCCAGAAATGCGTTATGGTTGGTGAAGGTCGCGGGAACACCGCGCGCCGTCAACTGCTGCCACACGCTCCGCTCGTTGATCAGGTGATGGAGTACGTGTTCGGGGTGCTTCCGCCTCGATTCGACGTGATAATGCTCGATCTGGTCGGGCGAGCGGTGCCAATAATACATGGGAAGCCGGTAAAGTCGCGTCGCGGGCAGAAAGTCACCGATATCCCGGTTATCCGGCGCCGCATACCGAAGGATCAAAGGCTTATCGCAGAGCCAGCAATAAAACGACATACTCATGATTGATCCTCTCGGCGTTCGAAGAAATACTGTTTAATCTCTTCATGGAGTCCGGGTTTCAGGCTGGACCACCTCCAGAGCCCGCGGGCGTCCAGTTCAAGGTCAGTGCAGGGATCGAAATCGTGTCGAGCCAAACATTGCACACGCTCGTTGTAGCGCCGGTTGGCGCGACTGCCGTGCCACAAGTGAGCAACGACACCGGGAATGTAGCCCACAAGGCCCTTCACGTCGCGGTGGAACGGCTTTGCCCAAACCAGCCAAGCGTCGCGCATGGCGCGATTGTACACCTGCAAGTACGGATGATCCCACCAGCCGTACGCCGCGAGCACCATCAACGAATCCGCCCCGCCGCCGATGTGGTGATCGAGCAAACCGTGATCGCGCAACAAGTCCCGGCGTGCTGCCCAAGCAAAGCCCGGATGCGCAATGCCGAAGTGTTTGGCGTGAGAAAGCTGGTGCGCCACCGAAAAAGCTACGCCATTGCGCAGCTCGTCGACGTGGCCGTCGGGACTAAGCAACGCGGCTTGTTCGAACAGTTGGATCAGCGGGAATTGGTCCAGCGCCCTTGAAGCGTCGCCCAGCCAACTGGGGTTACGGAAACAAACGTCCGCATCCAGCCAAGCAATTTTGATAAAGTGTCGAGGGACTCGTTCCAACAATAGATTCAAGAGCCGTTCTTTTTGCCACAGGAGGTCACCCCCGCGCGTTTGAATAGTCGTCTGGTTCGCGGCGAGAAAAAACGGTTGGTTGTCAAATGCCAGTTCGATGCTATACAAAGGAACCTGTTGCGTCCTCAGGTTCGCAGCAAATCGCTGGTAATTGCGTTTCAGTGCCTCGTACCCGCACGGATTGAAGTAGCAGGTAATCGCGGCCAGATCCGGACGCGACAGGCGTGGGGCGTGACGCGGCAGGACCGGCCAACCCGCCGGGAACGGCCCAAAATTCCCATCATCACGGTCACCCGAACCTCGCACCAAAGCCAGCGATTGGTCGGCATTACAGCGCGGAGGTGAAGAACGGGGTGTGGGAGAAAACTGGGACATGGGCGGCAGGCGAACGGCTTTCTGAAAGGATCAATGGCACGAACAACCCCATCAGATGATTTTCGGCTTCGTCCGATAGCTTGTCAAACCCTGGAAACGGTCTGTAAAATCAAATCTAGATAGTTCTGAGCGGATCAGTCAGCAGGCTTTTTCTTTTCTTGCAGGGTCGGTCATGCGCGCGAGCATCGTGATTGCGGCACATAACGAGGGGGAGGCCCTATGGCGAACCATTCGCTCCTGCGTCGAGACGTCCGCCGGGGTGGATTATGAAATCATCGTGGCCGATGACGCCTCTTCGGACGGATCGGTCGTGGAAGCCCAGCGACGCTTCCCTCGGCTCCGCGTCATTGGGCACGACAAGCGGCGAGGTACTTCGCCAACCAAAGACTTGGGCGCCCGCCACGCACGCGGCGAGGTTTTGGTCTTTGTAGACGGGCACTGTAACCCGCAGCACGGCGCGATCGACCGGCTGGTAAGCGATGTCGAGGAACTGGCCGGTGACGTCATCTTGCACTTTAGGACAGCCTACCATTGGCCGCTTGTTCACAAACAGAGGCCAA
>CAZAQY010000323.1:0-8767 GCA_964486845.1 uncultured Pirellulaceae bacterium
CGGCATTACGAGTCCGACGTGCGGGACGCATCAGGCTTGGCCCAGGCCATCGCGGCATCCGACCCGCAGGTGGTCTTCCACCTGGCGGCCCAGTCCCTGGTGCTGGCCAGCTATGCCGCTCCGCGCGAGACCTTTGACGTCAATGTGCTGGGCACGGCCAGCGTGCTGGACGCCGTGCGGGCTCGCGGAAAGCCGTGCGTGGTGGTGGTGATTACCAGCGACAAGTGCTACGAGAACCGCGAGCAGGTGTGGGGTTATCGGGAATGTGATCCGCTGGGCGGCTACGATCCGTACAGCGCGAGCAAAGCGGCCACGGAAATCCTGGTGGCCAGTTACCGCCGCTCGTTCTTTCCTCCCCAGCGAATGGCCCAGCACGGTGTGAAGCTCGCGACGGCCCGCGCCGGGAACGTCATTGGCGGCGGCGATTGGGCCAAAGACCGCATTATTGCCGACGCGGCGCGCAGTCTGGCGGCCGGGCAACCGGTGCCTGTGCGAAGCCCCGGAGCCGTGCGTCCTTGGCAGCACGTCTTGGAACCGCTGGCCGGCTATCTGACGCTGGCCGCGCGCATGCTGCAGTCCGACGATCCCGCGTGGTGCGACGCGTGGAACTTCGGACCGATGCCGGGGCAGGAGCTTCGGGTTGCGGAACTGATCGACCAGTTCGTCACCGCCTGGGCGGCCGGCAGTTGGAGCGACATCAGCGACCCTCGCCAGCCGCACGAAGCCGCGGTGTTGCGTCTGAACATCGACAAAAGCCTGAACCAACTGGGCTGGCGCCCGGTGTGGACCGCCGGGGAGGCCGTTGCACGCACCGCCCGCTGGTATCGCGAATTCTACGCGGGCTCCGGCGAGAACATGCGTTCCGCCTGTGAGGGCGACATCGACGCCTACCAAGCCGCTGCCGCCGGGTGGATTTAGGAATGTTCGTCAGCAGTCTGCCTACCGAAGACCTCGATCACGTTTTGGGTCACACCCAGGGTCTGTGGGACGAACTCCGCGGGCAGCGGCTGTTCATCACCGGCGGAACTGGGTTTTTCGGCTGCTGGTTGCTGGAGAGCTTTGCCTGGGCAAACGACAAACTCGGTTTGCACGCGTCCGCGGTAGTGCTGACCAGGAACCCAGCGGCGTTTCACAAGAAGGCGCCCCACCTCGCCGGCCATCCGGCGATTGAATTTCATCCTGGGGACGTACGAGATTTCGCGTTTCCGGCGGGTCAATTCTCTCACGTCATCCACGCCGCCACCGAGGCCGACGCGCAGGTGATGGCGGCCGATCCGCTACAGGTGTTCGATGTGAATGTGGAAGGCACACGTAGAGTACTTGAATTCGCCCGGCAATCCGGCGTGCGACGGTTCCTCTTCACCAGCTCGGGCGCTGTCTATGGCCGGCAACCGCCGGATTTGAAGCGGATACCAGAAGATTTTACCGGCGGCCCCGACCCGACGGACACCCAGTCCGCCTACGGAATTCCCGGAGAGGCCAAGCGCGCGGCGGAATCGCTCTGCGCATTGTATTCCCGGCAGTTTGGACTGGAAACCGTCATCGCCCGCTGCTTTACTTTCGTGGGGCCTCACCTGCCACTGGACGGCAAGTTCGCCGTCGGCAACTTCATCCGAGACGCCCTGGCTGGCGGTCCGATTCGAGTGTCAGGTGACGGCACGCCGATGCGATCGTACCTGGACGCGGTGGACCTCACGATCTGGCTCTGGACGATTCTGTTGCGCGGCAGGCCTCACCGGGCCTACAACGTCGGTTCGGCTTCGCCCATCAGCATCGCCGGGCTGGCTGAACTCGTGGCCCAGCAAGTCTCTCCGTATTGCGAGGTGTACATCACTGCTCAGCCTGATCCGGCCCGGCGTGCCCAGCGATATGTGCCCGACGTCACCCGGGTGAGGTCTGAACTCAAGCTCGCCGAAACCGTTGATCTCGTCGCGGCGGTGCGCCGGACCATCGCTTGGCATCGTGCCCTCGTAGCATGAACGTACATGGCCGAGCCAATCCATCTCAAGGAAGCCTGCCGCTCTTGTCCTGTCTGCGCGAACAACGCAGTTGAAGTGCTTCACCATCAGCGATTCGTGTTGCCGACGGAAAGCCGATTGCCCCAGGCTTTCGATGTCGTTTGGTGCCCATCCTGTGGATTCGCCTATGCCGATACGCCCGCATCGCAGGAAACCTACGATCGCTACTACGCGGATTTCTCGAAGTACGAGGACAATCTCACGTCCACTGGCGGGGGCCATTCGCCGGCAGACCTCCGCCGGCTGCTGGAAACGGCCAACACGATCGCCAGTGTGGCTCCCCATCGGTCGGCTCGCGTGCTTGACATTGGCTGCGGCAACGGTGGGCTGCTCGCCGCCCTCAAGGCCCTCGGCTATTCCAGCCTGGTGGGTGTTGATCCGTCGCCCACTTGCTGCGAGAGAACGCGGTTGGCCTGTGGCGGCGAGGCGATGGCTGGTTCATTGCGAGCGTTGCCTCCCGGCTTGGGTGCATTTGATGTCGTTGTATTGTCGCATGTGCTCGAACATGTGTTGGACTTGGGCGCCGCAGTTGGGAAGCTGGCGGACCTGCTGAGCGAGTCCGGGGTAGTCTATGTCGAGGTGCCGGACGCCGCGCGCTACGCAGACTGCTTGGTCGCGCCGTTTCAAGATTTCAATACCGAACACATCAATCACTTCGACTTGTCCAGCTTGCGGAATCTCCTGGCCGATGCGGGATTGTTATTTATCTCCGGCGGGACGAAGGACATCATCGTCGACGCGGGGTCACCATATCCGGCCGTGTTTGTTTTTTTCGGCGCCCACACGGAACTACGCAACTCCATCGCACCGGGTGGGAATCGGACGGCGTGCTTCGGGAGCGTCTGATTCGTTACATCGAGCTTTCGCGGGAACAGTTGCAGCAGATCGAGACCGCCCTAGTGCCAGTGATTGACAAAGGCCCTCTGATCGTGTGGGGAACCGGCCAATTGACCCTCAAACTCCTGGCGGAAACCTCGCTGGGTCGAGCTCGAATCGCGGCATTCGTGGACGGCAATCCGATGAACCAAGACAAGACGTTGGTCGGGGTTCGTGTGTTGGCCCCGGAAGCCATTGTCGGATTGCCGCATCCGATACTTGTTTCGACGCTGCTCCATCAGCGCGCCATCACCGAGCGCATTCGCCAGCAACTCGGTCTCAAGAACGCCATCATCACCCTCGAGTCCGAACCCAAAACGGCATCTGTTGCCTCATGAGTCTCGCTTCCACGATTGACGTTCTGGTTGGCGTGCCGCAACCCGGGCTCGAAACCCTGACGTGGCTTTCTCGTCCGGTTCCGGTGGCGCTCTACGGCGCCGGTTCGGTCGGGCGCGATTCACTGCGAGTCCTGACCCAGGCGGGAGTGGTCGTCCGATATTTTCTCGACCGCACGGCCCGGCCCGGTCAGACGCTGGCTGGCGTTCCGGTTCTAAAACCGGACGACCCCGCGATATCCCCAGAAACGCGCGGTGAGACGCCGGTGGTTGTGACGATCTTCAACCTTTGGGTCGAAATGCCGCCGCTACACGACGAACTTCGGCGGCAGGGCTGGAAAACGATTACCACGTTCCTTGAATTCTATCAACCCTTCGCCCGGGAATTGGGCGACCGCTTCTGGCTCACGGGCCTGGACTTCTACCGCCCCTATGCGGCGGTCCTGCAGACGACCGCTGAATTGTGGGCCGATGACCCGAGCCAGGAGTTGTTCGAGCGGATTCTGCGATTCCGTGCCGCCGGCGATTATTCCGTCTTGCCCCGCCCGGACTTCGATTGCCAGTATTTTCCCGAGGACCTGCCAGCGTGGCCGACGCCGCTCCGCTTTGTGGATTGCGGTGCGTGCGACGGCGACACGATAACGCAATTGATGAAACTGGGCTTGCCGGTGGAGGCACTGGCGGCGTTCGAACCGGACGGCGCGAACTTCGCCAAACTGGCCGAATCGCTTTCCCGCCTGCCCGCCAGCGTGGCCAGCGTCTGCGCTTGGCCCTGCGGCGTGGGCGCTGAAGCCACCCAAGTGCGATTCGACGCGGGGCGCGGCACGGGAAGCGCCACTTCCGCGACGGGGTCACAGGTCGTCCAATGCGTCGCGTTGGACCAGGCGCTGCCGGCATTCCGGCCCAACCTGATCAAGATGGACATCGAAGGCGCGGAATACGACGCCCTGCTCGGCGCGCGGGAAATGATTCACCGCCACCGGCCCGGACTGGCGATTTGTCTCTACCATCGCCCCGCCCATCTCTGGCAGATTCCACTGTTGTTGCACGACTGGAACCTTGGTTATCGATTCTTTCTCCGCAGTCACAGATTCAACGGGTTTGATCTCGTTCTCTACGCGATGCCTGTCGATTCCTCGGCAAAATGAGCAAGACGAATCAAACATGTGCGCCGGTGCGTTTGGCCGATTACATCATGCGCCGCCTGGCGGATCAGGGTGTGCGCCACATCTTCCTCGTCACCGGCGGCGGCGCCATGCACCTGAACGACGCCATCGGCCGCGAGAAACGCCTGACCTACATCTGCAACCACCACGAGCAGGCCAGCGCCATGGCCGCGGAGGGCTACGCCCGCGTGACCGGGCACTTGGCCGTGTTGAACGTCACCACCGGGCCGGGCGGCATCAACGCGCTCAACGGCGTCTTCGGCGCGTTCACGGATTCCATCCCGATGCTCATCCTGTCCGGCCAGGTCAAACGGGAAACGTGCCTGGGGAATTACCACCTGCCGGGCTTGCGCCAGCTGGGCGACCAGGAGGTCGACATTGTTTCGATGGCCCGGCCCGTGACCAAGTATGCGAAGCTGATCCTCGACCCGCAGACGATCCGCTATGAACTGGACAAGGCGGTGCATCTGGCCACCAGCGGGCGTCCGGGCCCGTGTTGGCTGGACATCCCAGTGGACGTACAGTCGGCAATGATCAATGAATCCGAGCTGCCCGGCTACTCCCCGGAATTTGATCTGCCGCCGTATGACCTGGCCAATCTTCCCACGCGCTGCGCCGATCTCGTGCGTCAGGTCCGCGAGGCGAAGCGCCCGGTGCTCCTCCTTGGCACAGGCGTGCGGCTGGCTGGCGGACTGGAGACGATCGAGAAAGTGGCGGCGCAATTGGGCATCCCGATTGCCACCGCGTGGACGCCCGACCTGCTGCCGACGGACCACCCGTGCTACTGTGGAAGACAGGGTTCGATCGGCACGCGGGCGGGCAACTTTACCGTCCAGAACGCCGATTGGCTGCTGATCGTCGGCGCGCGCATGTGCATCCGCCAGGTAAGTTACAACTGGCCCGCCTTCGCGCGGCACGCCTGGAAGATCCACGTGGACGCCGACCCTGCCGAGCTGGCCAAGCCGACGCTCAAGGCGGACGAGACGCTCTGTTGTGACGCAAAGGTGTTCCTGGAGGAATTGAGCCGCCAGTTGGAAGCCGCGTCGTTTGACACGCGGCAGCACGCCAGGTGGCTGGGCTGGTGCCGCGAGCGGGTGGCGCGCTACCCAACGGTGCTCCCGCGCCAACGCACCACGGCGAACGGCATCAACCCGTATTTCTTCATGGAAGCCCTGTTCGAGCAGCTTAGCGACGACGATATCGTTGTGAGCGGCAATGCGACGGCCTGCATCGTTTCCTTTCAGACGGCAAAGATCCGCAACGGGCAGCGGTTGTTCAGCAACTCTGGCAGCGCCTCGATGGGCTACGACTTGCCGGCAGCCATTGGCGCCGCCGTGGCCCGCGACGGCAAGCGCGTGATTTGCCTGGCAGGCGATGGCAGCTTGATGATGAACTTGCAGGAATTCCAGACGGTTGCACATCATCGTCTGCCGATCGTGTTGTTCGTGCTGGACAACGGCGGCTACCTGTCGATTCGCTCGACGCAGTCGAACTTCTTTGGCCTGCAGGTGGGGGCAGGACCCGATAGTGGCGTGAGTTTTCCTGACGTCGTGAAGGTGGCGCATGCGTTCGGGCTGCCGGCGATGCGAATCGAGGGCGGGTTGTTTGGCCGTCAGATCGCCGAGGCGCTCGCGGTTGGGGGGCCGATCGTCTGCCATGTGATGTTGGACGGGACACAGCCGTTCGAGCCACGCCTCAGTTCCAAGCGGTTGCCGGACGGGCGCATGGTCACCGCGCCGCTTGAAGATATGGCGCCTTTCTTGAATCGCGGCGAGCTGTCGAGTAACCTTTTGATTCCAGCAGCCGAGTGAAGCGCGTGAAACGCTCTGTAAGCAACGTCATTTTCGACCTGGACGGCACACTGGTGGATTCCGCTCCCGGAATCGAGTTCGCTGCGCAGACGGCCTGGGCGGACGTTGTGCCGGATCGGTCCTGTCCGCCGATGCGCCCCCTGATGGGGCCGCCGATACGCGAGATGTTCCGTCGGGCCTTGCCAATCGCCACGCCGAAAATCCTGGATGCATTGGAAAAGGGGTTTCGCCAGGCTTACGATACTGTCGGGTGGAAGAAAACCTTGTCCTTTCCACACGTCCGGGAGACGCTAACGGCGCTGACGGAACAGGGTGTGCGCTGCTTCGGCGTGACCAACAAACCTGCGTCCCCTACGCAGCAGATTCTGGCCCACTGCGGCCTGGACTGGTTTTTCGACGTGTTTCTATCTCCAGACTCGCGGCAGCCAGCCTTCACCTCCAAGGTGGCCGCCACGCAGACGTTGCTAAACGAGTGGCGTATCGAACCAGCCCACGCGTGTTTCATCGGCGACACCGTTGACGACGCCCGAGCCGCCCGCAGCTGCGGCATAGCATTTCTCGCACACTCCGGAGGCTACGGCTGGGCTGAGTTGGCCGTTGCTGTGCCGCGGCTTAAAAGTTTCGCCGATTTTCGTGCTCTGCCAGCACGGCTGCTGACAGGGCAAACGCGGGCAGCGCTGCCGTTCCGACGCGTCACGACAAAGGTATCAACATGAAACGGGATATTTTCGAGGATCTCTTCGTGCTCGAATTGGCGAACAACCACTGGGGCCAACTTGAGCGGGGTCTGCGGATCATCGTCGAGTTCGCGAGAGTCGTCCGCTTCAACAACGTGCGAGCGGCGATCAAACTGCAATTTCGGGATGTAGACCGTTTCGTCCACAAGCACTTTCGCACTCGAACCGACGTCCGCTACATCAAGAAGACTCTGGACACGCAAATCCCCACCGAGCACATCGCGACCATGGTGGAAACCATCCGCAAGTCCGGATGCATCCCAATGGCGACGCCGTTCGATGAAAAGTCCGTGGACCTGTGCGTCGACCTTGGCCTGCCCATCATCAAAATGGCCAGTTCCGACGTAAACGACTGGCCGTTGATTGAAAAAATCGCGAAAACGCGCCGTCCCGTCATCTGTTCCAGCGGAGGCACCTCCCAAAAGGATCTCGACGACCTCGTCATGTTTTTCGACAACCGCAACATCCCTCTGGCCATCAACCACTGCGTGTCTCTTTACCCCACCGAGGATGCAGACCTGGAACTGAATCAGATCGACTTCCTGAAGAACCGGTATCCCAATCACACCATCGGTTTCTCAACGCACGAGTATCACAGCTGGGACGTCTCCATGTTCATGGCCTACGCCAAAGGCGCACGCACCTTCGAACGGCACATTGACATCGACGACGGCAGCCATCCGGTCTCACCCTATTGCTCCCTGCCGCAACAAGTTGACGCTTGGTTCAAAGCTTTCCGCAAAGCCAAAGAAATGGCCGGCGCCAGCGGCGAGAGCAAGCGGATTCCCAACCCTGCGGAGATCCAGTACCTGGATGCGCTGGTCCGAGGTGTTTATGCCAAACGCGATCTGCCCGCAGGGTACGTGCTGGATCACGAGCGAATCGACGACGATGTCTATCTCGCCGTCCCCCTGCTGAAGGGCCAAGTCTCCTGCCGTGAACTCATGTCCGGCGAGAGGTTCCTCCGGGGGGTCAAGAGCGACGAACCGATCATGATCGACGACATTGACAGCATCTACGCACACGACGAGGCTCTGCGTCAGACCATCTATGACCGCGGTCTGAATCCAGGGCCGCGGGGGACGCAGGTAGCCAACTGAATCGCGCGGATTTGCTTTTACCGGAGCTGACTGTCTTGTCCGCAGAACGACAACGCGAGGAAATTTTGCGACTGGTCGCCGAATACCACGGGGCAGCGTTTGGGGAGCGGAAGTTCGTTCCCGGAGAGAGCGCCGTGCGATATGCTGGGCGCGTATTCGACGCGGAGGAGCTGGTCAATGCCGTGGACGCCAGCCTGGATTTTTGGCTGACTGCCGGCCGGTACTCGGAAGAGTTCGAAACCTTGCTGGCCGAACGGCTCGGACTCGACACGGCCCTGTTGGTCAACTCCGGCTCGTCGGCGAATCTGGTGGCGATGAGCGCGCTGACTTCGCCGTCGTTGGGCCCGCGCCGCGTGCAGCCGGGCGACGAGGTGATTACGGTGGCTGCCGGATTTCCGACGACGGTCAATCCGATCATTCAGAATCGGGCGGTGCCGGTGTTCATCGATGTGGAGTTGGGCACTTATGTGCCGGCGATCGAGGGCGTGGCGGCCGCGATCGGTCCGCGCACCAAGGCGGTGATGATGGCCCACACGATGGGCATTCCATACGATGTTGCGGCTCTGCGCGACCTGTGCCAACAGCACGGCCTGTGGCTGATCGAGGATTGCTGCGACGCCCTGGGAACCACGCTGCATGGCCGCCCGGTGGGCACTTTCGGCGACTTGGCCACGCTGTCCTTCTACCCCGCCCACCAGATCACGATGGGCGAGGGCGGCGCGGT
>CAZAQY010000324.1:0-8734 GCA_964486845.1 uncultured Pirellulaceae bacterium
CACAAAAGACGACTGGGACTCTCAGGAAACATCACCCGGTTTCACGGACCTGCCGGTAGGTAAGAATTCGAGCGAGAAGCTAATGGTGGTTTACCAGTCGGCGGTTGAAAGGTGTGAGACTCGTCGGCTGGAACTTGCCGCTATTGAAGAAACCAACAATTTCTATTTTATCAATGTGTATAGACTTTGTAAAGAACTCACGTCGGCAGTGTGCGACGAGGATATCACGCTCTACCGGCCAGACCGAACCGAGGACATCAAACGACTAATCTCTTACGCCATCGGCTGCACGATGGGTCGATACAGCCTTGATGAGCCTGGGCTGATCTATGCCGACAGCGGCAATACTGGATTTGATCCCGGAAGGTACAAGACTTTCCATGCCGATCAGGATGGAATCATTCCGATTACCCATGCCGAATGGTTCCCCGATGATGCCGCCAACCGTGTAGTGGAGTTCATCGCCACAGCATGGGCGAAGGAGCATCTGGAGGAGAATCTAGGCTTCATCGCCGAGAGCCTTGAGCCGAAGAGAGGCGAATCGTCACGAGACACGATTCGGCGCTATCTGAGCCAGGGGTTCTTCAAGCACCACCTGTCCATGTACAAGAGGCGGCCCATCTACTGGCTTTTTTCCAGCGGTAGGCAGGGTGCCTTTGAGGGCCTTGTGTACCTGCACCGGTATAACGAGGGCACGCTGTCACGGATGCGAACGGAATTCGTGATTCCGCTGCAAGGCAAAATCGACGCTCGTATCGAGCAACTCCGGGAAGACATCACAGCCGCCACATCTACTGCTCATGGCAAGCGATTGCAGAAGGAGCGTGATACGCTCGTCAAACAGCAGGCTGAGTTGCGGAAGTTCGATGAGAAGCTACGGCATTACGCTGACCTGCGGATCAGCCTGGACCTTGATGACGGCGTGAGGGTGAACTACGGCAAGTTCGGCGACTTGTTGGCGGAAGTCAAGGCAGTCACCGGCACAAAGGAAGACTGATGGACAACACCCAAATTGAAAACGCCCTGGCTCGCCTGTTTGTGGACGAGCAACAGCGAATTGTGTTCTGGAACGATCCTGAGCGTGAGTTTGTGAACACGCTGCCGTTCGTCTTCTTGCCTGAAGGCGTTGAGATACTCAAGCTCGATGAGGTTGGGGCGTTCGAGGCCAAAGTTAAGATCGAACGTGACAATCCCCAGGGCCGCTACCTTGTTTATTCGGCTAAGGAAGAGCCGGAATACGATGATGACTGGTTGCTCGATATCGGACTGTACAGCCGCAGCTTCAGGGCCGACCGGGCGTCGATCATCCTGGACCAGTTGGGCCTCGTGAATCAGACGCTCCGAGAGCATCTGGCTGCCCGACGAAAGTTCTTCGACAACAAGGATCGCCTGAAAAAGGTCCAGCCGCTCGTGGCTGCGACGGACACGGACGGCGACCTGGATCGTAAGATGATCTGTGTGGTCGTGAAGGCGGATCAGGCGGACTGGTTTGTCATCATACGGACGCTATACCACGAGTTTCTCGGGGTCAAGGAAGGCGAAGAAATCAACCTCGACAATCCGCCCGAGGTCTGGCAGCAGGTTGAAAAATTTGACCTGGACGAATCGTTCTGGTACATGGCCAAGTCCATGTTTGGTTACACCGAGGTCTGCCCCAACCTCAAGAACTTCTTGATCCGGCTGCTGGTCACGGACCTTGCCGCCCACATCAAAGGCGAGTTGCCGGAATCCGTGGGCCACTTGGTTTTGCCGCAGCCGGGCAAATCCAACGCCGTGGTGTGCTTGGCGCAGTGGCGGGACAGCAGCAGCAAAGGCACTAGCTACGACCGCCTCTCGGCGGTCGTAGCTGAAACCCTCAAAGTGCCCGACCTGCTTTACAAACAGGAGCCGGAAGACCTGCTGGACGTGATGACGTTTCTGGATGTGGAAAAAAGGATCATCAGCCAGCTTCGTGACCGGATCAACGCCACGGCGGACACGATCAACGCCGAGGAAGTCAGAGCCATTGCCGCCCGCCGCCAGGATGGGCACTGGGCATCGCCGAACGTGGCGGGCTCGGCTGACGTGCCCCGCAAGGCCCTTCATGATTTGTACGATGCCCTGGTCGCCGCTGCTGATTTTTTTGCCCTGCGGAAGCAGTATCCGCAGGCATTGCAGTACGACAACGCCCAGGCCATGTACCACGCCTACGAAACCGAACTGTTCCGGTTCGATCAGCTTTACCGGCACTTTTGTGAGTACGCTGATGCCGGTAAGGCGGAGGGCTGGGACATTGTGAAAAAGCTGCGGGAGCCGGTCGAGGCGTGCTACGTCAATTGGTACTTAACGCAACTGGCGCTGGCCTGGGGGCGATGTGTCGATCCGGCGAAGGACCAGTCTTTGTGGAAGACATGGCGGCTGCCGAGCGTGCCACGCCAACAGGAGTTTTTCGACCGAAACGTGAAACGCCGGTTGGAAGAGGCAGAGCGGCGGCGCAGCTTCGTCATCATCAGCGATGCCCTGCGGTACGAAGTGGCCGAGGAACTCAACCGTGATCTGAACGGCAAGTACAGATTTGAAGCCGAACTGAGTTCGCAACTGGGGGTGCTGCCGTCGTACACGTCGCTGGGCATGGCTGCCCTGCTGCCGCACAAGACGCTCACTTACAAGTCCAACGGCGAGATCCTGGCCGATGGCAAGCCCACAGCGTCGTTGGAGCAGCGGAGTCAGGTTCTTGCGCCGCTGGAGGGGCTGGCGGTGAAGTCCGACGAACTGTTGAACATGAAAAAGGACGAGGGCCGGAAGTTCATCAGCGGCACCCGCCTGGTCTATATTTTTCACAATACCATCGACGCCGTGGGGGATTCGGCTGCAACCGAAGCGGACACCTTTGCGGCTGCCCGCAGGGCCATCGACGATCTGGCTTCCATCGTCAGCTACGTGTTCAACCACCTCAACGGCAACCATGTCGTCGTCACCGCCGACCACGGATTCCTGTTCACGGAACCCGCCCCTGATGAAGCCGACAAGAGCAGCCTGGGCGATAAGCCGGTGGGCACGGTAAAGGCCAAAAAACGGTATCTGCTGGGCCACAACCTGGGCAGCAACGATGCCGCATGGCATGGCTCCACGGCCACCACGGCGGGCGCTGAAGGCGACATGGAATTCTGGGTGCCCAGGGGTGCCAACCTGTTTCATTTCGTCGGTGGGGCTCGGTTTGTTCATGGTGGAGCCATGCCCCAGGAAATCTGCGTGCCGGTCATCACCGTCAAACACCGCAAGGGTGATGCGGCCAAGACGACCACCACGAAGAAAGTGACCGTCCAGGTCTTGGGCACCAGCCACAAGATCACCACGGCCCGGCACCGGTTCGAGATGATCCAGATGGATGCGGTGAGCGAGCGGGTCAAGCCGATCACCATGAAGGTGGCCGTGTACGAGGGCGGCGAGCCGGTCACCAACGTGGAAACCGTGACCTTCGAGAGTTCGTCCGGCAACCTGGAAGACCGCAAAAAAACGGTCATCCTGGAACTGCGGGAACGTGAGTACGACAAAAAGACCAAGTACCGGCTTGTGCTGCGGGATGCCGAAACGGACATTGAGCAGCAGAGCGTGGAAGTGATGATTGACAGGGCTTTTAGCGATGACTTCTGATACCAGCCTCGACACCCTACTGAATCGACATTTTGCAGGCCGGGTCGTCCGCAAGGATTTGACCAAGCTGGTCAAGGAAGGTGCCAACGTCCCAGTGTACGTGCTGGAGTACCTGCTCGGCCAACACTGCGCCTCGGATGACGATGCGATCATCGAAGATGGCTTGAAGACGGTCAAAAGAATCCTGGCCGAGAACTACGTGCGCCCGGACGAGGCCGAAAAAGTAAAGTCCATCATCCGTGAACGTGGCAATCTGAAAATCATCGACAAGGTGACGGTCACGCTCAACGAGAAACGAGACGTGTACGAGGCGCTGCTGTCCAACCTGGGGACAAAGGGCGTGGAGATCAGCACCGGCACGGTGCGGCGGTATGAAAAACTGCTGGCCGGTGGCATCTGGTCCATCATCACGATGGAGTATTTCTACGAGGAAGGCCAAAAAGGTTCGCCGTTCATCATCCGGGACTTGAAGCCGATCCAGATGCCGAACATGGACATGGAAGAGCTTTTTGCTGGGCGGCGGCACTTCACCGAGGATCAATGGCTGGATGTGCTGCTGCGATCCAGCGGCATCGAGCCGACGCAATTCGACCAGCGTGTGAAATGGCACCTGTTGGCCCGCATGATTCCCCTCGTTGAAAACAATTACAACTGCTGCGAACTCGGCCCAAGGGGGACGGGAAAAAGCCACATCTACAAAGAAATCAGCCCCAACAGCATTTTGATTTCCGGTGGGCAGACGACCGTCGCCAACCTGTTCTACAACCTCGCCCGCCGCACCGTTGGGCTGGTGGGCCTGTGGGACTGCGTGGCCTTCGATGAAGTGGCGGGGATCTCGTTCAAGGATCACGACGGCGTTCAGATCATGAAGGACTACATGGCATCCGGCTCCTTCGCCCGTGGCCGTGACCAAGTGAACGCCTACGCCTCGATGGTCTTCGTGGGCAACATCAACCAACCGGTCGATACCCTGGTCAAAACGAGCCACCTGCTGGCACCATTCCCGGAGGCCATGATCGACTCAGCATTTTTCGACCGCTTCCACGCCTACATCCCCGGCTGGGAAATTCCCAAAATGCGGCCCGAGTATTTCACGAACCAATACGGCCTGATCGTGGACTATCTGGCCGAGTATTTCCGTGAGATGCGGAAACGCAGCTTCGCCGATGCCATCAACAAGTATTTCAAGCTGGGCCGTGACTTGAACCAGCGGGACGTGATCGCCGTCAAGCACACGGTATCCGGCCTGCTCAAACTGCTGTACCCCCACGACGAGTACGACAAGGATGCCGTCCGCCGCTGCCTGGATTACGCCATGGAAGTCCGTCGCCGGGTCAAAGAACAGTTGAAGAAGATCGGCGGCATGGAATTTTACGATGTCCACTTCAGCTACATCGACCAAGAAACAAGGGAAGAAAAATTCATTTCGGTGCCCGAGCAGGGCGGCGGCAGGCTGATCCCCGAAGGTCCAATGAACCCTGGCGTGTTGCACGTTGTTGCCACCGGCAGCGGTGGGCATCTGGGCCTGTACCGCATGGAGACCCAGGTAACCGCAGGCAACGGCTCACTGAAAATGTCCGGCCTGGGATCGAACACAGCCGCCAAAGAGCCGATCAAAGTGGGGTTCGATTATTACAAGGCCAACGCCGCCCACGTCAGCGCCTCGATCAAGGCCGGGGACCACGACTACCACCTGCACATCGTTGAATTGCAGAACACCGGCCCCAACACCGCTATGGCGCTGCCCACCTTCGTGGCGCTGTGCTCTGCGGTTCTCGGAAAGCCGGTCCAATCGTCCCTCGTGGTCCTCGGCACCATGAGCCTGGGCGGCAGCATCGTACCGGTGGAAAATCTGGCCGACACGCTCCAGGTCGCCTTCGACGCCGGTGCCAAGCGGATCTTGCTGCCGATGGCAAGCGTGGGCGACATCCCCAGCATCCCCGGCGAACTGTTCGCAAAGTTCCAAACCAGCTTCTACGCCGATCCCAGAGACGCAGCGTTCAAGGCGCTGGGGGTGGAGTGATGAGGAAAGATCCACTATGACCGCATTAGATCGCAACACTTTTCTCCGCAACTACTCCAAGGCGATTGCCGACAATACTGCCGCCCTGTTTGTCGGTGCAGGGCTTTCGAGACCGTCCGGCTACGTGGACTGGAGAGAACTGTTGCGACAGGTGGCCGAGGATCTGAACCTCGACATCGACCGAGAAACTGACCTCGTAGCCATCGCCCAGTATCATCTGAATAAGACCGGGACCCGCTCGGAACTGAACCAACTTCTGATCGACGAGTTCACCAAAGATGCCTCGTTGACAGACAACCATCGCCTTATAGCCTCTCTTCCTATTGATACGGTCTGGACCACCAATTACGACGACCTGCTTGAGCGGGCCTATGAGGAGGCTGGAAAAAAGGCGGATGTCAATAGGACAAAGGAGAATTTGGCCGTAACTGTTCCGGGGCGGGTAGTCACAATTTACAAAATGCATGGCGACAAGACCATGCCCGACGATGCTGTGCTTACAAAGGAGGACTATGAGGCATACGACACGAAGCGATCCCTCTTCTCGACGAGCCTGCGAGGTGACCTAGTTGACAAGACATTCCTTTTTGTGGGATTCAGCTTCACAGATCCGAACATCGACTACATACTAAGCCGGATACGCATTTTGCTCGGTGAGAACCAGCGCCGCCACTACTGCATCATGAAGTCTGTTTCGTCACCAACAAGCAGCAGCCGTAAGGCCCGTGAGGAACACAAGTACCAATGCACTAGATTAGAGCATCGCATTGCCGATCTAAAACGATACTCGATCCAAGCAGTCATGATCGACGACTATTCGGAGATCACGGACATATTGAAGGAACTAAATCAAAGAACCCATTTTCGGGATGTGTTCGTTTCAGGAAGCGCCGAGGATTATGCGCCCTTGGGCCATGACCGGCTTTCCGATCTGTGTCGTTTGCTTGGTGAGAGACTCATTTCGGAAGGCTTCAACGTAGTGTCTGGTTTTGGTCTCGGAATAGGCGGCTCGATAATACAAGGGGCGATGAACAAGCTCGGTCACAATGATGAAGCGAGGCTACACCTTCGCCCCTTCCCACAGGAGCCGCCCCCAGGGCTTTCGTTAGGCGAATACTGGAAACAATATCGAGAACGCATGATCCTTCGTGCGGGTAGTTGTCTATTTGTTGCGGGCAACAAGCGAGATACGGCAGGGAATATCGTCGAAGCATGGGGCGTCATGGAGGAATTTGAGATCTGTCGCCGCCAAGGCAAATATCCCATTCCGATTGGGGCCACCGGACACGCCGCCGAGACAATCTGGAACGAAGTCACCGCAACCTTGGACACCCACTTTCCGCAGGGCGGTGTCAAGACTCACTTTGACATTATCGGGAACTCTCGAAAATCGAACGAGCAGATCGTCGATGCTGTTGTCGCCATTCTTAGACGCATTTCACGATGAAGGGACCACGTATGGCACGGAGAGTGTATTTTGCCTTTCATTATCAAAATGACATTTCCCGTGTGAATGTCGTGCGCAAGAGCGGTGTAATTCAAGGAAGTGACCAAGCCGGTTTCTACGACGCCTCTCTCTGGGAAAAAGCACAAAGGACAAGCGACGACGCCATCAAACGGATGATTAACGAGGGCCTCAAGGGGACCACGGTCACGGCATTCTTGCTCGGTGCGGAAACCGCTGGCCGCCCCTGGGTGAAGTACGAACTTGAGCGCAGTGTGAGTGTTGGGAATGGGCTTCTTGCCATCTACATCGACCAGATCAAAGATTTGCGTGGGTACACGAGCTACAGAGGCCCAAACATCCTAGAGCAGTGGCATGTACCTGACAGTCGGGGTGGTCGAGTGTGGCTCAGTCAACTTTACAGAACACATGATTGGATTGGCGACGACGGCTATGCGCATTTCGGTCAATGGGTCGAGCAAGCCGCAACCATTGCTGGCCGGTAAATACAAAGTTCGAGGCGACCGTTAGAAAGAATTGAAATATGTCGAGGCGAGTGTTCTTCAGTTTCCACTACCAGAGGGATGTCTGGAGAGTCAATCAAATCCGAAACATTCCGAATATCACCGGTGTCGCTGCGGCGGGATGGGCCGACGCCTCGTTGTGGGAGGAGGCCAAAAAGAAGGGTGATGATGCAATTAAGAAGATGATTGATGATGCACTCAAAAATACGAGTGTCACGGTGGTCTGTATTGGATACAAGACGGCAGGCAGGAAGTACATCAATTACGAGATTGAGAAGTCGCTGGAGCGTGGTAACGGAGTTGTTGGGATTCAGATTCACCACTTGAAAGACAAGGATGGGAAGACGGATTCCCTTGGAGAAATTCCGGCGAAGATCGAAAAGGCAGGCTTCAAGGTGTACAAGTATGTGGACGCAGAAACGCTTGCAAAGCGTATCGAAGAGGCTGCAAAGGCAGCAGGTAAGTAGCTGACGTTTTCGATCAGGCGGGCAGGTGTTTCTCGGAGCTGCGCCGCCCGTAATCTCTTCCCCCCACCTTCCCCTCGGCTCGGAAAAGATTCCAACCCTTCCAAGCGTTCGACAGCGGCCCGCCGTCCGTGTTGACCGGCAAGTTGGAGCCGGTGTTCTTGAGTATGGTGAAAACAAAAAGGAGGCCCCTGGTCGTCCATCGCACCCGCCTGATGGAACCAACCTTCAGGGAAAATGAAAATAGTCGTTCTATTCCACAAAATGAAATTGAAATAAATGAATTCATTCCGAAACGGCACCTAAGTCCAAATGTCAATTCCAATGCGTCCTGCGGCCTCCCAGAGCCCTTAAAAACGATCCTGGCCGGTTCGCCGCCTGTTGCACAAAACTGCGGCGTATTGAAAGCGGGCCGGGCGGCTCGGGCGGCAGGGTGATGCGCCGGTGACAAATCGGCACCCGAAGTGCTGGCCTGTAAGAAACGAGGGGGTAGGAACGGTCGCAGCAAGCATGCGCCATCTCGCCACCTAACTGCCCTCTGCACCGCCTCAAACTTCTTGGCCGGTCCCACTCAGAAATCGACGTTGGTCTGCTTGGGAACGGCGTGCTTGTCGCCAGCGATTTCAGCGAGTTGGTGAGCAGCGCG
>CAZAQY010000325.1:0-8687 GCA_964486845.1 uncultured Pirellulaceae bacterium
TCTACAGTAATTAACGAGGAGGTAACTGTCTCAGTCATATTGGCACAGAGGGACCAGTATTGTACGTGTCCAACAGGTACTGCGATGCCTTCGCGCGAAATCGCGCGTCATCAGCTTGCAATTGTTGGAACAAAGTGCGGAGGAACGCCAGTTGCGATTCCTGTGCTGGGAGATCACAGGAACCGGCTATCCGCAGAATTATCTGCCGTCCGTCTCGAAACTCAGGCGTTCCCTCCCAGAACTCCCATTTCTCATGCCACTCAAGTACGCCAAGTATCGGATCATTGAACTTGGGGCGCTCGGCTTCTGGCGGAATCGGAACACCGGCCATCGCGATGAAGCCTTCATCCATGGTTGAATCCCTTGAGTTTGGACGAACGCTGCAATTCTCCCGCCGGCCCCGCCCGGCCACTCGCCGCATTGTACCACCCGGCAAGGGCCTCGACACCGCCGGCCCCTACCCCTTCCACCTCAAAACGCCCGGAAGCTCACGGTCACAGGACCGGCATGCCGAGCGGTGTAGGGCCAGGCGGGGTAACGCGCCGGGCTACGCGACTGCGCGGTGCCTCTCGATGCACATTCCTCCGACTTCCCAGGAAGCATCACGGAATTCGTCTTGAGTAGCGTCTATTGGCGAACGTGGCAACAGACGTAAGCTCCTACCGAGGCGGCAGTGCTGGCGAGCAGCAGCCATCCCAGTAGGTAGACTTCGAAGACCGGCGTCGGCCTGTCCACCCATCTGGGCAGACCCTGGCCGAAGAACCTTGGGCAAGCAATCAACGCGAGGGGAACCAGCAGCATCACACCTACGAAACCGGCCAGCCGCCAGTCGCCTCTCAGGGCGAGTGTGGCAACACACCCAGCGGCAATGGACACGGCGGCCAGTGAATGCCATTGTCTTCGCCACAAGGCGTTTCGGTGCGGCTTAGTACCTCTTGGTTCGTGGGGACCTTCCATTCTCGCCGCTTTCCCCATAGACGCTGGGATTCCGCGTAACGACAACAATTCTCGTGGCCGCACCTGCCTGGCCACTTGCCGCATTGTACCACGCGGCAACGGACCACGACACCGCCGGCCCATGCCCGTTCAACTTCGAAACGCCCGGAAGCCGACGCAGGCCGACTGCCAAGCGGTCTGAGGGCCGGGCAGGAAGAACCGCCCGGCTGCCCGATTCGGCAAGTCCGTCACATTGCCCTCGCGTAGTGATAGGTTTCAGGGCTTTCGGCTGTGAAGTCGTGCCCGTACAACGTCACGGATGCCTGATCAGGTCGAAGCATCGGGCGTGAGCGAACGCCGGGCAGGATGTTCTCGATAGCCTTCTCGAACGAATCGCCCTCAAAGTAGAACGCATCGTGAATGTGGCTTCGCCCAAAACAGCGCGAATTAGTGTCAATGAACAACTCACCGTGTCCGTGGCAGACATCCGCGACGCTCACCAGCGTGGTGTTCAATAGCTGCTGCCAGCCAGAGAGTTCGTCATCTCGGTCGTCGGGTTCCGGCGCTCGGAAGACAACGTCGCTGGATGCGCATTCAATGCCGGGTCCGCACGTCCCTACGGTGAGACCACCGAACTGCCTGAGCACTTGCCACGCGGGGTGATTGTCGGCAACGAAGGCTGGAACGGCGACGCAACGCGACGGCTGCCAGCCCGCCATGACGAATTTGTTCAGTACCTTTGCCGGTGGCCTTATCACCAGTCACCTGCCTTGCCGACTCTGTAATTCTCCGGCCGGAATTGCCCCGGCCACCCAGCAAGGGCCGCGAGACAGCGGCCCCTTCCACTTCAATCGCCCGGTAGCCGGGGCTGGCCGGGGAAACACGCCCGGCTATCCGATTCTGTCTCTTACTGTTCGTGAGTGGGTCGCCGATCGAGCGTGCCCGGTTCTAACGCTCCATCTTCGCCGCCCGCCAGGATTCCCCGCGCAAAGCAAGAGATCTCGCGGCAAGGAAACGGCGGACTTCGTCCACCACCGTATTGCTCTCCGCAGCAACGTGCTTCTGAATGTCGGTTACCGACAGTGATAGCAGGTCACGGGCCACTCGTACACCAGCCTTGTGAACCGCGTTCCGCGCTCTGATTGACAATTCGAGGTCGGCAACCGGCGTCTCCATGAAGTCTCGGTGGTCTCTGTCAACCGGAGTGCGCGGCGCGAGCGCGGTCTGTATTCTGACATCTGAGCCGCATCGAGGACAGCAAACAGGCCGCTGCCCGTCCTGGAGGCAATGAAAACCGATGTACACGGCGTCGGACGTCTCAACCTCCGACTGCGGCGACAACGGATAGACAACGGTGTCACCTTCTTCCGCCTCGACTATCCCGTCGATGCCGGTCGTCAACCGGACTCCGCAGCCGGGGCAGCGGTCCGAGATGGCGTAGTCGCCTTCCACTTTCTGCGCTCCTTGTTCCGGCAACCCGAGTCCAGTTTCAATGACAGAACTCCGCAATTCTCCGGCCTGCCCGGCCACTCGCCGCATTGTACCACCCGGCAAGGGCCTCGACATCGCTGGCCCCTGCCCCTTCCACTTCAAAACACCCGAAGGCCGGGGCTGGGCGGGGAAACCCGCCCGGCTACCCGATTATCGCATGCCTCTACGTTGGCTGTGGATCAGTCAGAGAATCCAAAGTGCAAGAACCAGCGGCAATTCCCGCCGTCAAATACAAAATCCTGCCAGACACACTCGTACCACATTGGCGGATGCACTTTCACCTCAAAGACCTTCGACGTGCCAACAATCGAAACCAGACGATCCATGAATTCTTTAATGGTTCGTTCCGCTGTTACGCGATCCACCTTTGGCGAGAACTCCAAGTCGTAAAACCATCGTCGGGTGGCGGCAAGCAAGTATCGCGTCGCGTCCGTTACTTCTCTTGTTCGGATGTTCCATCGCTCCGGGGGTTGTGGGTCGGAGTTGGACGTGCTCATTGCCGAAAAGTAGGCTTCAAGGGCAAGTTGCATTGATTCCGCTGGCGGGAGCATATTGAGCGAGTAATCAGAACTGTGGTTCACGCCATCGTTGGCCTCGGCGATTTCGGCAAGCAGCGAGTTAACGGATGCGAGGTCTGACATGAGTGCGACAACTCCTACTTATCCGCTCGGCCACCCACCGCATTGTACCACCCGGCAAGGGCCACGGCCCAGCCGCCCCTACCCCGTCCACTGCACAACGCCCGGACGCCGGGGAGCCTGACCCGCGCTACGTGGCGGGCGGGACAACCCGCCCGGCCACTCCAATTTCGGCGTCAGGATCTCTCGGCCGGAAATACCGTCTCCCTACGAACCACGGCCGCTTCCAGTTTGGGCGGCAACGCCGGAAACCGCAGGCCGTTTCGTTCGGCAACAAGCCAGACGAAGGACGCGTTCAAGGCCACCCAGAAACAGACATTTGGAACGTCTTGGGCGTCCGTCTTGACGAAGTGGGCAACGGATTCCTTGAGTGCCTTATCGAACCCTCGCTGGTCTTTCGCCACTGCCGCATCCCAGGCGGCACAGAGCAACCGTGTCCGTTTAGCCTTGCAGCCTCGAACCGAAGCGAAGATGGCTTCCGTTTCCGGTGGCGGATCGCCCCGCAGGCTCAACGCGATCGCGAAGAACAACTGCTGGTGCTCGTACCCCTTCAACTCGAACTGGTTCTCCGCCGTTAGACCAAGCTTGAACCAGGAACAGATGCGTCGAACGTCGTCCCACCGACCGGTCAACGCCCCCAGCAGCAGGCCGTCCTGCAACACACTATACCACATCAGCCGGCGGTCCGGCCGCGACCAATCCAATGCCCGGGCGTCGTCTTCATCCGCCTTCCACCAGTCCCCAAAGTAGTACTCCAGTGTCTGATCCACTCCGGCGTTCAGCCGCTCTGGCAGACGTTCAATGGGGCCGTACCCCAAATGTTCTAGCACGGCGTGGCCCACGGCCAGTCCAATCTGCCGTTCTCGATCGAATTGCTGTTGGGGCTGCCCCGGTGCCGTTCGCTGTAAGCACTTTGCCTCCCCCTTGGCGAGCATGCTCAAAGTGATCTCGCGAGTCTCGTGTAGGTTACGGCCCAAGATTTCGTGTCGCTTCATAGCGGTCAGGTGCCTCAAGCCTCAGATGAACGATGCGGATCAAGGGCGGCGGTCCATGATCCTTCATCTCCAAAACGCCCCGCCGCCGGCGTTGCCGCCCACTGTTCGGTGACGCGTTCGCACCTCCGTCCGCCTCATGTGTCCACCTGGACGAACAGCATTCGGCCTTCCTCTGCGACCGCGGCGACGGCGGGCATCAACTCCTCCTCGTATTGCTGCCGAACGTCCTTCTTCTTGGTCTTGCGCATCGCGGATTCGAGCGACCGGAGCTCATCCAGCATGTTCTGGGCCTCGTTCGGCGTGTGCATGCTGTGCATCGGCTCCCAGTCGTCCGAGTTGTCGTCATCGGCGCCCGAATCGTCGTCACTGAGAAGACCTTTCAGTGCCTTCTTGTGCTGCTCCGAAACGTCCTCATTCTGATCGAGTTGGTCGAGTAGTCTGTTCGGGTCTGCCTGCCCCTGTTTGACGCCCTTCAAGAAATCACCAAGCATGGAGCTAAGTGCCGTCAGACTCGAACGGCGATCTGCCTCCTCCTTGTCATGCTGCTCGCGCGTCTTGACCATCCTGGTCGGTGGGTGGTACCGATAAGGACGCTTGCCAAACGCAGAAAGTGCAACTGTCGAAATCTGACCGGGGACCACGCCGATGTGTTTCCAGGCCGCTTCGATCACGTCCCAATACACGCCGTCGCTGTCCACGCGAAAACCGACGTCGATCTCGTCGCAATTCATGCAGGCATTGAAGACGACGCCCTCCCAGAGGCTCTTGCCGGGTGTTGACAAGTCGCCGTACCAGTCTGGCAACGCCAGCCGTTTGGCGGCCATTTGAGCCAGAGCCCCGGCCTGCGTGGGCCATGTGAGAACGAGGTCATCCTCGTCGAACTCGCCATCATGTTCTTCGAGACCGTCGGAGAGCAGCTTCTCCAATGCGGCCAACTGATCGGCGGTTGGACGTTCCACGAACTGCTGGAACCTGTTCCAGTCGAGCGAGTAGATGATGTAGCCAGCCATTCAGTCCTCCCTATGCGCTCGCCGCATTGTAGCAGCCGGCAAGAGGTTCAACATTAGGGGAATCGCGTCACGGCCGCCGGAATGCCCGCCTATAAGTTGGTGTGGGTTACGTGTCGTCGGGTAACCCGCGAGCGGTCACAGGGACTTTCTGGGCCGTCCCGACCTGTTTTCACACGACGACTTGGGCGTGCGGACAGCGATCCGCGACGGCTACGGTCTTGCCGAACTCCCGGACAAGGCGACGAGCCACGCCATCGCCGGCCCTTGGCACCCGTGGGCCTCGGTGGCCAGTTCGTATTGCTGGCGGTCACTGGATCTGTCCCGGAACACGCAGACCGTGGCCAAGGGGATCGACGACCACCGGCCCTATGGCCGCCAGTGCGCCTGACGTATCATCTCACCACGACATTCCCATGCACGCCCCTACGGAATCAACCATCGATGCCCATCCAGACACGAATCGTTGCCCCCGGCCCCACTGACCGCGCCGTCCGCACCGCGGATGGCCAGATCCTGCACGCCCCGGCCGACTGGGACCTGCTGCCACCCGGCGATGCTGGCCTCACGCGACGTGTGAAGGCCGCCGGCCCCACTTGGACCGTCCAGGAGAAGAAGGGCCGCAAGACGTTTTCGCAGGGCATCTGGGCGTCGGCGGCCCGGATCGCCACGATCCGCGCCGAACTGGAGGCGGAACGGTCAACAGACGCCTACGCGAAGCGGCGGGCCACGGACACGGCCAGGCGGGAACGGAAACAGACCGAGTACGTCGAAGATTTCCGCGGGGCAGTCCTGGCGTTCCTGGACTTCGCGCCGGGGTACGCCGGCCTGGCCGAGCAACTCGCCGATGCCGTGACCCAGCACGCCACGCCCGTGGGCAGCGGCACGGTGGCCCGCACACAACGGATTCCGATCGAACGGCGGGCGGAATCTGCCGTGATCGCCTGGCTGCGGCACCAGACCACAGCCTATGACAACATGAAGATCGCCCGCATCAAAGGCCAGCGGCGCGAGGTCCGCCGGATGCTGGCCGAACAGTCGCGGCGGCTCCTGGAGAAGTACCGTGCCGGGAGTGAACCCGACCCGGCATGCCCGCTGAGGCGGGCGTTGTCGAGGGGGATCCCATCGCCGTCGTGATCAAGGGACCCTGGCGGGGATCAGTTCGTCGCAATCACCCGGGTGGTCAGAGGGGACAAGCACCGATGAGACGGTGGTACTGGCTTATTGTGTTGACGGTGAGCATGGCCTCGTACGGTCTTCACGGCTCGGAGCCCGTGTGGCGTGGCTTAGCCGATCCCGTGGTCGAAGACGTCTGGATTCGGCCTCCAGCGGGCGCGAATGGAGCCAAGCCGGTGTGGGGATTGGCTGACGGGCTGCGCATCGGACTCGCCCCCTTGCCGGGTCCGCGGGGCCTGTTGCGCGTATACACTCCCTACGTCGGTCAGCCGGACTGGCGGATGATCAACTTCATTGCCGTCGAGCCGATCGTCAAGGGGCGAACAAACAGGAGCTTCTCAGAGTTGGAGCCATCGTCGCTCGCTCGGGGAACCGGCAAGGTCATGTGGAGCGTGGATCGACCTGACGACTGGATTCCGCGGGACCCGGCCCATCCTGCCCGCGGTGTGACTGGAGAGGAGAACGGGGTCAAGACGCTCACCGTCTTCATCGGTGTCGAGAAGTTCCAGAGCGGCGCTGCCGTCTTCCTCCGACTCACCTTTCGTGCAGACCGGCCCTGTGAAGTCCACATCGCCGCGTTCACACAGCTGACCTCCGCACCGCTGTCGTATTGCGTGGTGACCGCCACCATGGGCAACTACGCACGGCTCCGCCGACTGCACCTCACGGATGGCGTTGTGACCGCACGCGACCTATTCGCCGACGGGACCCTCGACACCTTCGGCTTCACACCGCACGGGCGGTTCGATCTCGGACGATTGGCACGCAGGCGGGACGGGGCTGTGATACTCGCTGCGACCAGCGACGAACGCGACCCCGCGGCGGCGGACCAGACGACAGTCGCTCTTGGGTGGCGATACATCGGACGGCCCGCGACGCAGTATTGGCGGTGCGAGCAACCTCATCCGGGCCTGATGGCCCTGGTCAACGCTCGGCGGACGTACTGGGCGTCAGACAACCCGATTCCTGGCGGCGTCAGCTTCGAGAACGTCGAACTGATCGCTCCCTTCCAATCAGGCCAGACCTGGACGTTCGGCGTGACTACCGATCCGCCGGCAGCGTTGCTCGACGCTGAGCGTGCGTCTGCCGACGTGAAGGACTGACGCAACCACTTCGTCCGCTTCCGCCAGGCCATCGAGATGATCGTGACGAGGCGTCACAAGATCTCGAAAACCGGGGTGGCGAAGCTGGAAGTCAAGTGACGCTGCCTCCTGTGGCTAGTCGAAGTGCCCCCGTTTCCAGAAACGCCTCCAGCAGCACCAACTCGTTGAGCACCTCGTTGCGGCACGCCTCCGAGCCAGTCCAATTCGCTCGGTTACAGCCCTCGCTTGTCGGGCAGCAGATGAACCGAAGTGGTCGCGGGAATCGCGTTTGGGCCGCCAGGAGCACTCGCCGCATGTGCCACTCCGACGAAACCAGGATCACCGAAGCAAGATGTTCAAGTAACCCGTGACGGTCCAGCAGCGCGATGGAGAAGTCGATGTTCTCAAAGGTGTTCGCGGAACGGTCTTCCACGAGTAGATCATGGGCCGGAACGTCGAGTTCGCGCGCTATCTCGGCCATGCGTTTGGCTTCGGGGCGCGTGCGTGCGAGAATCCCACCTCCGGTCACCAGCAGTTTCGGCACAAAACCGCTGCGGTACAGCTCGACGCCACGGATTGTCCGCCGGCCCAAATCCAGTTCATTGGCCGCACCAAACACCACCGCCACGTCGGCAGGGCACGGTTCGTCGCAGCAGAATAACAGATTCGTGATTTCCTCGTCGGTCATCTGGGCACGGAACCTCGTGGTTGCAGCAATGGGAAAAGACCGATGCCAAAGGTGTCGCCGTTCCCAACTCAGTCGGGGCTGGCTTTGGGAAGCACGTGGATTGTTCGTTCTGCCCGACCGCCACGACCGGTGGAGTCCCAGACGATCAACGTCACGCGGTACTTGCCAGGCTTCTCAAAGGTGTGCTGCGGGACGGGCTTCACCTCCGGGATGCCATCCCCGAAGTCCCAGAGCCGCTCACTGATCTCGCACGCCGTGGCTTGCGAAACACACTGGAACGCCACCGGTTGCCCTACACGGATGGTTGCCGGGAAACGAAACTGGGCGACCGGGGCTGCGGCTGGGAAGGGCTTGGCATCTGGCAGTTGGTTGCTCCGGTTGCCGTCCACCAGGCAATCCCTGAACTCCAGGGCGGCGTACTGGGATGGCCGGGTGACAGCAGCCAAGGCGTTGT
The DNA here is from genome assembly GCA_964486845.1 of uncultured Pirellulaceae bacterium. GTDB lineage: Bacteria > Planctomycetota > Planctomycetia > Pirellulales > Pirellulaceae > Anammoximicrobium. The sequence continues at coordinate 8,468 of CAZAQY010000325.1, forward strand.
TGGTGATCGCGCAGCGGAGGAGTGTCAGGCGATCCACGCCCGGTCCGCCCAACTGGACTCCGTAGCCGCCGTTCTTCTCGAAGGTACAGTCCTCGAACACCAAGTCCTGGCAGTTGCCGTTCGTGCGGAATCCGTGGCCGCTGTCGTTGGGATACCGCGCCCGGAAGTCGCCACGGACGCCGCTGGCGAACGTGCAACGGTAGAAGTAGTGCCGGGCGAT
>CAZAQY010000326.1:0-8648 GCA_964486845.1 uncultured Pirellulaceae bacterium
GGCGGATCGCACACGTAGCCTCCGCGGAAGATGGTGCTCCGGCCCTTCTCGCCGATGAACACGGCCCCGCCGCCCACCCGCGTCTCGATGGAACTGAGGGTGAGGACCACGCCATTGGCGTACTTGTAGTTGATGATCGACCTGCTGCAGGCAGCGTCCCCGCGATCGCGCTTGGCCGGCATGTCGTACACCACTTTTTCCAGCTTCTCGGCGGGATCCACCCAGATCTCGACCGGACCGCTGTTGTCCATCTCCAGGGCCCAATGGACCATGCTCAGCCCGTGGCAGCCCCAGTTGGGCAATTCGCCTCCGGAATAGGGCCGGAACGACATCCAGCCCGGACCGACGGCGAATTTTTCCGCGGGGGCAACCGGGAACTCGGGCTCCGGCTCATACGGGATCCGCGACAAGTACAGGTCCGTGTGATAGGGCGCGACCTCGTTCGGCCCGCACCAGCGATCCCAATCGAGGTACTCCGGGACCGGCTGGGGCGGCAGATTGCACTCGTAGGAGCTGGGGTAGTTGTAGCCGATCACTTGTTGAATCTTGCCGATGCGGCCGTTGATAATCATCTCCACGGCCTTCCGCGTCTTGGGGTGCGAACGCTGCTGTTCGCCGGTCTGGAACACGCGGTTGTGCTTCCGGACCGCCTGGACCATCACGCGTCCCTCGCGGATCGTGTGCGAGAGCGGCTGTTCGCCGTAGATGTCCTTGCCCGCCTGGCAGGCATGGATGCAGGGCAGGTAATGCCAGTGCTCCGGCGTGGCGTACACGACGACGTCCACCTCCTTGCGGTCCAGCAGTTCCCGGTAGTCCTGGAACGACTTGGCCCTGTAATGCTTCGCCCACATGTCCGCTCGCCGCTTGTTGAAGTCGGCCACGGCGACGATCCGGGCGTACTCAGGCGGTTTGCCTTGGCCCCCTTTGCCGATGGCCAGTTGGCCGTTGCGCCGCCCGCAACCGATGATCCCGACGCCGATTCGGTCATTGGCCGGCGTGCCGGTCACGGATTTCGGCGCGACGACGGTCGGCGGCGTCACCGGCCTCTTGCAGGACGCGAATTGCGGCAGGACGATTCCCGCCGCGGCCGCACCTAGACCTTGCTTCAGTACCTGACGCCGCGAGATTTTTTGGGCATGTGGCATTGGAATTTCCTCCCGCTAACGGACTGGTTGGCCTGTTGCACGTTTCGCGCCCTGCCTGGGATCCCGCGCGAAGCACGCATCTGGGCTGCTCCGGCCAGGCCCGTGGTCCGAAAGCCTGTCTGGCCGGACCGGAGGCTTGCCGTCGCTTTTTATCCCAGCGTATAGGCGCCGTGCGTTGTCTGCAAGTACCCAGCCACACTTCGCGCAGCCTGCGGCCGCAGACGGCCCCGGATTTCTCACCGGCTCCGAGTCCTGATCGTTCTGCTTCCCAAGCTCCGTCACCGATGACAGCAGTGAAGGCAAGGCGTTTCTTGATCATGCCGACACAAGAAGCGTAACGGTTATGCCGAAGAAGCAATTGACGACCTTTGCGCCATGCCGAACACGGCGCGGGTCGAAGGGGGACAGGCGATGATGGGGCGAATGGCCAGGGGGCTGTTGGGGATCGCGATCCTTCTCTTGCCAGGGGGTTTCCTTGCGGCTCAAACCGCCAGCGACCGGGAAAGCGAGGACGAGCAGGCGGGCGTTGTGCCGGTCGCGATGGCGATTTTGGACGAGCCGCCGGCCCCGGAAACCGCCGCTCCTTCGGCCGAAGACGAGGGCCGCGCCGCCGAGACGCCCGAGGCGCCCGAAGCCCCGGAGACGACGATTGTCGGGCGGCCGGGCCCGTTTCCTGCGCAGCCGCTGGAGGAAGGAGCGACGCTTAGCGCCACCCGCGTGCCCACGCCTGCGGCCGAGGTCGGCAGTTCGCTCACGATCATCGACCGCCAGCAGATCGAGGCGCGACAGAGCACGAACGTGGCGGACCTCTTGCGGGACGTGCCGGCGTTGGACGTCGTCCAGCAAGGCACGCCCGGCGGCCTGGCCAGCGTCTTCATGCGAGGCGCCGAATCGCGTCACACGAAAGTCCTGATCGACGGAATCCCGCTGAACGATCCCAGCAACGCCTCCCGTTTGTACGACTTCTCGTATCTGTCCACGGACAACGTCGAGCGGATCGAGGTGCTGCGCGGGCCGCAAAGCACGCTGTACGGCTCCGACGCCGTGGGCGGCGTCATCAGCATCGTCACCAAGCGGGGCGAGGGTCCGCCGACCGCCCGCTTGGACCTGATGGGGGGCAGCTTTGGCACCAGCCGCGAAGCTCTCAGCGTCAGCGGCGGCGGCACGCGCGGACACTTTTCGCTGGGAGCCTCGTACCTGCAGTCCGACGGATTCTCGGCCGCAGACCGCCGGAACGGCAACACCGAAGCGGACTTGACGCGGGCGGCGAACTTCTCCGGCCGCATGGGGTTGACGCCCAGCCAGGATTGGGACGTGGACTACACGTTCCGTTACACCGACCTGGACGCGGCGATCGACGGCTACGATTTCGTCCTCGGCCGCCCCGTGGATCAACTCAACCGGCAGAACCGCAGCAAGGTCTTCCTGAACCGGGTGCAAACGCGGGCGATGACGCTGGAAGGTTTCTGGGAACACATCGTAGGCTTCAGCCTCGCCGACTACGACCGCCGGGATACGCTACCAGGCCCCTACGACGTCCCGGCTTTTCTGGGACAGACGCGGAAGGTCGATTATCAAGGCAACCTTGCTGTGGCGGAGTGGAACACGTTGAGCGTCGGCGCGGACTACCTGGCCGAAGATTCCCAGACCAGCATCAGTCCCGCGCAGAACGACAAAGGTGTCTGGGTCCAAGACCAGGTGCGGCTTGGGGACCAGTGGTTCACGACCGTCGGTTTTCGCTGGGACGAGTACAGCCGCGCGGGGCCGGCCGACACCTATCGGATCACGACCTTGTATCGCCTGCCGGCGACCAAGACGACGTTCCACGCCAGCCTGGGCACGGCGTTTCGGGCTCCTGCGCTGGCGGAACTGGACTACGGCCCCAACTTGCGGCCGGAGCGAAGCAAGGGCTGGGACGCCGGCATCGGACAGCCGCTGGGCGATGGGCGGCTGGTCCTGGATTGCACCTACTTCCGCAACGATTTCACCGACCTGATCCAATTCGACTTCACCACGTTTACGCTGGAGAACATCGGCCGCGCCTTTTCCAGCGGCGTCGAGTTCACGGCGGACTGGCAGATCCACGATTGCACCGCGCTGTTCGGCAGCTATGTGTATACGTTCACCGAAGACCTGACGACCGGCCTGCCGCTGCTGCGGCGTGCCCCGCACAAAGGCCGCTTCGGCATCCGCCGCCGGATGCTGGAGGGCCGCGGGCAGGTGCTGCTGGACTGCCTGTACGTCGGCCCGCGCGAGGACGTGGGCCAGTATCCCGATCGGACCACGCTCAGCGAGTACTGGCTCGTCAACCTGGCGGGCACCTATGACGTGACGCAACGGCTTCAGGTGCTGGCCCGCTTGGACAATCTCCTCGATGAGAAATATCAAGAGGTGTACGGCTACGGGGCCGCCGGACTGTCGTTCTTCGGCGGCGGCAACGTCCGCTGGTGAACTACTCGTCCATCACGAACCGGAACGGGACGCGGATCGGACGGACCGTGGTCGCACCCTCCGCCGGCGAAAACCGCCAGCGATGGATCACGTCCAGCGCGGCCTGGTCCAGCGAACTGACGCCGCTCGACTGGAACAGCCTGGCCCAGGCGACAGACCCATCGGGATGGACGCCCACCAGCACCACGACGCGGCCGGTCTGGCGAGCTTGAAGAGCTGCGGCGGGATAGCCTGGCGCAGGATTCTGAAGGATCGCGGGTGCCTGATCCTGCGCTCCCTGCGAGTCGAGCGAGGCGACGGACGGTTGTGCATCGGCCGTGCTGGGCGGCAATTCGGCCTGGCGGCTCGCGTCATGCGTGCGCGGCGTGCTGGAATCGGTCTCGCTCGGCACGTGCGGCATGGCCTCCGCGAGGCCGCGGCGAGACGGCACCATCGCCAGATCCACGCGGGGGTGTTCCGGCGGCGGTTCGGCCGGCGCGAATTCGGCTTGGTCCAACAGGGGCGTCTGAGGCGACTCCTGCCGGACAATCGTCTCCACCAGCCGCGCGATTTCGATCGGTGTCGCCCGGTGCGGTTCCTCGGCCGGTTGACGAAATTCCGACAGGGGCGGTTCGGGCTCAACGACGACCAATTCCGCTGCCGGCGACGCGAGCAGAGCGATCGAAGCCGGCCCCGGCGACACCGCAATCCACCGCGTCACGGGGCGGCTCGGCAGGCTCCAGCCCAACGCCGCCAGGACGACGGAATGCACGCTCAGGCTGACAACCCAAGCCAAGGGGACGTGGGCCTTCCAGGCGGCACTGGCGGCGTGGAGGCCTCTGGCCGGACCAGGCCGAACGAGCCGGCTGGCCACACCGCGTGCGAGCGACGATTTCGCGTACGCCGGTGCAGCAGTGGGAAGGCTGGTCGAGAAAATCATGCGCGTACCTGATCGTTCGCCAAGCTCGGTCACAGCGGCGGGGCCGTCCCGGAATTGCACCGGAGTTCCCTCTTCGTCGGCCACTGCAGCTGCAACGGCCGGCCACCAACGCCGATGAACGGGGCGTAGAATAGCAGAATCGCCCTTTCAAGGCAACATGCCGACACAAGCAGTCGTGCCCACTAGCGTTGCTGTCGTCGCCCGCGAGGGGGTTGCTTCCCGCGCGCCGCCAACCCCGACAAAATCGCCCCGCAGGCCGGCAATTCGCCTTGCCGCTAAACGGCACTTTCTGTATTTCTACGCGACTCCGTGGAGTAGGCGGCGAGGAACGCCTGCCGTGAACTCTGCGGGACGCGTGCCGGCCGTGCTGGCAGGCTTAGCTATCTTGTCTCGTCCGCGTCTGTTCGCAATCAGCAATCACCTGGGGACGCAAACGACACATGCAGCGCAGCTCTTCACTTGGTGCGCATCTCCGCTGGGGCTGGTCCGCAGGGCTACTGGTGGCAGGCTTGGCGGCCTGGCCCGCCGCGGGGTTGGCTCAGACTCCGCCCCCGGCGCCTGCGCCCGCCGCGACTCCTTTGCCCTACGAGCCGCGAGTGTTGGTCGCGGATGTGCGCCTGGTCGGCAACCAGACGGTCAAGGAGCAGTTTATCCAATCGCAGTTGAAAACCCGCAAGGACCGCGAGTTCGATCCCGAGATCGTGCAGGGGGACGTGCGGCGTCTGGCCACCACGGGCCGGTTCCAAAAGGTGGACACGTACACGCAAGAGACGCCGGAAGGCGTCGTTGTCACGTTCGCCTTTGTCGAACGCCAGTCCATCCGTGAGATCAAGTACCTGGGCAACCGGAACATCAGCGACAAGTCGCTGGCGAAGCAGGATGGCCTGGAAATCGGCGATCCGCTCACCCCGTATGCGATCGAGGAGGCTCGCCGCAAAATCGAAGAATACTATCACTCCAAAGGTTTCGGCAAGACGCAGGTTGCGGTTCTGGAGGGCGACGGATCTCCGGAGGGCCGAGTGGTATTCGTGATCGACGAGAGCCAGCTGGAACGGATTGCCTGGGTCAAGTTCGTGGGCAACACGATCGCCTCGAACGAGCGGCTGAAGACGCAGATCAAATCCAAGCCGGGCTTCCTCTGGTACTTGTTCAAGGGCCAGGTGGACCGCAAGCAGATCGACGAGGACATCGAACGGCTGACGGCCTATTATCGCAGTCTGGGCTTTTTCAACGCTCGGATCGGACGCGAGTTGGAGTTCAGCGATTCCGGTCAGTGGCTGACGCTGACGTTCGTGATCGACGAGGGGCCCAGGTACGTGGTCCGCAACGTGTCGGTGGCGGGAAACGAGAAGTTCCCGACCGAAACGCTGCTGGCAGAGATGGAATTGAAGCCCGGCGACTACTTCAACCTGGCCAAGATGAACCGCGATGTCCACTCGTTGCGCGACGTCTACGGCGGCCAGGGGCACATTTTTGCCGACATCCAGGCGGATCCGCGTTTTTTGGAAGAGCCCGGCGAGTTGGACCTGGTCTATAACGTCAAGGAAGGCGGCGTGTGGCGAGCCGGACGAGTGAACGTGCTGATCGAGGGCGAGCATCCGCACACGCGGGAAAGCGTCGTGCTGAATCGGCTGTCGGTGCGGCCGGGAGACATCCTGGACACCCGCGAACTGCGCAACAGCGAGCGGCGTCTGAAGGCTTCGCAACTGTTCCAAAACGACCCCATGACCGGCCAGACGCCGCAAGTGGTAGTGCGTCCGCCGGAATTGCAGGATTCGGCCGAAATCGTGGCTGGAGGCGAAGGTCCGCGAGGCGGTTCGTACCGCGGGCAAAGCCCCGGCGGCAGTCACTAAAGGCAATGCGTCTGAGGACGAGATCTTGAACCAGCGCCGCGCGATCGCCGTGGTCCTCCTCATGGTCATGGGACTGGCCGCCGTCAGCGGCTGCGCGTCGCCGGGAGCGCCTCAGTCGGCTTTTTATCCGCCCCCTGCCACGCTGTCCGCAGGCGGCGCACCGCCTGCGACTGCTCCCGCTCCGCCACAAGCGACAGCCCCGTCGCCGTCCCCGGTCGTTCGCGGTCAGGACTCCGCCGTGGCCCCGCCATCGAACCAACTGTTTCGCAGCGGCGTGCAGCCGGTACAGTACACGGCCGCTCCGCCTCCGGCGGGTTCGGCCTTCCCCGTCGGGCCGCCGCCGGTCACATCGCCACCGTCGCCGCCGGCCTTCACCCCCGGTGCCGTCGTGGGCCCCGGAAGCGGCCCCGCGCCGCTCATTCAATCGCCCAGCGCGCTGGGCCAGCCATTCCTTACGCCTGGGGCACCTTACGACGGCACCGAACCGATCTTGTCGACGCCGATCGATGTCCGTGTTTCCGAAACGCAAACCGGCCGCTTCATGTTCGGGGCCGGCATCAATTCGGACGCTGGCGTCACGGGCCAAATCGTGGTGGACGAGCGCAATTTCGACATCACGCGGGTGCCGACGAGTTGGCGGGACTTTGTCGAAGGCACGGCCTTCCGCGGTGCGGGGCAGGGCTTCCGCATGGAAGCGATGCCCGGTACGCAAGTCCAACGCTACCTGGTCAGCTTCACCGAGCCGTACCTGTTCAACACGCAGATCAGCTTCAACCTCAGCGGCTTTCTGTACGATCGCCGATTCTACGACTGGGACGAACAGCGACTGGGCGGACGCATGGCCTTGGGCTATCGCCTGACGCCCGATCTGTCCCTCGCCGCCGCCCTGCGAGCAGAGAACGTGGAAGTCAGCGACCCGCGGGTGCTGATCCCACAACTGGAAGAGGTGCTGGGTGACAACGGGCTGTACAGCGGCCGGGTCTCACTGACCTACGACACCCGCGACATCCCTTTCGCACCGACCGAAGGCCACCTGATCGAACTGGGGGTGGAACAGGCCTTCGGCAGCTTCGACTTCCCGCGTGCCGACCTGGACCTGCGCCGGTACTTCCTGGTGCGGGAACGCCCGGACGGATCGGGCCGGCACACGTTGGGCTTCATGTTCCGCCTGGGATTCAGCGGCTCCGACACGCCGATTTTCGAGAACTATTTCGCGGGCGGCTATTCGACGTTGCGTGGGTTCGAGTTCCGCGGCGCCTCGCCCACGGTCAACACGGTGCGCGTGGGCGGCACGTTCGAGTTCCTGGGCGCTGTCGAATACGTCTTTCCGCTCACCGCCGACGACATGCTCAAGGGCGCCCTGTTCTGCGATTTCGGCACCGTCGAGGAGGACGTGCGATTGTCCGCCGACACCTATCGGGTCGCCCCCGGCTTCGGCCTGCGGATCAACGTCCCCGCCCTGGGGCCCGCCCCGCTGGCCTTCGACTTCGCCTTCCCCGTGGCCCAGGCCGACACCGACGATACCCGCGTGTTTACGTTTTTCCTGGGCGTCGGGCGCTAGCCGAAATGAACGGCTAAGCCACCCCAGCTACGCCTGCAGCCCGGCGATGACGGTTTCGAGAAAACGCCGCGCACGGGCCGCCGGTTCATCGATTCCTTCGGGCGTCTCGGGTCTGGGACGACGATCAGCACGCCATGATCTTCCGCAATGGGAGCCAGCTTCTTGAATCGCTCGCCCCACACCGGCGCGTTCCCGCCCTCGGTGTGACCAAAGGTGAGCAGCTGCGGAATGCCGGCCGCAGCCGCCTGTTTCACGCGCTGTGTCAGCACCTCCAGGCCGCGCGGGTCTTCGGGATAGATGATCGAGAACATCATCCGCCGCCGTAGGGGGCTGCAATCCGAGGCAGCTTTTTCGGTGACTTTCTTGACCCGCTCAGGCGGATGGACGTAAGATGAGCGGGGACACGTACCGGGCCGTCCGCCAAAAGGAGACCGCCATGCTGGCCGGAAATCGTTTCGCCCTGTTGTGCCTGTTTGGCTTGGCTACATCGCTACGGAAAATGAATACCGGGACTACTACTCCGGTAAGCAGTTCTGGTGGTCGCAGCACGAGCCGTTTTTTCAGGAGAGACTCGACACCCGCGGCAAACAGGACGTCGCCAGTCCCACCGGCCAATGGACGCGCGTCGAAGTCGTCTGCCGGGGCGACCGTGTCACCGTGAAGATCAACGGCGCGACCGCCAACGAAGCGTTGGACGTATCGCCGGCGTATGGGAAGAT
>CAZAQY010000327.1:0-8585 GCA_964486845.1 uncultured Pirellulaceae bacterium
TCGTTGGGGGGCGGTGTCGGTCGCTGGGCGCGGTGAGCGCGATACGATCGGCCCTTTTCCGGCACAATATGGGTGAACGTCGCAACACGGCTGGAATTCTGACGAATTCTGCCACGCGCAGTTTCCGAGACTTGCATCGGCTGTCTGCTATGATAAGCTCTCGGGCTGCAGCCGGAAAGCAAACGGCTCAATCAACACCCGGAGACCACGGACATGAGCTTCGACGAGAACAATCCTTATCAACCCCATCTCAGCACAGGAAGTTACGGCGGTAACACGCCCGACCCCATGGCCCAGGGCAAGGTCAACGGGCCGGCGATCGGCCTGATCGTGACGGCCATCCTGGGTTTTCTGGGTCAAGGCGCCGGCCTCGTCATGAACCTGGTGGGAATCGGCGCGAACGCCGGCGCAGTGCCCGACAACATCCCGCCGGAGCAGGCGCAGATGTTTGAAATGATCAATTCGGTGTCCGGTGGCATCGGCATCGTGGGTTCCCTCATCGGCTTGGCGGTTGGCGTCGTGATCCTGTTGGGGGCGTTGAAGATGAAGAGCTTGACCAGCTACGGATTCGCCATGGCTTCCGCGGTTCTGGCGATGATCCCGTGCGTTTCGCCTTGCTGCCTGGTGGGGCTGCCCATCGGCATCTGGGCGGTGGTCGTGCTGAACGATCCCGCCGTCAAGTCGGCATTCCGCTGAGTTCTCGAGTCAACGTCTCGCCGGCCAGGGATGGGCGACGACCTGAGCCATGATTTCTCCGACGCGGGGCTCGGTGCGTTCGGCGGCGCGGACCACGTCTTCGGCGCGGACTACCTCCGGGCAGTCCGGTCGAGCGACGTTGGTGACGATCGACAGGGCCAGCGTCCGCAGGCCGCAGCGCGCGGCGGCGACGGCTTCCGGCACGGTGGACATGCCGACCACGTCCGCGCCGATCTGACGCAAGAAACGATATTCCGCGCGGGTTTCGTAGTTGGGGCCGGTGACGCCCACGTACACGCCGCGATAGGCGGCGAAATGCGCGAGGCGGGCAATTTCGAGGGCCTGGTCGATCAGGGACGGGTCGTACGCCGGCGCGGATGGACGGCGGTCGCACACGGCGGCTGTGCCGAGACCGCCGCGTTGGTCGGCCGGGCAGCGCGGCTGCGATTTCCAAAACATCAAGTTGATGTGGTCCGACACGACCACGATGTCGCCCGAAGCCAAGTTCGGGTTCAGCCCGCCGCTGGCGTTCGACAGGATCAGAAGTTCCGCTCCCAGTTCCCGCACGGCCAAGATTGGCAGCATCAGCACCGCCGGCGGATACCCCTCGTAGCCGTGACAGCGGCCGTCCAGCACCACGACGGATTTTCCTCCGAACCGTCCACACACCAACTGACCGCTGTGACCCGGAGCGGTGGGGCGAGGAAAGTGGGGCACGCCGGCATAGGAGATCACGGCTTCGGACTGGATCAGGCTGGCAAGCCGGTGCAGACCGGTGCCCAGGACGAGAGTCGCCTTGGGCCGGCCGTCCCAGCAGCGGCGGATCGCGTCTGCCGCAGTCTGGGCTTCCGACGCGGTGACGCCAGAATCACAACGGGCGCACATCGAAATCCTCAGGAGGCGCTTTCGCCCGCCAGGACGCCCAGCACGAGGGCACACAGCTTAGGTTCCGCTTCGTTGGCCACGGCGATGATCTTCTCGACGTTGGCCGGTTCGAGCGCATCGGGCAGGCACATGTCCGTGACGATCGAGAACCCGACGACGCGCAGGCCGCAGTGTACGGCGGCGATCACTTCCGGCACGGTCGACATTCCCACGGCATCCGCTCCGATCCCGCGCAGGAACCGGTACTCGGCCCGCGTTTCCAGGTTCGGCCCCGGCACGGCGACGAACACGCCCTTGTGAGCCGCGATGTTCTCGCGGCGAGCGACCTCCAGAGCGCGGGCGACCAGCTTCTGCTCGTACGGCTCGCTCATGTCCGGAAACCGCGGGCCCAAACGGTCGTCGTTGACGCCGATCAGCGGATTGTCGCCCATCAAGTTGATGTGGTCCTCGATCACCATGATGTCGCCGCAGCTGAAGCTGGGATTCATGCCGCCGCAGGCGTTGGAGACCACCAGCAGCCTTGCCCCCAGTGCCCGCATCACGCGCACCGGCAGGGAGATCTCCTTCAGCGAGTAGCCCTCGTACATGTGGAATCGGCCTTCCATGGCCATCACGGGCAAGCCCTGCAATCGGCCGCAAACCAGCCGTCCGCGATGGGTCGCTGTCGTCGAGCGGGGGAAGTGGGGGATCGATTCGTAATCGAAAGCCGCTTCGACGGCGATCTTCTGCGTCAGGCCGCCCAGCCCTGTGCCCAGGATGATGCCGGCATGTGGTTCCGTCGTCCAGCGGGACCGGATCGCGGTTACCGCTGCTTGGATCTTGTCGTACAGTTCGAGCATGAGACACCTCTTCAGTTCAGGTCAGTAACGGTCCGCCGGCCGAGCCGGCGGCATTCTTCAGCGCTGGTGGCTAGCCTCCACGAGGTCGGCAAGCAGTCGTTTTGCGGCGCCGCCATCCAAAGCGGCGGCTGCCAGGCCGGCGCATTCTCGCAACGTCTCCGCTCGCCGCGCCGTCCACAGCGCGGCGGCGGCGTTTATCACGACAATGTCGCGAGCCGGACCGGATTGTCCGTCGAGCACCTGTCGGATCATCGCGGCGCTCGCCTCCGGCCCGTCCACGCGCAAGGTCGTCAAATCCGTCCGCGGCAGGCCGAATTCTGCCGGCGACCAGGCCGTCTCCCGGACGCCTTCCGGCGTGACTTCCGAGACTTCCGTCTGGTCCGCCAGCGTGACTTCGTCCAGGCCGTCCCTGCCGCAGACCACGACGGCCCGCCGGCCGCCCAAACGCTGCAGCGCCGCGGCCAGCAGCGGCCGCAGCGCCTGCACCGGCGGTCGTCCGACGCCCATCAGCTGGTAGGGCGCCGCCGCGGGATTGCAGAGTGGCCCTAGCAAGTTGAAGATCGTCGGCACGCCCAGACGCTTGCGGATCGGTGCCACGTGCCGCATCGACGGGTGTAGCAGGGGCGCGAAGCAGAAGCAGATTCCCACCTGCTCCAGACAACGCTCGACCACCCCGACCGGGGCTTCGATGTCCACTCCCAGCGCCGCCAGCACGTCCGCCGAACCCGATTTGCTGGTCACACTGCGGTTGCCGTGCTTGGCTACGGGCACGCCCGCCGCCGCGGCCACCAGGGCGGCCCCCGTGCTGATATTGAACGTGCCTGATGCGTCGCCGCCTGTCCCGCAGGTGTCGATCACTCCGCTGCGCGACGTGCGGATGCGGGTCATGTGCTTCCGCAACGCCAGCGCCGCGCCGGCGATTTCATCGACCGTCTCGCCTTTGGCCCGCAGTGCCAGCAGCAGGTCGGCGATGTCCTGCTCGCGGCAGCGGCCCTGCATAACCACGTCGATCACGGCTGCCATCTCGTCCAGAGCCAGATGCTCTTTGCGGCGCAGGCGGTCGACGAAGTCCAAGATGTTCATCCGCATCGTCTTTCGGGTGAAAACCTCTGGCGGGCCAAGTTGGCGGCTATTGTGCCGGACACACCGGCAGACCGCAAGCAGACGGCCCGCCCTACCCTGTTGGCGAGACGGGTTTCTGACTAGAATACCGGGGGATCACAGGCTCGGAGTGCGCCTTCTACCTTGGGGAGCAGATGATGTCCAACGTCTTTCGCAACATTCCGTCGGTGAATGAACTCCTGGACAGTCCTCCGTTGCGGCAATTGGTCGAACGGGCGAACCGCAACGCCGTCGTCTCCGGCGTCCGGCGATTCTTGGACAATTTGCGCAACGAAGTTCAGGCGGCCGCAGCCGATATCAAGGTTCCCCATCCCAGCGAGTTGGCGGAACGCATCGCCCAGTGGATCGTCACCGAGGACATGCCGAATCTGCGGCCTGCGATCAACGCCACGGGAATCCTGTTGCACACGGGACTGGGCCGCGCCCCGCTGGCGGAAACGGCCCTCCAAGCGATCGCGGACGCGGCCCGCAGCTACGCGAGCTTGGAAGTGGACGTGTCTACGGGCGAACGATCGCAGCGTGTGCGGGACGTCGAAGTGCTGCTGAAGAGGATGACCGGCGCCGAAGCAGCGGCCGTGGTCAACAACAACGCCGGGGGCACCTTGTTGACGCTCGCCGCTCTGGCCCGGAGCCGCGAGGTGATCGTCTCGCGCGGGCAATTGATCGAAATCGGCGGCAGCTATCGGCTGCCGGAGGTGATGGAAGCCAGCGGCGTCAAGCTGCGCGAAGTGGGGACGACGAACAAGACGCGGATCGACGATTATCGGGCCGCGATCGGCCCCGATACGGGCGCCTTGATGCGCGTCCACGCCAGCAACTATGCCATCGCCGGGTTCACGGAACAAGCGTCGCTGGCCGAGTTGGTGGCGTTGGGCGCCCAGCATCACGTGCCGGTCATCGACGACATCGGTTCGGGGGCCATGGAAGATTTGAGCCGCTACGGCATCAGCGGCGAACCGGTGGTTGGGGACAGTCTGCGAGCCGGCGCCGACGTGGTGCTGTTCAGCGGTGACAAGCTATTGGGCGGTCCCCAGTGCGGGATCATCCTGGGACGCAAAGGGCTGATCCAACAGATCGTCCAGCACCCGCTGGCACGAGCCCTGCGGGTGGACAAGCTGACGCTGGCGGCGCTGTTGGAGACCTTGCGGCTGCACCAAGACCGCGAGGCGGCGGAGCGCTCCCTACCGTTGCTGTCGCTGTTGTCCACGTCCGGAGCCAATCTGCAGCAGCGGGCCCAGCGACTGGCTCCGCAACTGGCGGCCTGCCCGGCCATCAAATCGGCCGAGGTCGTCGAATCGCAGGGCTACCTGGGCGGTGGCAGCGTTCCGTCGCAGAGCCTGCCGAGTTGGGCCGTGTCGCTGCAGCCGAGCCGAGGAAGTGTGGACGAGTTGGCCCGATTATTGCGAATGGGAACTCCTGCGGTGTTTGGCCGGATCTACAAGGACCGGTTGCTGCTGGATCTGCGAGCCGTGTTCCCGCGCGAGGACATGCGGATTGCGGAAGCGGTGCAGCAGATTCAGACCCGTTTGTCCGGTGATTCAGTGCCGGATGCCGCCCCCAGTGATGCCTCCTAGGCGGTCCTCTTGCATAGGCGGGAGAAAACCGGAAACTATTCATGATCGTTGTTGGGCGACTTCGTCGCCCTTGGAGTTGACAGAAACGAAAATCCATATTTGTTGAGGAAAGGGAAGTTCACATGGCCGTTCTCGTTACCCAACCCGCTCCGGACTTCAAAGCGGACGCCGTCATGCCGGATGGTTCGTTCAAGGAAATCAGGCTGTCGGAGTACAAAGGCAAGTACGTCGTCTTGTTCTTCTATCCGCTGGACTTCACGTTCGTGTGCCCGACGGAGGTCATTGCCTTCTCCGAAAAGGCGGCGGAATTTGAAAAACTCGGCGTCCAGTTGTTGGGAGTCTCGGTCGATAGCAAGTTCAGCCATTTGGCTTGGCGGAACACGCCGCGAGCGCAAGGCGGACTGGGACAGATCGACTATCCCTTGATTGCGGACCTGAACAAGGAGATCAGCAAGGCGTACGACGTGCTACTGGGCGCCGGGATTGCTTTGCGGGGGTTGTTCCTGATCGACAAGGCCGGCGTCGTGCGACACCAGGTGGTCAACGATCTGCCGTTGGGGCGGAGCGTGGACGAAGCGCTGCGGATGGTCGAGGCCCTGCAGTTTGTGGAAGCCCACGGCGAAGTGTGCCCCGCCAACTGGCACAAGGGTTCGCGGACGATCAAGCCGACGGTGGACGAAAGCAAAGCGTTCTTCAGTGCCGAATACGGCAAGAAATAGTGCTCTCACGGGAGTCGAGCAGGCGATCGGAACAGGATCAGGTCAGGCCTCGGGAAGCGGAGCTTGACCTGATTTGCTTGGCACCGTTCGAGAAATAACTGTCAGATTTCTGCGTGGCGTAAGCTTCCAGCTTGCGGCAGATAGCGGGATCGCAAGTTGGAAGCTTACGCCACCTATCTCTCGAAGGGCGCTGAGCTGCCCGGCGGGCTGAAAATTCGCTTCTGTGAGGAGTACGAAATGCTTGTTCCGCATGGTAAACTACGGGAAATTGCGTCCTGACGACTTGGCACCGTACTTCGCGGGGGGTCCAGCACTGTGGCAACCGTGCTTATCGTCGATGACAATCCGATCGATCGCAGACTGGCCGCGGGGGTCGTGGAGAAGATCGGGATGACGACCTGCTTTGCGGGTCATGGCAAGGAGGCGTTGGAAATCATCGTTCGCGAGTCCCCCGACGTCGTGCTGACGGACTTGTTGATGCCCGAGATGGACGGGCTGGAACTGGTGGAGAGGATCAAGAGGGATTACCCGGCCATCCCGGTCATCCTGATGACGGCGCACGGCAGCGAGGAGATTGCCGTCAAGGCGCTCCACACGGGCGCGGCGAACTACGTGCCCAAGATCAACCTGGCGTCCGAGTTGGCGCGCACGATTCGCGAAGCGTTGATTGCGGCCAGCACGGCGCGGGACGAACAGCGGGCGCTGGAGTCGCTGGACGAGGAGCAGCTGCACTTCGTCCTGGGCGTCGGCGCCGGCGATCACGAACCGCTGGTCGGTTACCTGCAGGCGGAACTGAGGAAGTTCAAACTGTGCGGGGATGGCGACCTGATCCGCATCGGTACGGCGTTGCACGAAGCCTTTATCAACGCCGTCGAGCACGGCAACCTGGAACTGAATTCCGACCTGCGGAATGACCCACAGGGGGCCTATCAGCGATTGTGCAAACAGCGGCGGCAGGAACCGCCGTACTGCGACCGCAAGGTCCGTGTCCTCGCCAACCTGACGCGGGACGAGATCCGGATTACCATTCGCGACCAGGGTCGGGGCTTCGATCCCAGCGGCCTGCCGGACCCGACGGTTCCGGAGAACATCGGCAAAATCAGCGGCCGGGGCTTGTTGCTGATCAGGACCTTTATGGACGACGTCCGGTTTAACGAGACGGGAAACGAAATCACGTTGGTCAAGAAGAAAACAGTCTAGAATTCCACCAGGGCGCGACAGACGGGAATTCGCTTGGCGTTTCGCAGATGGTGCAACTCGGCATGAAGAGTCCTGCTGCGACGACACTGCTGGTGATCCTCTTGGCTGCCGCAGCCGTGGGGGCCGATCTGGTCTCCAGCGACGCCTTGGCCGGAACGGCGCTGTACGCGGTCGCCGTGCTGGTCTCCAGTTTCCTGCCGCATCGCCGGTTCCTCTTCCTCGCCGCGGGCGTCTGTTCGGGCCTGGTCCTGTTGGCGGCGATCCTGCAATGGCACCTGCTCGACGTCGCGCCGTCCTGGCCGGCCTTGCTCAACCGCGGCGTGACGCTGGCCGTGGTCTGGCTGGTGGCTTGGGTGAGCCAAGCCGTCCCTCGGTTGCGGGATCAAGTCGCTCTGACCGAGTCGCGCGTGGCTGACGTGCAGCGTTTGAGGACGCTCGCCGAAGCCCGTACCGCCGATGCCGAGCAAGAGAGCGCGGCGACGGAACAACGGCTGGCGCTGATTCAGCAGGAATTGTCGGCGGCGAAAGGCAATCTAGCCCAGGCCCACCGGCGGCTGGAGCAGCAAGTGGAGAAGTCCAGGGCGGAGTTGGGGCAGGCTAACGAGGAATTGCAGGCCCAGATCGCGCAGCGGCACCGGACGGAACGGACTTTGCGCGACTTGCAGACCCAATACACCTCGTTGATCGACAGTCTGCCCGTCCACGTGATCCGCAAGGACCGCCTGGGCCGTTTTATGTTTACCAGCACCTCGTTCTGCACCCTGGTGGGCAAACCTCTGGAGGAAATCCGCGGCAAGACGGATTTGGACCTGTACGAGCGGCACCTGGCCGAGAAGTACCGCCAGGACGATCAGCGCGTGATGGAGTCGAAGACCAAATTCGAGGCGGTGGAAACGCACGATCCGCCCCACGGCGAACGGATCTATGTCCAGGTCATCAAGAGCCCCATTCTGGACCCGAAGGGCAACGTCACCGGCGTGCAGATCCTGTTCTGGGACGTCACCGATCGCGAGAAAGCCGAGATCGAACTCCGCGAGAGCGAGCAACGCAAGCGGGCGATCTTCGAAGCGGCCATGGATTGCATCATCTTCACGGATGAAGCGGGCAAGATCGTCGAACTCAACCGCGCCGCCGAGGCGACCTTTGGTTATCTGCGGCAGGAAGTGCTCGGCAAAGACTTGACCGACGTCTTCGTTCCCGCCGAACTCCGCGATCGGCATCGCCAGAATTTGGAGCGTTACATGGGCGCCGGCGAACTGGGCTCCATGCTCGGACGCCGCCTGGAGACGGCGATGATCCGCAAGAGCGGCGAGCAGTTCCAGGCGGAGATGACGACGCAGCCCATCCCCCTGCCTCAAGGCATCGCCGGTTTCGCCGTCTTCGTGCGGGACATCACCCTCATGAAGGAGGCCGAAGCCCAACTGGTGCGCGCCAAGGAAGCGGCGGAAAGCGCCAACCGCGCCAAGGGCGCGTTCCTGGCCAACATGAGCCACGAGATTCGGACCCCCATGAACGCCATCATCGGGATGACGGAATTGGTGCTGGAATCG
>CAZAQY010000328.1:0-8467 GCA_964486845.1 uncultured Pirellulaceae bacterium
AACGAAGGCAGCGAGATTTATTACCGTAATTGGCAGATATCGCCGCTGGATAAGGAACACTAACACTTCGGAGGCTCGGCCATGAGTGTCAAACAGAATTCGACCCGCCTTCCTTCGCGCCGCCAGTTCCTTGGCCGATCCGCCGCGACGGCGGCCCTGGGGCTGTCGGCCCTCGCCGCCGCGCCGGCCCGAAGGGTCCACGCCGCCGGCACTGACACCTTGCGCGTGGGCCTGGTCGGCTGCGGCGGACGCGGCACGGGCGCGGCGTCGCAAGCGTTGCACGCCGACGCGAACGTCAAGCTCACGGCGATGGCTGATATGTTCGCCGACCGCCTGGAACAGAGCCTGGCCGGACTCAAGAAGCAGCCGGATGTCGCCGCCAAGATCGACGTCCCGCCCGAACGCCAATTCACCGGTGTCGACGGTTACAAGCAACTGATCGCCAGCGGCGTTGACGTCGTCCTGCTGGCCTCGCCACCGCATTTCCGCCCGGCGCATCTCCAAGCCGCCGTCGACGCCGGGGCACACGTGTTTGCCGAGAAGCCGGTCGCGGTCGACGCCCCCGGCGTGCGCGCAGTGCTGGCCACGTGCGAGCTGGCCGAAAAGAAGAAACTGTCCATCGTCTCCGGACTTTGCCTCCGCTACTCCTGCGGCTTCCAGGAAGTCGTGCGCCGTATTCAGGATGGCCAGATCGGGAAAGTGACCACGCTGTACGCCAACGATTATCGTGGGAGCATTTGGCTCAAAGCCCGGCAGCCCGAGTGGACGGACATGCACAACCAGATGCGCAACTGGTACTACTACACATGGCTGTCCGGCGATTTCAACGTCGAACAGCACGTGCATTTTTTGGACGTCTGCGCGTGGGCGATGGGCGACCGCTACCCGGCCAAGGCGGTGGGCCTGGGCGGCCGGCAACAGCGTACCGGCCCGGAGTACGGCAACATCTACGACCATCATTCCGTGGTGTACGAATACGAAGACGGGGCCCGCTTGATCAGCAACTGCCGGCAGATGAACGGCTGCCGCAGCCAGATGAGCGCACAGGCCGTGGGAACGCTGGGCACCGCCTCATTTCGTGAGAGCCGCGGCGGGCTGACGGTCACCACGGAATCGCAGAAGTGGGTCTACCAGGGCGAGGAAAACAACATCTACCAGATCGAACACGACGAACTGTTCGCCTCGATTCGCTCTGGCAAGCCCATCAACAACGGCCGGTACATGGCCCACAGCACGCTGCTGGCGATCCTCGGCCGCATGGCCACCTACACCGGCCAGGAGATCACCTGGGAACAGGCGATGAACTCGAAGGAGAACCTCACTCCGCCCAGCTACGACTGGGGGCCCGCGCCCGAGGTCAAGATCGCCGTGCCGGGCGTAACGAAGTTCGTCTAAGCAGGCTGCTCGATCGCCTACATCGCTCGTCCAAACTTCTCGCACCAGCACTTCTGGAGCGTTCGTCGCAGGGCCTCGCGAAACTCGGGCGGCAACGGGTACGGCTCGCCGGCTTTGTACAGGGTAATCGTCTTGCGGATGTTGTCGACAACCACCTGGCAAGGATTACAGCCGGCCAGATGCTCCAGGAACTGCTCGCACGTGGCCGGCTCGATCGCCCCGTCGACGTAATCGTTCAGTGTCTTCAGCAATTCGTCGCAATTCATGGTACACCCGATGATTGGTCCCCTAGAATCTGACCCGCCAACGCCGCCGGGGTTACACGATCAATGGTCATGGGCAGCCACGATCCGAGTCGCCTCGTCTCCCAAAGTACGAGTCAAGCGTTCTCGCAACTGCAACCGGGCTCGCAACAGACGGACTTTCGCGTTGGCAACGCTGATCCCCAGCATGTCGGCCGTTTCTTGCGTTGAATAGCCTTCTATGTCCCGAAGTACGAAAACCAGCCGGTGCTTTTCGTCCACCTCGGCCAGCGCTTCGTTGAGCAATTGGCGAATTTCGGCCCGGTGAGCCAAATCAGCCGGATCGTCCTGCCACTGAGCGATGAAGTCGGGATGCGGCAACGGGTCGGAGTCGTCCGAGGAGTCTCGTCCCGCCGTCTCCAGGGGGACCGTGACCAGCCCGCGGCGTTTGCGCAGCAGTTTCAGGGCGTGGTTGGTGGCGATCCGCAGAATCCAGGTGGCCACGCTGGACTCTTCGCGAAAGCGATCCAGGTGCTCCATGACGCTCAAGAACGTCTGCTGGGTCGCGTCCTCGGCATCCTCGCGTTGTTGGAGGATTCGCCAGGCCACGCCAAAGACTCGCCGCTCGAATCGAGCCACCAGCGTCTCGAAGGCATCCCATCGCCCTTGGCGCGCAAGCGATAACAGCTCCAGGTCACTCGGTGCTTGGCCCGTCTCGGTTGTTTCCATCTTCTCACTCCCGCCGTCGTTCTCATCGCACTTGGCGTGATGACCGCAAACAAAAACTGGACAACGATCGATTCGCCGATCCTCACGTCCAAAGCTGCCGGTCCAGCATGCGGTAGTTCACCGCCTCTTGGACGTGGGCAGGGCGGATGTCTTCACTCTGATCCAGGTCGGCGATCGTGCGGGACGCCCGCAAGACCTTGTCGTGGGCTCGGGCCGACAAGCCCAGTTCGTTCACGCTGGCCCGCAGCAGTTCCATGCATTCGTCGTCCAATTTGCAGAACTTGCGGATCTCGCGCGTCGTCATGTGGGCGTTGTAGCGGGTCCTGGCCCCATCGAACCGTTGCCGCTGAATCTGCCGGGCTACGGCCACGTGCTCGCGCATGGCGGCGCTGCTCGTCCCCGGCGGCGACGTGGACAACTCCTTGAACGGGACCGCGGGCACTTCGATGTGCAGGTCGATCCGGTCCAGCAGCGGGCCGCTGATCTTGGCCATGTACCGTTCGATCTGCGGCGGTGAACAGTGGCAGTCGCGGCGCGGGTCGTTCCGATATCCGCACGGGCAAGGGTTAAGAGCTGCGATCAACATGAAATCGGCCGGAAAAGTCGTGCTGTTCAGGGCCCGCGAGATCGTGACTACGCCGTCCTCCAGCGGCTGGCGCAGCACTTCCAGCGTCCGCCGGTTGAACTCGGGCAGCTCGTCCAAGAACAAGACGCCGTTGTGGCTCAGCGAAATCTCGCCCGGCGTCGGCGTGCTGCCGCCGCCGACCAACCCTGCGTCGCTGATCGTGTGGTGCGGCGAGCGAAACGGGCGGCGAGCCATCAGCGGCTGGCCGGGCCGGAGCCGGCCCAGCGCACTGTAGATCCGGGTCGTCTCGATCGACTCCGCCGCCGACAACGTGGGCAGGATGGTCGGCACCCGCTTGGCCAACATCGTCTTGCCCGATCCCGGCGGGCCGATCATCAACAAGTTGTGCGCGCCGGCGGCGGCGATCGTGATCGCCCGCTTGGCCATCTCCTGGCCGCGGACGTCGCAAAAATCATCCTCGTACTTCGAAAATGACTCGAACAACTCCTCCAGCCGCGAGGGCGTGGGTTCGATGTCCAGCGTGCCGGCGAAGAAACCCACCGCCTGCGCGAGGCTGGCCACGGGGATGACTTCCACGTTCTCCACCACAGCCGCTTCCCCCGCGCTCTCGCTGGAGACCACCAGCCCGCGCAGGCCCTCCTGCTTGGCGGCCGCGATCGCCATCGACAGGGCCCCCTTGACCGGCCGCGTATTGCCTTCCAACGCCAGTTCGCCGACCACCGCGTACTTGTCGAACAGTTCCGACTGCAACTGGCCGCTGCCGGCGAGCATCCCCAGCGAAATCGGCAGATCGAAGGACGACGCCTGCTTGGGCAGTTCTGCCGGCGCCAGGTTGATCACGATCCGGTCCTGCGGCCGCTGGAATCCCGAATTGACGATCGCCCGCTCGACCCGGTGCGTACTTTCCTTGACCGCCGCCTCGGGCAACCCGACCAGCACCGTCTTAGGCAGCGCGCCGGGCGACACGTCCACCTCGACCTCGACCGGCAGCGCCTCGATTCCCAGCAGCGAAAACGTCTTCAACTTGGCAAGCATAACTTCCCTTTCGCTGCCATTGTGCAAGCACACCCCCGCCCCCGCAAGCCGGCACCACTGAAAAGTGCGGCGATCGCCATCTGACGCTGCAGCGGTGGCTGTTGGTGGCTCCGCACCGCGGGCGCTGATCGAGGGCCAGTGCGCGAACCCGGACGCGGCGGCGCTGGAAGGCGGGACAGCTGGCGGGCAATCGGCCAACGGCCGGTTGGATGACTTCGCGCCCACACACCCCCGCAATCGTTGTCTTTGCCGGGCCGAAAAGCTGTGGTCACCGGTTCACCACGTTGATCGGCTGAGCGTCGAGGAACGCTCGGACATTGTTGACCGTGGTCCGGATCAGCCGCGCCCGCGCCGCCCGCGTGGCCCAGGCAATGTGGGGAGTCACCAGGCAGTTCTTGGCGGTCAGCAGGGGGTTGTCTCGTAGCGGCGGTTCGACGGACAGCACGTCCAGTCCCGCCCCGGCCAGGCGGTCTTCGTTCAGCGATTGGGCGAGGTCAGCATCGTTGACCAGGCCGCCGCGGGCGGTGTTCACGAGATACGCGGTGGGCTTCATCCGCGCCAACCGCGCCGCGTTGATCAGCTCGCGATTGCCGGCCGTCAGCGGGCAGTGCAGCGTGACGACGTCGCTGATGCGGAACAAGGTGTCAAGGTTGGCCAGACGTACGCCATCGGGGGCGGCGGGTGGAGACTGATCGAACGCCAGCACCTGCATGCCGAACGCCGCTGCAATCCGCGCTACGGCTTGGCCAATCCGCCCCAGGCCGACGATGCCCATGGTCAACCCCGCCAGTTCGACTTGAGGAAAGTCCCAGTAGCAGAAATCCGGCGAGTTGCACCAGCGGCCGTCGCGGACGGTTTGCGCGTGGTGTCCGACGCGGTTGGTCAGTTCCAGCAGCAAGGCGAACGTGGCCTGAGCCACGTTGGGCGTGCCGTATTCGGGGACGTTGCACACGGGAATCCCTCGTCCTCGCGCCGCTTGGACGTCCACGATGTTGTACCCCGTGGCCAGCACGCCGATGTAACGCAGTTTGGGCAGGGCGGCGATGGCCGCGCGGTCGAGGATCGTCTTGTTGGTGAGCACCAGTTCCGCGTCACGGGCGCGGGCGAGGACCTGCTCCGGCGGCGTCCGGTCGTAGATGTCGCAGTCGGCCAGAGCCGCCAGTTCATCCCAATGGAGGTCGCCGGGATTGGCGCTGTACGCGTCCAAGATGACCAGTTTCATGAGCGTTGCTTCCGTCGAGTCCAGAATCCAGTCGCCCGGCTCTTCGAACAAGCCCGGCTTCCCGTTTCGCGCGTCTTGCAATCGTATTGCAGCGGGCGCTGTCCCGCAACGGCCTGTCGCAACCACGGTTGACATCCCGATCTGGCTATGTTCCCTTAGGGCCGTTGGGAAAAAAGTGTCGTCCTTCGCTCCGCGAAAGGCGACAATCTGACAGTTGTTTCTCGAACGCTGCTTACAGCAGAGAACCGACAGCGAATCGTCGCACTGGCTGAGGAGATGACGGTGTTACGACCCGAAGATTTCTTTGACTTGTCCCGCCTTACGGGGCCCTTTGCGGATCTGTTTGACGGCGTGGCCGAAGTCTGGCTGGCAGTGCCGCGGCTCCAGACCGTTCTGGAAAAAGTCTTCCGGACTCCGGGCCGGATCCTGGGGCACGTCGAGCCGGGAGCGGTCCTCGTCAACCCGGAGTCGATTTACTTGGGCCGGGGGGCGCGGGTCGAATCCGGAGCGTACGTGCGCGGTCCGGCTTACTTGGGAGACGATTGCTGCGTTCGGCATGGCGCTTATCTGCGCGGCAATGTGATGGCCGGCAAAGGCTGTGTCCTGGGGCACGCCTCGGAGTTCAAGAATGCGCTCTTGTTGGACGAAACCAGCGCCGCCCACTTTGCCTACGCCGGCGATTCGCTGCTCGGATACAAGGTCAATCTGGGGGCCGGCACCAAGCTGTCCAATTTCGGCCTGCTGAGCGAGCAACCGGCAGGGCCGGACGTCGAGCGCACCGTCAAACTGCGCATTCCGGCATTCTCGTCTTCCGCCATCGACACCGGACTGCTGAAACTGGGCGCGATTCTCGGCGATGGCGTGCGGACGGGCTGTAACGTCGTGGCCCACCCCGGATGCCTGGTCGGACCGGGAACGCTCGTCTATCCGCAAGTCGCCCTGGGCAAGGGCTACTGGGACGGCGGGCGAATCGTCAAGCTGCGGCAGACGCTGGAACAAGCGCCGTTGACGTAGAGACCTCAGCAGCGTTCGAAAGACAACGGTCCAGTGTTGGTTCGCGATCATCACACGGAGTGTGATGGTTACTTTTTTCGGCGCGGTTCTACCTGGGCCGCCGCCGATTGTGGGCGATCAGGCCGGCGACGTAGGCCGCTTTGAAACCGGCGTCGATATTGACCACGGTCACGTTGGACGCGCAGCTGTTGAGCATGCCAAGCAGGGCTGCCAGGCCTCCAAAGCTGGCGCCGTAGCCGACGCTGGTCGGCACGGCCACGACGGGGCAATCGACCCAGCCGCCGACGACGCTGGGCAGCGCCCCCTCCATGCCCGCCACCACGACCACGGCATCCACGTTGCGCAGCTTGTCCAGCTGCGCTGGCAGCCGGTGCGGCCCGGCCACGCCGACGTCGTGAATCATTGTGACCTCGATGCCCATCCAGTCCAGCGTTTCCCGCGCCTCCTCAGCCACCGGCAGGTCGCTCGATCCGGCCGTGACGACCGCGACTCGGCCCGCCGGCGGTGACTCGGCGGCCGCCCCGGCTTCCTGCGGCGCGGCGATGCGAAAGGTCTGGGCGGCCGAGTTGTAGCGACCCTCGGGATAAGTCGCCGCCAGGGCCTGCGCTTTCTCGGCGCTAATCCGCGTCGCCAGGACGGCGATGCTCTCGTCCAGCAACCGCCGAAAGATCTTGGCGAGCATCTCGACGCTCTTGCCTTCGCCGTAGACGACTTCGGGAAAACCGCAGCGCTGGGCGCGGTCCAGATCGAGGGTGACTTCACCCAAGGGTGCGGACAGCGGACGCGCGACCGCCCGCACAAACTCGTCCACCGACAAGGTTCCGCCCGCCAGTTGCTGTGCCAGACGCTCTAGCTCCGCTTGTTGCATGGCCTCACCGCGTTATACCCAGTCCAAGCCCGAAATCCGCTTCACACGCTCCTCGTAATCGCCCAGCAAGCCGCCGACGACGTCCCAGGCGTCGCGGCGCCGCACCTCGACGTCCCCTTGCTCGTTGATGCGGACGATCGTGTCGTCCACAATTCCCACCGCCGCCATGTCTGCGGCGCGGAGTTCGCCCTCGTTGACAATCTGGGCCAACGTTTTTCCGGTGACCTCGACGAACCTCATGCCTGGCAACTCCTGTAACAAGGGGCGAGCAGCGCTGATCGCGTCGCCTTGCTGGAAACGGCTTGGTCGCGAGTCTACAACGGAACCTATATCGCCGACAAGACGGCGAGCCCACGTTTCCGATCTTTCGGGGCCCGAAAGAACCGCGACTGAAAGACAGTTTCAGAACTCCGGCTTTTCGGAAAAGTCGGGGTTCTTCGAATCCAGGACTCGCCGGCGGACCGCCTCGTACAATCCCAGCATCGCATCGACGCCCAGTTCCTCGGCCCGGACGCTGCCTTCCAGGCTCCGTTCGCGCAGGATCGCATCCACGGCGGCCTTGTCCAGCTGCCGTTTGAAGGCACTCAACAACTCGCTCCGCAAGAACTTGCGACGATGAAAGAAGATCGAGCGGACGAACGAGTGGAAGAGGTCCAAGTCCGAAATCCGGTCTCGTTTCTTTGCGTTGGGGAGCATCTGCAGGATGGCCGATTCCACTTTCGGCCGCGGCCAGAAGACCGTCGGCGGCAGCACGCGAATGATCCGCGTATCGCACTGGCTTTGAATCCAAACGCTCAACGCCCCGTAATCCTTGGTGCTCGGCACCGCGGTAATGCGATCCGCCAATTCCTTTTGAATCGTGACGGTCAGCGAGACAGGCAGCAAATCCGTGTTCAGCAAATTGGACAACACCGGCGTGGCGATGTTGTAGGGCAAGTTGGCCGCCACCTTCAGCCGCCGACCGGGCTGCTCGCCCAGCTTCTCCCGCACGGCGGCCAGCACATCCGGGTGGAAGCGGCTCTTGGTCTTCAGCACGTCCTGCCGCAACATGGTCACGTTCGTGCAGTCGATCAGCGCCTCGCTGGCCAGTTGGTACATCTGCGGATCGATCTCGACCGTCACCACCGCGGCAGCCAGCCCCGCCAGGATCGCCGTCAGCGAACCGGTGCCGGTGCCGATCTCCAGGACGACGTCGCCGGGACCCAACTCGGCCGAGTCGGCCAATAGCTGCACGAGGTTCAAGTCGATCAAAAAGTTCTGCCCGCGGCGGGTGTTGGGTCGGATGCCCACCTCGCGGAACTTGTCGATCAAGAAGGAAGCGGTCTGTCGGGGAGATGTCATGAGTCAGGCGGGGATGGTGGGAATTATGTCGGACG
>CAZAQY010000329.1:0-8402 GCA_964486845.1 uncultured Pirellulaceae bacterium
ATACTTTCAATAAGCTAGCTCTGCTAGCATTTCGCAACCTTGTGATCGAGGCCAACACGTGAAACATCCGATCGACCTCGGCGATCAGCGGCACACCACCGTCGCTGACAATATTTCCCCCGTCAAAATCGGCGGTCAGCACCCGCTCGCCCAGCCCGTGAATTTCGATCCGTGATTCGTTACACTGTGTTTGCACGAGGAAACCTCCATGATTGGTCGTAAGTGATCTTGGAAAATCAGCTTATGACAGATCTGGGGGCCTCGCGCTAGCCGCGTTATGAGAAAAGCGGGCTAAGGTGGAGGGTCTTGAACGCGGGAGGTGGAGGCGACGTAAAGTAAGCGACCGGCGGCGATCACTCCCTTGGCGGCGGGCGACGGGCCAGTTCGGCGCGGAGCCGGGCCAGTTCGGCCTCGGCCGCCTGCCGCGCCTCGGCCTCGCGCTGCCGCGCGTCGGCCTCCCGATCGGCACGCGCCGCCTCGCCCTGCCGGGCTTCCGCTTCGCGCTCCGCCCGTTCCGCCTCGCGCTCCGCCCGTTCCGCCTCGCGTTCGGCCCGTTCGGCCCTGGTCGGCAGTCGCTCGCCGGTGTCCAGACGCACGAACCGCAAGCGGCGTTCTTCGATCTCCAGCCGCAGGCCCAACTCGTGGCTGTCCAAGGACCCGTCCGCGTGCCGTTCGATCGGCTCGTAGCCGTCGCCGACCAGCCGGTAGCCTTGCAGCGGCGGCTCCAGGTACTCCTCGTGGGGATCAAAGAGGAAGTACTCCTTCACGCCCAAGTGCGCGTACAGTTCCGGCTTCTGGATCGTGTCCTTGCGCCGCGTCTTGCGGGACGTCGTCTCGATCACCACGTCCGGCGCCTTGCCTTCCACCCAGATCTTGTACACCCGCCGCGCTCGCGGCGAGATCCCCTTGGCGACGAAGGCGTCCGGCACGACGTACTTGCGCGGGTTCCCTTGCACGTAGTACACCAGCAAATTGCCCGAGACGTAAACCTTCTGCCCCTGAAAGAAGTCCTCCAACACCTCGATGTGCCGGACCATTTCCTGGCGATGATCGTCCGTTTCACCCATGGGCTTGCCGTCCGATTCGGGATAGTTGACGTGCCTGAGCTGAATGATCGCGGCCATACGAATTGCTCCTCAGCCGGCTCGACCCGCGCTGCCGCGCGGCGCGTTTGCCCGCTGTGTCCCATGATACCACGCCCGCCGCCGTCGGCCAACCTCCGACGGCCACGGCGGAGAGAAAGAAGGACGAAGCTCGAATGACGAAGCAACAAGGAAGAGCAGGCGGGCGCGCTGCGAGGTTCGCCCGTGTCGCCGGTCTGTCCTGACTGCGGCGCTCACGCTGTCGGCGGCGGGGAGCCGTCACCCGGGCAAGGCCGGGAACCCAGAGCGTCAGGACGGCTCACGTCGTGCGGCGGCGGCGACGCCGCAGACACGGCGCGGCGCAGAGGGCCAGACCCGCGAAGATCAACAGGCTGCTAGGTTCGGGAACCACGCCGACACCGCCCTGAATGGTCACCGTGCCGGGCGTGGACGTGAAGGGGATTTCGGTGTCAAACGTCTCGTCGAAAAAGGCCGTATCAAGGTCTTCCAGCGTAACCGTGAACTGTTGACCCGAAGGATCGTAGGGCGACGGCATGGAAGTATGGGTAAGATTAAGACGGGCCAGCAAATAGGAGGTTCCTGCGGTCAACGGGACGAAGCCGAGGGAATAGGGGGCACCAACGTACGTCGGTAGCGAGGGGTCGTCCGCCGCGTCTGACGCGAACCAGTGCGGGCCTGGGTCGGGGGAAGACAGGCCTGTATCGCCGCTGGGGCCGGCAAGTGTCGCACCCTTGAAAACATAGTCTGAATCGGCTTCGTAGCCCGGTCGCGGCTCGACGAAGTTCAGCAAGCTGCCAGATCCGTACGGAGTGTTGATGCTCAAGTTGAAGTAGAACCCGGAGAGAAACGGCGTGTCGGCATCGGCTACCAAAGTCAACTCAATCGTGCGGATACCGCCGGCTGGTACGTTCGCATTCCCGATGTTGATCTGTATCGCCGCAGCGCCGGCGGATGCTCCGAATAGGACCAGCAACGTTCCCAGGAGAAGAAATCTTGGCTTCATGATAGGTGCCTTTCGCGTACAGGGTCACAAACTTTTCCGATACGCCGCCGCCGCTGCTGCCGCCGTCATCGACGGACGGAGCGAAGTTCCAGACGGCGTCGGCCAAGGCGGGCAGATTCAGACGGAAGAAGGTGTGTCCCGTGTTGGGCACGTTGTCGTCCTCGTCGTCGCCGTCGACCACGGCGGCCTCCGACGCTTGCAGCAGGTTGCGGAACTGCGCCAACGACAGCCGCCGGCCGTGTTGCTGCAGCGACAACTGCTGGGCCAGCACCGCCGCGCCCGTCACGTACGGCGCGGCCATGCTCGTGCCGCGCATTGTGGCCACGCCGCCGGTGGCATTGGCGGCCGTGATCAAGGCCCCCGGCGCCAGCGCGTCCAGGTCCCGGGCGTCACGCTGCGAGAAACTGGTGATGCGGTCCGCGGCCGTGGTGTAGTCGGTCCCGTACGCTCCGAACGTCTGCCATCCGCGCTCGCCGTCCCACACGGCCCCCACGGCCAGCGAGTGCGGATCGGCCGCCTGGTAAGCCAAGCCTTCACGCCCGCCGTAGATCGCAAAGCTGTTGCCGGCGGCCGACACGGTGATCACGCCCAGCGCATCCAAGGCCGCCAACTCGTCGGCCACGCCGTACAGACTCACCGCTTGGGCCCAGTTCTGGCCGTCGCCCAGCGATAGGTTGACGGCGGCAATCCGGTACGCGTCCACATTCCGGATCACCCACTGCAGGGCCTGCTCCAAATAGGCGAAGTTCCCGCGTCCGCTGTCGCTGAAGACCTTCAAATGGATCACGTCAGCGCCTGGAGCCACGCCGGGATAGGCGCTGTCTTGCGAAGCGATGATGCTGGACACGTGCGAGCCGTGACCGGCGACGTCGCCCGCGTCTGCGTCGCCGTCGGCAAAGTCGTACTGGAACACGATCCGGTCGGCCACGCCGTCCCCGTCGGCGTCGGGACCGAAGAAAGCATGATCGGAGTCGATGCCCGTGTCGATGACCACGACCGACAGCCCGCTTCCGTCCAAGTCTGCGAACCGCGCGTCCGACCGCAGGGCATCCAGTCCGATCAGCTGGTTGGCTGGGTTGGCAGCCGTTGCGGCGCCGGAGGCCAGCGCGGCTTGTGCCAGCACGCCGCCGTAGGCGTTGATCCGATTGATGACGATCAGGGCGTCGAGGGGGCTGATCACCCCGTCTCCATTCACGTCCCGCGGGTCACTGACGGATTGCCGCCGGACGGCGGCGCTGTCGTCGGCTGTACCGGCATTCAAGGCGTTGACGATCAGGATCACATCGGCGGCGGTCCAATAGCCGTCGCCATTGACGTCCAAGCGGCTGGACAACTGGGCCGGGGCAAGGCCTGCAAACTGGATGACGCCGGGAGTGAAGAGCGCCGCGTCCGAGCCGGTGTACGTGAACGCGGTGGCTCCGCCCGTGCCCGGATGGGTCTGCTCCCACCCGTCCTGCACCACGTGCCGCACGACGTAGTGGCCGGGCCGCAGGTTCTCGAACAGATACCGGCCGTCCGAGTCCGTTGTCCGCTCCGGTTCCCCGTCGTCCTTGTCGCCGTCCTGATTCGTGTCCAGATAGACGATCTGGTTCGGCAACACCGGCTCGCCGTCGTCCTGTTCTCCGTCGCCGTCGTTGTCCCGCCACACGACGCCGCCGAGCGAGCCGAGTTCGAGCAGTCCCGCATCCCACTGGGAGTTGGCGCCGCTGACGACGGTGAAGACCTCCGTACGCCCGGTGTCCAGGGCGGCGTCGCTGTCCAGCGCGTCGTCGCCGGCGCCGGGCGGGCTGAAGGCGTACCCGGCCGGAGCGATGAACTCCAGGAAGTACGACTTGGCGATGTCCAGGTCGGGGAAGCTGTAAGCGCCGTCCGCGTCCGTCGTCGTTTCGGCCAGCGGTTCGGTGCCGCCGGCCAGGTACAACTTGACGGTCACGCCCGGCAGACCGTCTTCGCCGGCGTCCTGGATTCCGTCGCCGTCCGTGTCGGCCCACACGAGATCGCCGATCGTGGCCGTGCCGCCCGGCGTGACGGTGGTCGCGTCGGGCGTGGCGGGCGCGCTTTCCTGGTTGCCGGCGTTATCGAAGGCCACGCTGTAGAAGGCGTAGCGATGGCCCTCGGCGCCCAGGAACTCGGCCTCGGTCAACTGCGTGCCCAGCAGCCAAGGCGCGAACGGCCCGTCGTTGTCGGAGACGAACACGTTGAAAGCGGCCAGGCCGGAGCCGCCTTCGTCGTCGCTGCCGGCCCAGGAGACGAGGAAGCTGGCGGCGTCGGCCGCCGTCGGCAGGGCCTGGACGGCGATTTCCGGTTTCACGGCATCCAGCGTGTTGAAGATCGCCGGCGTATCGATCGGCGCCTCGGTGTCGAACACGATGCGGGCTTGGGCGTCCACGACGTCGCCCAGTGTGCGCGGTCCGCCTGGGACGCACGGAGAACGTGACGTAGCCTTCGCCTGCTCCTTCGTCGTTGTTGACCGGCAGGAGGCCCACGCCGGCCTCCAGGGGCTGCTCGCCCGTCTCGGGATCGATGGTCACCAGCGTCCAGAACGCTTGGCCCGTAAACACGTCGATCCCGGCGGTCACGTCCACATAGTAGCCGCGCTCCTGGACCAGATCGATCCGCGTGCTGTACGAGGCCCGGTTCTCCGGCACTTCGAACACCAAACCGCCGAACCCGAAGGTGCCCAGACGGAACGTGCGGAAGTCCAGATTGGAATCCAACTGTTGGGTGATGGTCACCTTCTGGGCCGGCGCAGTGGCGAAGGCGGGGTCGTTTTCGTAGCGGATCGTGTAGCCCAGCTGGCGATCCGCTTCGATCCAGTGTTCGTCCCCATAGCCTTGGGGACCGAAGATATCGTTGGGGTCCACCGCAACGGGCCGGTCGATGTCGTCATCGTCGTCGCATTCGTCGCCCTCGCAGCATTCGTCGTCGTCCGAGGGCGGGACCGGTACGGAGACGCGCTCTGGGATCGCGTCGAAGTCGGTCCTCACGGGTACATCCGCCGCGCGGTTCAGGACTTCGAGGGCCGCCAACTGCGATGTCAAGATGATGGCGTGGTCGTCCCGACTTGCGCGACCAACTGCGCGAAGATGGGCGCGAAATCCTCGTCCGACATGCCCGGCGGCACCAGACCGACACGGATCGCTTCCCAGTTGAACGGCGTCTGGAGATCCTCGTACAGACGATCGACGTAGACCTTGTAGGTGCCGGGATTGGCATCGCTGTAACTGTAGAAGGTGATCTGCTCGCTCTGGCCGGGCCGGAGAATGCCGGGAGGGCCGTCGCTGCTGACGGCCAAGAACGTGAGACGCGTCCCCGCCGATTGATCGCCGGTGCGGAAGCCGAATGGGACGGTATTGCCGACCACCAGAAGCGGAGCCAGGATATCGTTAATCCCGTCGTTACCCCAGCTCACCGTGAACTCGAATCCGCGGTTGCGGCGCACTCTCCGCGGCGCCTGAATCGAGGGACGGTTATTTCCCCCTCCCCCCTCGACCACCAGCAGTCCGTCCGTGACGGTCACCCGGTCGCCATGTCCGTTTTCTACCACCACGTCGCAGGGGCCGGGAGCAAGTCCCCTGAGATCGAAGGTCGCGAAGGTTTTGGTTGAGCTGGTGTAGTACATCTCCACGGCGGGACGATCTGCGCCGCCACTATTCGCTAGCCGGGCGGTGACCGTCCGGTCGAACTTCGCTCCCTTGATTTCGATGGTCAGATCGCCGGCATTGCCGCCGCGGCCATAGCTGGTATCGAACACCGAGAAATCGATCCGTTGGGCCAGGATCGAATGAGGATCGCTCACCCCACCGCTCTGGTTCCCGTAAACCAAGAGGTAGTACGTGCCCTCCTGAGTCAGCGGCACGACCACGCGCTGATCCGGCTGAAACGGTTCGATGGCGGCAAAATCCGAGCGCGTGCGGTTGGGCATCTGCTCGAAGCTCACGTACAACTCCGTGAACGCCTCCTCGGCGCCGCTGTCGAAGGTCACCAGCAACGTCTCGCCCGCAGGCACCTGAACCTTGTAGTACAGCGACTGGCCGCGGGACAGCGTGCCGAGGCCCGGCACGCCCAGTTCCAGCGACTGGGCGTCGACGGCGGCCCGGTCCAACGACGCGGCGATGTTGTTCGTCTCGTCGCTCTCCGGAATCTGGTTGCGGATGTCGCGGTTGTCAACGGTATAGGTTATCGTCGCGTTCACCCCCGGCGAGGCGTTGGCCGGCACCGTGATGACGCCCACGACCAGATCGGCGGGCGGAACCAGGTTCACCAGCATCGACGTGCGGTCGTAGTTGGCGTTGTTCAGCTCGTTGGATTCGTTCAGGTAGCTGCCCCGATCCGCGACGGCGAACACGTAGAACGGTCCCGACAGACCGCGGGGGATGCTGAAGGACCGCGTCTCCGTATAGCTTTGACTCGATCCCAAGGACGCATGAGACACGTGTCCCAAGGAGATGTCCGTTCCCGGGTCGTAGATCTGATCCAGCGACAGGTAGACCTGGTCGTACCAGCCGCGCGGCGTCGGATCCCCGTCGTTGCGGACGGTCCAACTGAGCGAGAACGCCTGGCCGCTGTAGGCTTCCGGCGGGGCGTCCACGCTCACCAACACCAGATCGGGAACGAGCACGGTCCCCGGCGGCGGCGGTTCGATCGGTCCAGGGTCGTCCGGGTCGTCCGGATCGACCCCCAACCCTCTCAGCCGCGCATTGTTGTTCTCCAGCGCCCCTTCAAAGACGGAGCCGTCCGCGTCGGCCCAGACGCCGAGATAGAACGGACCGGAGACGCCGGCCGGGATCCGCACGCTGGCCGAGGCCGCGTAGGACTCGCCGGCCTCCAACGGGCTCGTGCGAGTCAGGCTGCTCAGGTGCGTGTCGTTGCCGTTGCCCAGCACGTTGTCCGGCGAGAGGTAGATGCGGTCCCGCCACCTGAGCGCGTTGGTCCGGCCGGTGCCCAGGTTCTGCACGGTCCAGCGAACGGTCACCCAGTCACCCGCCCGGATCGGACCGGCGATCGGGTCCAGGGCCGTGACCTGCAGGTCCGCCAAGTGCTGGACGATGGTCACCGGAACCAGGCCCGAATCGTTGTTGTTTTCGTTGGCACCTTCGTAGACCTGATTGTCCGCGTCGGTGCGGACGTACAGGTAGATCGTCCCGGACAGATCGATGGGAATGTTGATCTGTCTGTCGATCGCGTAATAGAAACCCTCGGCCGCCAGATCGCCGTTCCGCACAAAGGTGGCCAGCAAGCGGTCGTCAGCGCCGCCCTTCGTGTTGTCGAGCGAAGCGTAGACTTTGCACGTCCATGTGCCGCCGACCGTGGACCCAGTGCCCTGGTTCAGCACTCCCCACGTCGCGCGGAGGAAACTGCCCGCCTGGGCCGTCGCCCAAGGTTCGAAGCTGCCCGGGACGATCACCAGGTCCGGCGGATTGGAGACGACGTGAACCCGGCCAGCACTGGCTTTCACGTTGTTGCTCTCGCCCTTTGAGCCCGCCGGACCCTCGAACACGACGTTGGACGAATCCGTCTTGACCAGTACGTAGAAGTCGCCCGTCAGGCCGTTGGGCAACGCGTAGGTCGCCGTCCGCGTGTAGGAATCGTTGGCCGCCCCGGACACGTCCAGGGCCCCATAGTGCGTGAGTCTGCCCAGATACAGATCGCCGGCGTCCAGTGTCGCGTCGGCCGACAGGTAGTAGGCGTCCGCCCAGGAACTGTTGGGCGTCGCCGCCACGCCGTAGTTCGTCACCTGGTACGTGAACGTCATCGGGTGGCTGGCCTGGGCATTGGCCGGCGCGTTCACATAGTCCACTTCCAGGTCCGGCGGCGTCATCGTGACGTTCGTGGGCTTCGGCTGCGTGTCTTCGCCGCGCCGGACATCGAGGTTGTTGCCCTCGAAAATATGCTCGAACACCTGGTTGCCGTTGTCGGTCGCCACCCAAAAGTATCACGGGCCTTCGATGCTCACCGGGATCGTCACGGCCAGGCTGCGGGTGTAGCTTTTGCCGGCATCCAGGGCTCCGCTGTGCGAGGCCGTGCCCAAGGAAATGGCGTTCTGCAAGCCGTCCGGCGACGTCGACAAATAGACCGTGTCCTTTCCGCAAGCGTGCATGAATCTTTTTCCGGGGGGAGGTATGGTTGGCTGTCGAAGCGATAGCTTGCGGAGGACAGCCGATGGGGACGAGAAGTACAGGGAACTTGCCTGCCGAGCTGGAGATCGGCCGGCGACAGTTCGAGCAGTGGCGAGAGCGGCGTAAGTTCAGATCTCCTGACATAGCGGCGGAAGTCCCTGGATTTTCGCGGGTTGC
>CAZAQY010000330.1:0-8398 GCA_964486845.1 uncultured Pirellulaceae bacterium
TCAACTTGGGCATCTTCCCGAACCAGAATTCACCCACGAATTCTGCTGACGAGGCTTTTTCTTTTTGGCCCGCCGCTCAGTACAACTCCAGGCGCACGGGGCCCAGCAGGCCGGAGGGCTGGAGCGGGTCCTCGGACGCGTAGCCTTGGAAGGCTTTGAGCGTCCGCGGGCCTTTCTCGTACTGGAGGTTGCTCCTGGTGATGCGTTGCTCGGGCGGCAGGCCGGCGTCGCCGATCAGGCGGTTTGACCACGGGTTCGTGACTTCGATCTCCAACCGGTTCGCGCCCGCCTGCAGCGCGCCGGTCAGCTCCGCCTGCCACGGGGCGGTCCACACGACGCCGAGATCCTTGCCGTTCACCTGCACCCGCGCCAACGCGAGCACTTCGCCCAACTGCAGCACCGCCTTGCGCGCCGCTTGCCCCGCCGTGACCTCGACGGTCCCGCGGTAGGTCGCCGTGCCGGAGAAGTACTTGACGCCGCTATCGGCGTGCTTCGTCCAATCGACCAGCGCCGGGAAGACCGCCTTCTCCGGCGCGCCCCGCCCAGCCTGGAACTGCACCTCCCACGGCCCGTCCACGCTCAACACTTGGACCGGTGCGCCCGGTTCGACTTTCCTGCCGGAACGCTCCGCGAGTTGGCTACGGAACACCACGAACACCGAGCCGTCTTGCGGCAGATCGAGCGTCACGCGCGTCCGGCCGTCAGAGGTCGTCTGGCACGCGACGCCCGCATCGATCCGGCCGCTGACCGGATCCCACAATTCGGGCTGCCGGCCGCGGACGCGGAACGTACACTCGCCCTTGCCCGTACCGGCGACGAAATAGATATCGGTCGCTCCGTCACGCCGGTGCGTGTATTCGAACGGTCCTTCGAAATCGGCCGGCAGTTGTTTTTCGTTCAGGATCGCAGCCAGCGACGGCGAGTCCTTCCACAATTCTTCGCCCAGCCGCGACACCTCGTCGTTGCCCCCCGCGAGTCCCGGCGAGCCCAGCGGCTTGCGTTCCCCGAACACGACCGGCACCCCGGCCTGCTCGAGTTCTGCGATCTTGCGCAGCGTCGCCAACGGCGCCTGCGGCTCGGCCAGATCCACGGCCAGCACGCGGTAGGTCATGCCGTCGGGCAGCACGATCGCGCCGTCCCGGGCCGACGCACGCCTCAGCAGGGCCTCGGTGTTGATCACATCGTAGCCGTGCCCCGGCGGCAACTCGAGCGTGGCCCGGTCGTTCCATTTCGTGGTGTAGCGGCCCCAGTGCTGATACGGAGTGTCCCCCACGTACGCGCACACGTCCGCCACGTAATGTCCCTGCCGCAGCAGGTATTGGCAGCGGGCGAGATACGTGATGAACGGCGCGGCCTGCTCGAACCACGTGACGTGGCGGTTGATGTGCGTGCCCGCGAAATACTCGATGCCGGGCACGCCGAACTCCTTTGGCGAGCAGGTGAAGGTGTGCCAGACGAACTGGTTGACGCCGTCGACGAAACTCTCGTCGCCCGCGCGTTTCAGCACGGCGGGAGAAGCCGACCAGTGGCGCACCATGTGCGTAAAGGCCTCGGCGGCCGCCAGCCGTTTGCCGTAGATATGCGCGGTGTTGGCCTGCGGCCGGCTCATCTGGCGGCCGCGCCGATCGGCGCTGGCCGTGTACCAGAACTCGCCCTGCGGCATGTCCGTGCGGGCAAGGAAGGCCAGTTGGTCGGCCTCGCCGAAGACCTCCGGCGTCCGCACCCACGGCCCGCCCGACTCGGCATGCCACTTGAGCCCGTGCTGGTGCGACAGCGCCAACATGTTGCCGTAGAAGTTGTCCCGGAAACAGTCGTTGCGAGCCCGGCGGTAGTCGCTCAAGAACGCCCGCGACGCGTCTTCACTCTTGACCACGAAGCCCGCCAGAACGGGCAGCCAAGGCCGGATCGCGTAGCCGCGGTACTTGGCGAACTCTCGCTCAAATGCCCCGGTCCACGCCGGCACCGCGCCCTCCCAGCTCACGCTGTAGAAGTGCGTCAGTGTCCGGCCCGCCAGCGGGCCGGCATCGGCCAGGATCGCCTTGCCCATGCGGTTGAAGTGCGCCTCCACCGCCTGCGGGTCGAGCACGTCCACGTCGTACTCGTGGCCGTCGATGGTCGTGAAGCCGAAACGCACCAGCGCCCACTGGCCCGGCGGCACGTCCCAGGCGAGACGGCCCTGCGCGTCCACCTTGTCCGTCAGGTCGACGATCTCCTCCGCCGTGCGGTGTTCGACGGCGGCCTGCTCACCGACTCGTTTGCCGGAGGCCGCCCTCATCGTGTACACGCCGTCGCCGGCATTGACCCACTCCGTGTTGCCTGCCAGCGGCGGACCGCCATACCGGACGGCGAAGGTGGCGATGTCCCAGAAGTGTTTCCGGTCGGGCCTGGTCAACGCCGCGGCAAAACGCGTTCCTCCCGGCAGGGCCGTGGTCTGGCAAATCAGCCGCTTGGGCGCGTCGCCGCCCACTTCCCAGGGTCCTTTGAGCGCCCCGGCGCAACTGCTGAGGTTGACGCTGACCTGCAAGCCCACGCGGGCGGCCTCCTGGATCCCGAACGCCAGCATTTCCCGCCACTGCGGACTCATGAACTCCATCTTGGGCTTGGGCAGGACGACGTGTCCCTTGTCGTCCCAGTAGCCGCGGGCGTCGAACATCAGCAGCCCGCCGAACCCCGCCCGCCGCATCGCTTCCAGGTCGCGGGTGATGGTCTCCTTGTCGACGTGCCCGTTGATCCACCACCAGTAGCACCACGGCCGGTCGACCACCGGCACGTCGCGGAAGTTCTCATCCAGCGTCGCGGGACTCGCCCCCATCATCGCGGCCAGCAGCCCGCCCCACAGCAAATTGAGTTGAATCATGCTCGCTCCCTTTCCAGTTGCGAAAGCACCTGAAATGCTGCCGTACCAAGGCCGCGGCGCACACCCGTAGCATCCCGGCACGTCCATACCTGGCGTATCTTTTCGTTCCTCGCGCCCTTTTCACCATGCCGGGCTGAACGGTCCTGCCGCACCTCGATTTCGTACCACACGGTCTGGACAGACGATGCTCCCCGCCGGCGACCGCGTGAGACAATCAGATCGGTGCGTCTCCGACCTTCTGGATCCACTCCCGCGTCCAATCGACCGCCTCGAAGCCCACGTCCATCACGCCGTTGCTGAGAAACATCATGCCCTCGATGCGTTTCTGTTTGAGGGCTTCCACTCCGTACTCGCACTGCCGCTGCATGGCCGGGATCGGGATGGATGTTTTCCGAGTGAAGTCCACAAGATAACAGCCCAAGATCAGCTTCAGGTGCGGAGCGACTTCCTTGACCTTCGCCACGTTCGCCTCCAGATGAACAAGGTCCTCGGGTTTCCACGTCCAGAAGGTGACGCCGTCAAGCAGCTTCAGGTAATCGTCGAGTGGAAGTTTCAAGAGCGTCGTGTAATAGGTGGAATAGATCTCCAGCGGACGGTCACCCGCTTTCAGAGTCCGGCGAATCTCCCGCAACTCATCCAGTGTCAGCACGGCCTGCTGTCCGGTTGCCTTGGAAGTGAAGAAGTCGTCCAGATGCGCCCCGACGAAGTTGGGCGTTTTGAGGATCAAGTCCAAACCTTCCTTGCGTTCCTCGGCGGTCGTGAATCCGCCCGATCCGACCAGCCCCCAGAGAACGCGCTTGAACGGCCGCAAAGCGATCGCGTAGGGTTCAAAGGGCGGTTCGAACCGGCCGAGTTTCGCTTCCGGGCCCGCATTGGCCTGATTCATGTAAACGTTGGGAATTCCCAGGTACAACGCCCCTTCCGCAGGGCTCATCACCGTCCGGCGGCCCGTGTGCGGCGCGGTGCTGCCGGCCGGGCTCCCAAACAGCCACAGGCGATCCCTTACCGTGCCTTCTTTCGACGGCGGCAATTGGGCTGATACGGGCGGCGTGCAAACGGCTCCCGCAAACGCAGTAGTCGTTACTGCCAGCCACTTCCGGCGAGTGAAAGTATTCCTGTCCATTTCGCATCTCCTTGTTCGATCACAGTCTGGATGTGCCGTTGCCCGACGGAGAAGCCTGAGCGACGAGCGACTCGACCGGAATCATGGTCATCGCGCAGTGATGCTTCTCCGAGGTGCAGACGACGTAAAGTTTGCCTTCCGCTTCAACCGCGCATGGGTAGGACCACTCCGGCCCGGCCTTCAGGGCCGGGGCGTGACCGTCACGGATTTTCCACATTTTGACGAACGCCTTTTCGCCCGGACGGCTGACTGCGACCACCAGCAGGTCGCGGCGGCGGCTGGCCGGAAGGTTGCACAACAGATAGCGCTGACCCGTGCTGAGCAGGCCGGCATAGATTTTGGACGACGCCATCGGGAAATTGTGTTCGCACGGGTCCGACCACGTCCGGCCGTTGTCGTGACTGAAGTGCTCCAGGGCGCAGACGGCTTTGACGAGCGTTTGCTCCGCGTCCGCCGAGTAGAAGCCGATGTCGGCGACCAGTCCGCGGGCGTCGTCGACATACTTGTCGGCGTTCGCGCGGATCACGCACAGGTCGACGGCGATCTGCACGGCCCGCTCTCCGCGAGCGTCCTCCAGGGCCATCGCCTTGGCATACAAATCGTTGAGCTTGCCCTCGAACGGTCGAAACCGTGGCTTGCCCGCATAGCCGTGAAGCCACAGGGGTTTTTCCGGCGTAATGCACACGCGAGCCAGACCGGCACGCAGCGCACCAGGCGGATCGGCTTCGCCGCGAACGTCGGCGCTGCAGAATTGGAAGACGGCGACGAGCGACCATGCCACCAGGTGCCGAAACAGGCGCCCAGGTTCGGGTCGACGGAAAATAGGCTCGTTCATCAAATCTCTCCGGTGATATTTAAGGTCTTTTTGTTGTGGTTGTCCAGGCCGTCAGCCAGAGCCAGGCCAGCGTCACGCCATTGGGTCACCGGAAAAACCCCGTCAGGCCTTTCACGGCGACGAACGACATCACCAGCGAAAAAGCGAAGGCAGTAATCATGCCCGCGTTGAGAAACCACCCGGCCCGGTGCGGGCCCATGCGCCCCTGGTGGTTGACCAGCGCGAAAAAGACGCCGATCACCAGCGGGAGCACGAAAACCTGCGAAACCTGCGTGGCAATCTGCGCCGCAATCGGATTGGCGCCAAAGACCGGGACCGCCAAGCCCAGCACGCACGCGACTCCGCACAGGATGCGGAACAGCGTCGAGCGGCTGTCAAACTCGCCTCGGCGATAGTCACTGATCAACAGCGGTGCGACCATGCAGATCGGAAACACCGACGACAGCCCGGCGCTCAGGGTTCCGACAAGAAACAAAGCCACCGCGTATCGCCCCGCCACCGGCGTCAGGGTGTGCACCATGTCGAGCACCTCGTTGATCTCCAGTCCCCGGCGGAACAGCGCACCGGCCGCGCAGGCCATGATCGCCCCGCTGACCACAAACATCAGCGCCGCCCCGGTCAGCGCATCTACCGACTGCTGGCGCAGGTCGTCGCGCGTCCAGCCCTTCGCCTTGAGCAGCAGCGGACGAACCACAAAAGTCGGCGCGGCCATCGTGGTCCCCACGAACGCAGCCACCATCAGGTGCGCGCCGGGGACCGCAGGGATGGTGGGCACCAAACCGCGCGCCACTTGCCCCAGCGGCGGCAGCACGACGAACATGGAGACAATGAACGAAACTCCCAGGATCATGACGAAGAAGATCAACACCTTCTCAAAAAACGAATAACCGCCATGCCAAAGCATGGCGTACATCAGGCCCATGATCGTCACGGCAATCGCCAAAACCGGCCAGTAGGCGTTGTCCGTGAGCGACGGAATGAACAGGCGCAGACCTTCGTAGAGGGCCGCGGACGAAAGCCCCACCAGCCCCGACAGGCAACACCATTGCCCGGTGACCACGCCGATCACCATCAGGATCGCCAGCCATTTCCCGCCCGGCAGATGCCTCCGGCAACCGTGGACCGCCGTGTCGCCCGTCACCAGCGCGAAGCGTCCGCCGGCCTCCATCATCACCCACGAGAACAGGCAACTCAGGGCCAGCACCCAGAGCAGTTGCATCCCGAACTGGCTCCCCGCCTTGGCCATCGAGGTCACGCTGCCCGTGCCCACCGTGTACCCGATGGCAAAGATCCCGGGCCCCACGGCCAGCAGTAATTTGAGAATTCGATCCACCATCACCGGATTTTCTCCAGAGGAATGACGGCCAATTCGGCGGTCCGGTAGTTCTTGACGCTGTACCCGACGTAAAGCTTGCCATCGTGTTCGACCGCGTACGGATAGCACAGCGACGCGTTGGCGTGCGACGGGCCCGGCCCGTCGGGGAACACGGCGTGCCGGATGACGAACACGCGGGAAAACGCCTTCTCACCGGGCCGGCTCACCACAATGGTCAGCGGGGATCGGCGATTGCCGCTGTCGCCGGTCGTGGTGCCGATCAGATAGATTTGCCCCGTGCTGAGCGTTCCGCAGTAAGGTTTGCTCGCCGCCATCGGCAGATTGGTGGCCATGGCCGGCGTCCAGGTGCGGCCGTAGTCGGTGCTGTGGGAAGCCAGCGCGAAGGGATTCCCCCAACGCGACACGTTCATGATCCGCGCACCGTCGATCATCACCGTCGACTCGCCCCAGATAGAATTGGCCGGAACGCTGGCGTGGTTGGGGATCACCACCAGGTCCCAGCGGGTGAAGGCCTCGCCGTGACTGACGGCGACGGCCGGCAGGTGCCCCGCGAGATGGCTGTAGCCAAAACAGACCCGGGCGCCGGCCATGATCCAGTTGCCGTCGTCCATCTTCAGCGGTTCCTGCATGGGCCAGAAGCCGTCGTCGACCACGACGCCCTTGGGCTGCCATCTTCCGGTGGCCTCGTCCCACACATAGGCCCGCGTGTGCGTCCGCTGGAAATCGTCGTAGAACGCGCCGTGGAACGCCCACAGCTTCTCCTGGTGCGAAAGGAACACGCCGTGACTGACGCCCAGGTTCCCCTCCCCGGCATCCAGGGTGACGACATTTCCCCAGGTCTTTCCATCATCGTCGCTGACCCGGACGTGAGCTTGCTCGGTGGCCGTGTTTTCCGCGCCCGTATTGAACCCGTAGGATGCGTACAGTCGGCCCTGGTGCCAAGCCAAGGCGACGCCCAGCAGCCAGTTGCCGCCGTCCACCTGGGGCTCATGCGGCTTGATGACGCAGAACCGGACGCCTTCCAGCACGGGGATGTCCGCGCTGTTGGGCAGCATGCCGTCCTTCCAGCACGCGACAAGCCCATCTGGCGGCGGCTCGGCCGTGGACTCTTCGGCGCCGGCAAGGACGATCACGAAGATCGTGGCGAGCGCAAGACCGTGGCTAGTGGTGAATCGCATGAACCGTTCTCCTTATGGTCCCATGATAGGACCAGTGGCGGCGCGTGGGCTATTACTTCTGGTTCCCGGTCCAATGCCAGACCATCCGTTTTCATATTCGCTGCCAACCAGAGGTGCCGGATGGAGACTTCATCGCCGTGGACGATTTTCAGTTGCGCACGGCGAGCGAAGCGGAGATGTCGGCGGCTTACGAGGCCGAGCGGGCCAACCTGCCGCCCTACGACGTGACGCCGCGGCCGGACGACGGCAAGAACCTGGCCCTGTCCGTGGCCAAGTGGGAAGGCCGCGCCGGGTTGCCCGGCAAACCGTTTCTGATCTGGGCCGTGGGCTCCAGTTGGACGAATTCCCAAGACGACGAGTATCCGCTGATTCGAGCGATCCGCGATCGGTTCCCCAACGCGCCGCCGATCGTCTACAAGAAACATGCCGGCAGCGGCACGCCGTGGGACTTCGCCCGCGGCTGGGTCCGCCAGTTCGTCCGCGCCGAGCAGCCAGACTTGATCTTCACCTACACCAACGGCTCGCTGGAGGGCCTCGACGCCCTGCTGACCGAGATCCGCCGATCCACCACGGCCGACGTGATTGTGCCCAGCCTGCACTTCTTTCAGCGGAGCAAATTGACGCCGCAGGAAATCGAAGTCTTTGAGGGAGTGCCGATCGGCAAGATCCGCGAGATCTGCCGCCAGCACGGCGCGGAGTTTGTCGAAAACCGCCGCGAGTTGGCGGAGTACCTGCAGCGCACCGGCCTGGAACCGGCGGCGCTGGTGGGCGATCCCGTCCATCAGAACCAGCACGGCCGCATCCGCATCTGGGACAACATCTGCCGTCACATCGCGAAACCCGATTCGTTCCACTACGAACCAGAGACCCGCGAACGAAAAATTGCCGTGGCCCCGCCGGCCTCGACCGGCACCGAGCAGGTAACCGCGACCGGCCCATGGACTGCGCCGGACGGGATGCTGCCAACACGAAAATGCGATCACGTGCAGCGGAACGGCGTGGAAGTGGCGTGCGGGTCCCTCTGTGCCAATATGACTGAGACAGTTACCTCCTCGTTAATTACTGTAGA